>CAMZKG010000092.1 GCA_947311105.1 uncultured Saprospiraceae bacterium
CCTGTCATCATAGAAACCACTTCGGCAATCTGCTCTTCGTCAACGGGGTATCGCTTAGATTTGCTTTCTTCAAGCCAGTTCACTTTCGCAATATCCAATTGACGGATGAGTTGCGTTTCTTCGTCTCTTAAGTCCGCGGCTTTTTCGTATTGTTGACTTTTTACCGCAAGGTTTTTCTTTTCTTTTAGCTCATCCAATTGCTTTTCTAGCTCTTCAATGTGCTTTGGTACGTGGATATTCTTCAAATGTACTCTGGCCCCAACTTCGTCCATCACATCAATTGCTTTGTCCGGAAGGAATCGGTCAGAAATATATCTATCACTCAAAGATACGCAGGCTTCAATGGCTTCCTTAGAATAGGTAACATTATGAAACTCTTCGTATTTGTAGGCGATATTTTTTAAGATATGGACGGTTTCTTCTGGAGAAGGAGGATCGACGACTACCTTTTGAAAACGTCTTTCAAGAGCGCCATCTTTTTCGATGTACTGTCTGTATTCATCAAGCGTAGAAGCGCCGATGCATTGAAGTTCTCCGCGTGCTAGTGCAGGTTTGAAGATATTGGAAGCATCCAGCGAACCTGTCGCTCCACCAGCTCCAACCATGGTGTGAATTTCATCAATAAAGAGAATAACGTCCCTAGATTTTTCTAATTCGACCATGATGGCCTTGATGCGCTCTTCAAATTGACCACGGTATTTGGTACCTGCGACCAAAGCAGCTAAATCAAGCATGACAATTCTTTTTCCGAATAGCGTTCTGCTGACTTTTTTCTGTTTGATGCGAAGAGCCAACCCTTCTACGATGGCTGTTTTGCCGACCCCAGGCTCACCAATTAAAATAGGATTGTTCTTTTTACGGCGGCTCAAGATTTGCGAGACTCTTTCGATTTCACTATCTCTACCGATGATAGGGTCTAGCTTGTCATTTTCCGCAAGGTAGGTGATGTCCCTACCAAAATTATCTAAAACAGGAGTTTTGGAGCGACTTTCTTTTCTGCTACCAGATGAGAACTTGCCAAATTGTCCGCCTTCTCCTTCGAACGGCTCGTCGGGGTCATTGGAAGACGCTTCCGCAAAAAAGTCCGTTTCCCCGAAAGATTCCATGTCTTGCTTGACAAAATTTAATTCCGAAAGGAAATTATCATAGTTTAAGCTAAAATCATGTAAGATATCCGCTACTTTATCTTCGCTTTTGAGCAAAGTGAGCATGATGTGTTCGGGTAGTACTTTATCATTTTTCATGGATTTTGCTTCCAGATAAGTGATACGTAGTACTTTTTCGGCACGGCGATTTAGGGGAATCTTACCTACGGAAAGACCTGCATAACCACCTGCGTTAAATTCAATTTCTTCTTCAATGCGAGAAGAAAGTTGGTCTAGATCAACATCAAGCGCGTCTAAAACTCTAGCGGCTAGATTGTCTGATTCTTTAATTAGACCGAGTAGAAAGTGCTCAGGACCAATATAATCTTGGCCCAATCTGATGGCTTCATCTCTACTTTTTGCGATTACTTGCTTAGCAAGTTGTGAAAGTTTCCTATCCATTTTTGGTCATTTGTCGTATTACAAAGACAATATTAGGGATATTTGTTTGATAATACAAATATCATTTGTCTTAATTTGATGATTCTTTACATGTTTCTTTTGCGAAAGCTATAGTACGCTATGTGCAAACGTTTTGTTATAGGTTTTGGTATGTAAAAAATTAACTATGTCTTTTCCTGTGCAGAAAATAGATTTATTTCGTTTTGCCAATCCGTTTTTCTACCAAATAATTGTTTCTGTGGATGGAGTTTCGAGAAATCATTTCCGCAAGGAATCCTGTCACAAATAGCTGCGTGCCCATGATAATAGCTAAAATCCCAAAATAAAATAAGGGGCGCTCGGTGATACCGTATTGATGGTAGAATAGCTTGGCAAAGGAAAGATAAACCAAAATGACAAATCCTATAAAAAATGCCAATGCGCCTAGAGAGCCAAAAAAGTGCATGGGTTTTTTGCCGAATTTGCCCACAAACATGATAGAAATCAAGTCTAAAGGTCCATTGATGAAGCGCATGATGCTCCCAAATTTGGTTACGCCATATTTTCTAGCTTGGTGTTGGACGACTTTTTCACCGATTTTTTTGAATCCTGCCCATTTGGCAATGACGGGGATGTATCGGTGCATTTCGCCATATACTTCAATGCTTTTGACGACATTACTACGGTAGGCTTTTAGCCCACAATTAAAGTCGTGTAAGTAAATGCCACTTAATTTTCGGGTGACGGCATTGTATAGTTTTGTCGGAATGGTTTTGGAAATTGGGTCATGGCGGACTTTTTTCCAACCTGAGACTAAGTCAAATCCATCCTTCATAATCATCCGATACAATTCGGGTATTTCTTCAGGATTGTCTTGTAGATCCGCATCCATGGTGATGACCACATCTCCTTTGGTGGCTTCAAAGCCTACATTTAGGGCGGCTGATTTGCCGTAGTTTCTTTGAAATTTGATGCCGCGGACATTGGGGTTTGTTTGGGTCATCGTTTCAATGAGCGCCCAAGAATTGTCGGTGCTGCCATCGTCAATAAAAAGTATCTCATAGGAGAAGTGGTTGGTGTCCATAACCTTACGGATCCATGCTTCCAATTCTGGTAGTGATTCATCTTCATTCAACAGCGGTATAACAACAGAAATATCCATCGTGCAAATTTAGTCATATTATTAGCAATTATAATGCCTTTTTTGGAAAAATATTTATTTGGGGAGGAGTTGAGGGTTGAGTCGCTTGCCCTTCGGGCTTTGCTGGTTGAGTCGCTTCGCTGGTTGAGACACTCGCTTTGCTCGCTGGTTGAGTCGCTCGCTTTGCTCGCTGGTTGAGTCGCTCGCTTTGCTCGCTGGTTGAGTCGCTCGCTTTGCTCGCTGGTTGAGTCG
>CAMZKG010000093.1 GCA_947311105.1 uncultured Saprospiraceae bacterium
GCCGAACGGCCGTTCGGGTGTTTAGCAATCGGCTTACTAGAAGCAAGATCGCGGGAAGTTGAGCCGAACGGCCGTTCGGGTGTTTAGCAATCGGCTTACTAGAAGCAAGATCGCGGGAAGTCGAGCCGAACGGCCGTTCGGGTATCTAGCAATCAGGTTGTATATTGAATACGGGCTAAAAAAAAGCAGAAAAACAATCGAATTCCGCTTAGATTTCTTACATTTGCGAAAGCAAATAACAAAAATAGATGGAATTATCTAAAAATGTATTAATCTGCGTAGAGCAGGATATCATGTTGACCGCCTTAAAATTCAGGTTGGAGAAGCAAGGGTATAATGTCAATCACGTCAAGAATGTGAAGGAGGTCAAAGAAGCTGTGCTTAGTTTGGAGTTAGATTTGATTATTACTGATTTGCAGATGAAGGGGGCATCCGCTGTTGATATAGTGAAATGGTCGAAGAAAAAGAATAACGGGAAAGTTTCGCCTTTTTTGGTCATGGCGACCTTGGATGACAATGGTGATACTTTAAAAAAGGCTTTGGATAATGGAGCGGATGATTTTATCATGAAACCATTCAAGCCCGTGGAATTGTATTTTCGGATCAATCGATTGGTGCCTAGTTTGGATGTCTAGTAATTGTTGATTTGTTCTAGAAGCCAATGCCTGACCATTAGGTTTTTTGTATTTAAAACATCTTTTTTGAGTTTATTTCGTGCTTTTTTGTCGTAAGGGGCAAGGTGAGTAAGTGTTTTAGTGAATTTAAGGAAGTTTAGATATCCTTGTTTGGTATTTTTGGCTAGTAGTTTATTACGAAGAATAAAGATACGAAAACTTAAAAGATGGGACTCCAGTACTCTGTATTCGTCTAGGGCAAAATAAGTACCGACTAATATGGTTTTTGCACCCAAAGCATAGGATATATTAGATAATTCTACATTATGAAGCAGTTCTAAAACTTTTTTGTATTGTTTTTGAGCATAGAACAAGCGAGCTAAATTGTAAGTTTCGGCATTTTTTTGTAGGTCAGGTGGTAGTAAGCTTGAATAATTACGGATAAAATCATTGATGTAGTCAAATTCATGTAGCTTGATACCGCTGCTGATAATATTTCTATAAAAATTGGAGTCGATGAAAGGGTCAAAGATTAATTGTTGGCTCACCATTTTTTTGAATACATCAAAAACATGGAGGTAGTAGGACTCTTCACCTTTATTGATTTTGTGGGTGATGCCGTAATTAACCAAATGAGAATAATAACTTTTGAGCTGTTTTTTAGAAAATTTAGTGTGGTTAACGTCTAGCCAGTCTTTTAGGCTGAAAAAGTGTTTTTCTTCTGACGGGTTAAAGAGCATTTGCAAAATAAGATAATAAACCTGGATGATGGGCTCATTAAAATAAGGACTTTCGGGGAGAGCTTTTAGAAAAGCAGTATCTTGGGTTTTTTCGGTGGGAATATTCATAAAGCCTTGATAACCAATAGTATCTGCGATGATAGACATTTTTTTGACATAGAAAAAAATATGTAAGTGTTTTTCGGCCTTTTTAAGGTTTTCAAGTTTTTGTAGTTTTTTTCTATCATTTTTTTGCTCTAGGATACGGTGATTTTGAATGTTGAATTCATATTTGTAAAAATGGGAGAGAGCTGTGTTGGGGACGTTTTTATCTTCTGAGAATTTACGGTTAAAAGTGGCGATATGTGTCTTTAGATCAGGGTGGCTTACCGCTTTAAGTTTTAGAATTTGTTTTTGGGTGGGTTGTTCTTTTAGTAGCTCCAAAGCTTTAAATTCGATGGCCAGATGGAGTATCAAAGACGCCATTTTTCGGATTTTGACATCATTGTAAGCTTTGTTGGGGAAAAGTTTTTGCCAGATTACTTTTTTGGATGGAATAGATAAGCTTTCTTTTGCGAAAGCAGGCATAATGATAGCGTAGAATTGGGAAAGTTTTTCGATTTCATTGTGGTATGGTGATCGTATGAATTTTTCTAGCTTGCGGATTTCGGCTGCAGAAAGAGTATTTAAATAAGAAATTAATTTTTTACTAAGCATTTTTTTATGCAAATAAAACGCATAAGTAGCTAGTAAACAATGAATTGAGCATTTTTTTTTGACATTTTTTTGACACAAATGAAGAATTATGTACTTTTTTACTTTAGAAGATTGATTATATTTGTATCATCAAGAAACCCCATAATTTTTTTTCTATGGAATTTAATCGCTTGCTCAAAACCTTTTTTATATTTCTGACCCTATTTTTGGGTGCATCAGCATCAAATGCATATGGACAATGTGAGTATTTTGGATTGGTTATTTCGGATAGTGCCTGTGATAATTTTCATATAGAAATGCCTTCAAGTGAAGTAGTGGAAGTGGTAGATGATGGAGGCTGGACGCTAACAGCAGGGGATTTTGTGCACTTTAGTTATGATCTGGCTAATAGTGGGTCTTGTTATGGAATGCCAACGGTTAGCTTGACGTGTTTGACTGTAGATAGTTCTTATGTTGATTCATGTTCTCTCGAATTACTTCCATATGTCTATCTAGGAAGTAATGAATATGGCGTAGATTATAATCTAGGGTTAGGCTGGGCACCGATAAGCTACCATTGGACTTTAGACGGTGTATCGGTAGGTGACAGCTGTGAATTTTTTGGTCCATTAACGGATGCCGGCAAGGAGCTTTGTTTGAGTGTGACGATGGTGACATCTTCGGGGGATACTTGTTCGCAAACGGCTTGTGAGCTACTTGATTTTTCTAATAATCCTTATATGTGTGTAGATACATCAATAATGGATACGACGATGTCATGTGGCAATGAATATGCCCCAGTGTGCGGATGTGATAACGAGACTTACACCAATGGGTGTAAAGCTTTTTATTATGGCGGAATAACTTCCTACAGGCCTGGAGTATGTGGAGACACAAGTGAATGTATTGTCACGTTTGATTATTCAATATCGCCCAATAGTAATGATGTCGTGTTTACGAATACATCTGAAAATAATTCTATTAGTTTTTGGCTATTTAGTGATGGTGGCTTTGAAGAAGGAATAGGCCCTTTTACGCATTCGTTTCCAAGTGATGATTCTTATGTGGTTTGTTTGTTGACGGGTAACAATCTGTGTTTTGATGCCAAGTGTCAAGTGATAGCACTAGGGGATAGTATACAGATGCCAAGTGGAAGCGGACTAGAAGACTATGTATATCCTGGAGATGCGGATGCTAATGGCAAAGCCAATCTGAATGACGTATTGTTTGTGGGCTTGGGTAATGATGCATCAGGATATCCCCGACCGAATCCTACGACGGATTGGCAAGGTCAATTAGCTTTTGATTGGGGTAGCAATATGGGTGGAGTGAATTATAAGCATTTGGATTGTGATGGAAATGGAGAAGTGGATCACTACGATGTGAATACCGTTTTGGTGAATGCCGAGCCGATGCCCGCTTCCGTATTATCAACTGAGCCCAATTTGCCCCCCGTTTATTTGGAATTATTGACAGATTCTATTGTGATTACGGATGCTAGTCCATCAGAATTTACGGTGTCTTTAGAGTTGAAGGTTGGCAATGGGCAAGCACCAGCTTATGATTTGTCGGGTATTTCCGTTGCGATTGATTATCCAGAAGATTTGGTTAATAAATCTGCCATGGTTGATTATTTTGACAATTCTTTTTTTGGTTCTTCAAATGAATTATTGTGGGCAAGTAGTCACTTTTTGGATGCTCATCAGCTAGATATGGCATTTGTCAGAAATGACCAAACGTCAAAGGATGGTTATGGCAAATTAGCTAAGGTGGACATTATTATTGATGATATTGTATATCTTCGTACGGGTAAATATATCGAAGTGCCTATTACTATTAAAGGCATCAAAGGGGTAGATGCTGAAGGTAATGTTAAGGAATTTAGCGTAAAAAATAATGGTGTAACTACCGTCGTCTTTGTGAATAAAACCACGGTAGGTACGCTTAATCCCGCTTTACAGGGAAAAGTGACTGTCTATCCTAGTCCTGCAACAAGTCATGTCTCAATAGAGATAAAGGATTTGCACCCAAATCGTCTTGAAGTATTCGATATGCTTGCGCAAAAAATATATGAGACCAATAGCGTCAATAAAAATGTCATGCAAGTAGATATGAAAAAATGGACGGCTGGTCAGTATGTTTTTAAATTATATACCGATGAAGGTTTGGTCGTGAAAAGAGTAGTGAAAGAGTAGTGAAAGAGTACTTAGGAGTTGTGCCGCCGCCCGTGACGCTACACCGCTAAACCCGCTAAACCGCTACACCGCTAAACCCGCTAAACCGCTACACCGCTAAACCCGCTAAACCGCTAAACCGCTAAACCCGTTACAC
>CAMZKG010000094.1 GCA_947311105.1 uncultured Saprospiraceae bacterium
AAAACTTGCTTAAATTTAGCCAAAAAAAGCAGGTAAGACTTCCATTTCCTGCCTTGCGTCCAAAAAAATATAACATTATAATCGCACCAAAGCATCAATAAAATCTAAAAAACCAGCGATTCTGTAAGGGCAAATCTAAAAAGTTAGTATCTTGTGAGCAAATGTATGGAGCCGATTGTTGTGTATTATTGGCTGAACTGTGTGCTTAGGGAATGGATGGAGATTTTGTTTTATGGTTGCTTGGGTCGATATTGGCCCGATTCATTTTAAAAATTTTAAAAAATGAAAAAGATTTTTTTTACACCTTATTTATCCTAATTCTTTCTGCGCAATCCTGCTCAAAGGAAGGAATTAACCAAAATGAGTTGCCTAACACTAAACCAGAAACACCGACTACCCCAAAGGCCACTACCTTAAAAATAAACGTAGCTGTAACCGAAGATCGAATTCTATCTTTTAGTAGTATCGATGACTTTAACAATGCCTTGGCTCAAATAACTGACAGCGAACAATCTCATCTTTATGATAAAGAGATTGTGAGATGGAGTCATTCTATAGGTTTCAACTCTTTATTTGCATCCTACTACACTGCCCAACAAGAGTTTGAACAAGTTCAATCAGAATCAGAGCTTCACGCTTTTATGAATAAATACCAAACACAATTTGAGATATCAAAAGAAAAAGGTCCAAAACTTCCTGTAGCCAGCCGCTCTCTAGCATCCTTATTAAATGATGATAAATTTGTTATAATCAAAGGAAACTTGTACTGGTTCAACCAAAACAAACAAGTTCTTGTTTTAGATGGGGATATGGATAAAATGCAGGAAGCGATATCTACATTAAAATCTAATAAACTGCAAGGGGTATACGTATTTGACTATGTTACATCCGCAGAAAGTAGATCTTCTTGTGGACAAACGCTCTACGGTCATGACTTTGACGATACAGGCAATAAAGAAGTCGAAGGATGGCAAAAGTGGTGGCGAGTTATTCATTTTACATATAGCAATCCCGCATGGATTGTTGATGTTCATTTTGAACGAGTTGTTAAATCTTGGAAGTTCAGAAACAAATGGTGGTCAAAAAAGTGGATTGCAAACCGTGATGATGTCATTAGATTCGGAATGGGCTGGGATTTACGAACGCCTTGTAAGCGAATTTGGGGTGGAACTGGTTGGACTTTCACTGGATGGAAGGCAGAAATCGATGATTTTGTCTGCCAATATACGACAAACGATCTTAACCCATTCACCTTCTTTAAGACATCTAGCTTATATGTCATAAACTTATCCGTTGACCCAGGAACAGTAGGTTCTGCCCCTTATAATTGGGGTTTTGAATCAGGAGAGTGCTTTTTCGAAGTAGCATGTGGATGGGATTAATTAACACTAAAATAATATTTTTCTAAAGTCGTTGTCTAGGTGTGAATAGTATCATGCCTAGGCAAAACTTAAGTTTAAAAAGATGAAGATATTTATTATTTTAGTACTTCTATTCGCAGGTAGCAACTGGGTTATCTGCCAAGAAAGAGTTTTAGAGGGATTTGTTTATGATGCAGAAAGTGAAGAGCCCGTTATCGGGGCATTGGTTTTTGACATAACAAACAAATCAGGAACATACACCAATGAATATGGACACTTTTCCATAGACCTGAATACTGCAAAACACATACAAATTTCTTTTATTGGCTATCAGCCTATTGATACTATCCTAAAGGAATCGTTGAGTCCGCTCACTTTCAAACTACAGCCAATTGTATTATCAGAGGTAGTCGTCAATGCCCAAAAATCAATGCGCAACAACAACCCAGCCAAAATCATCCTCCCAATTAAAACCTTAAATCACATGCCAACCATTGGAGGAGAGAAAGATATTTTTAAATCTCTTTCATTACTACCTGGGGTATCAACGGGTCAAGAAGGCTCGTCGAATCTTTTTATCCGTGGAGGCACTCCCGATCAAAACCTAGTCCTATTAGATGGAATACCTGTTTACAACACTACGCACCTAGGTGGTTATTTAAGCGTTTTCAATTCTGATGCGATCAACAATGTACAATTAATAAAAGGAGGATTTCCCGCAAGATATGGAGGCCGACTTTCTTCGATTATAGATATACAAATGAATAATGGCAACCGCTCTAATTTTAGTGGAAACGTAGGACTAGGCCTTCTCAACTCATCGGCAACTTGTTCCACTCCTTTAACAAAACATAAGTCAAGTATCATGGTAGCAGGTCGCACCGCATATCTAACGCTTCTAAAAGGCTTCTTCGACAAAGAAAATGATTACTTTTATTCCATGTCTGATTTAAACATAAAAAACCATTTCCAGATTGGCAAGGGGTCTATTTTCTTTAGCTTTTACAAAGGGAGCGACAAGTCTAATTTTGCAAGAACAATCCCTAATGACACCATTATAACCAGCCAAAATATCCACTGGGGCAACAATACCGCTTCGATTAGATACATAACCCCCTTATCCAATCGCCTTTTTGCAAAAGTACTAGTGGGCATAACAACATATTCATTCAAGCGTAAAGACAAAAACATTAACAAAGAAACAAAGGATATTTTATACAGTTATTCTAATTCTTCAAAAATACGGGATCATCTATTAAAACTTGATTTTAACTATACTTTGAATAAAAATCATGAGTTAAATTTTGGTGCAGGTGGTAGCCTAAAACAATTCGCTATCAAGTCTTTCTTAAAAGAGACTTTAAGTAAAGACTATACAACACCCGAATACTACATATATGCTGAAGACAATTTTCGTAAAGGTCGATTTTCATCGAATATTGGAATACGTTGGAGTCATTTTTACAATGCTATTCACTTTTCTGGAATAGAGCCTAGAATCCTGACAACATTTAAGCTAACCAATTTTATTAACATTCATGGTGGTGCTAGTATTATGACACAGTATATATCGTTATTACCTAACCCAAACGGGTTTGGCCTGCCTAATGATATTTGGGTACCCATCACCAAAGAAACCAATGCCCAAACGGGATTACAAGCTTCTATCGGTGCAGATATCACCTTCTCTAACTGGGTGCTGACAATTGATGCCTACAAAAAGAAGATGACTCATCAAATAACATTTAAAAAATCTTTAAAAAACCCTTTTGCACAAATTGGAAATTGGGAGTCACTAATTGAAAAAGATGGAAAAGGAGATGCCTATGGCGCTGATTTTTTTGTAAAAAAACAGTATCGAAAATTCAATTTTATAAGTGGCTACACAATCTCTAGAAATTATCGACAGTTTAACAATATTAATCAGGGGGAAAGATACTTTTTTACTTACGACAAAACCCACGATTTTTCCATCAATGTAACTTATGCATGGAAAAAGAAAATTATGCTGACAGGCAATTGGGTCTATAGTACAGGTAGAGCCATTACACTTCCTGTCGCTTCTACCCCACTACAACAAATCTATTCCAAAAAAAATAGCTTCAGACTACCTTCCTATCATCGACTCGACCTCGGAATTGAATACTCAAGATTTACTCAAGAAAAAAATAAATGGATATGGAATTTTTCAATTTACAATGCATATAATCGTATTAATCCCAACCTTATTAGAGTAACAGGAAATCCTATTTTTAAAAATGGCCAGTATGTATATACAGAGAGAAAATTAAAAATAACCAGTTTGTTTCCTTTGATACCTGGAGCTTCTATCAGATATGAATTCACATCAAAACGCAAGAACCAATGAAAACTTTTCTTCTCTTTTTCAGCCTTTTTGTACTTGTCAGTTGTGAACGCCGCAAGGAAACTGAAATTGCTATTCCGCATATCAAAAAACCCGTAGTTTATGGGGTTATAAGCCCTGAAGACGGCGCTATTTGTGCGATAACCATTAGCAAACCTGTTACCAGTAATAATGAATTCAAACCTATTACCGATGCCTTCGTCGTCTTAGAGAGAAACCAAACAAACTATGACACCCTGCTTTACAAAGCACCTTATTATTATTCGACAAAGGATATTATGGTGGATGGTGAATACTCTCTATTTGTTCAATTTGGGGAGTACGAAGTTCGCTCGGAGCCTATTAAAATAAACAAAAAAATATCCATTTTAACCTACGATTATACAATTGATTTGGATTCAACAGTTAATATGAAAATGAGCTTCAAAGATGATGCTTTAGCCATAAACTCTTGTTCGGCCAAAATATACTTAATCAAACCAGACTCAACTAAGTACACTCCCCTTAAGACTGGTGGCCCAGGTAATTATTCGAGTGGCCCCATTTACCTATCCCCCTTAGGTTTTTATAATAACCATTACTTAGATGATGGTAAAGTTCACTTCTTTAACCGACAATACCGTCTAAAAGATTCTCCATTTTATCATATAGAGATTGATAGTATTGCAGGTATTAAGTATATTCTAAGAAGTTATTCCCCTAGTATAATAAGCTTTTATCAGTCTCTAAATGAAAACCGCCAAATCGAAATAGGCTCTTCTACAGCACCCGACCCTTCGTGGTCAAACATAATAGGTGGCTACGGATTTTTTGGGGCCTATCGCAAAGATAGTACCATATTATTGTGGTAACAAAGACATTTCTTAATACATCTGTCCTACTTAAATGTTGCACCAAATGTAAACTAGTGTGTAGTACAAAAGATAGCCCGCAGCTACTTATGTCCCACAAAATAATAATTTATAACTTTATTTTTTTATTCGTCTTTTCCCTTACCCCATAACAATAAATTGAAACTGAAGGCTTATAATTTACAAATAGCTGATTATCAGGTATTTGCATAAGATTTTACCTAAATTTAGCCAAAAAAAAACTGGTAAGACTTCACAAATTTCTGCCTTGCGTCCAAAAAAATATAACATTATAATTGCACCAAAGCATCAATAAAATCTAAAAAACCAGCGATTCTGTAAGGGCAATGGTTCGGTAAGAATTAAGCGGCAATTTTGCCAATATCTTTGACCTTTTGGCGTAAAATACGGATTTTCTTTGAATTATGCTTTAAATATAATGGCTCCCCAGGGAAAAAACCATTATGGACATCAATTAGCGTAGGTGCTGGTGGTTTGTATCGCTTTACAACCCCAAACTGGGACTATGGTACAGAGTTATGGATCAACTTTATGTGGCTATCAGGTACATCTTTTTTCATTGATGAGCATCAGTTAATAAATTCGCCCTTTTATGGGGTAATTGTAAATTTCTCCCCAAATATTAGTTATCATATATCTCATAACAACTCGCTAGTTTTTAGCAGCAGCATAACAGCAAGTATTGGCAACATCAAGCATGGATGGGCAACTCATGTACCTAAAAAACAATATCACATTTTCAAATTTCAACTTGGACTAAAGCACTGGATTAATTAATTAGTTAATTCTATTGGCAAAACAAAGGTACGTGACAACCTATGGAAGGGGTGTCGCAAATAAAAATTACGACACCAAGAATGTTGTTCGGTTTGAAAAACCTTGGCAAGCAAAAGCGCGAAAAATAAAAATACCACGCTAGTAGATTAAAACATGGGTTTCTTAAACCTTAACAATTTTAATTGATAGGTCGCCTTTGGAAGCCATTTGAGCCTTTTACCCTTGACCTTTCCTGTGCTGATACTCGCTTAACCACGTCTTCAAGGCAAAGGCTTCACCCACCCCAACATCAACACCCAATAAATAACAATAAGCGCCAATCCTACCAGCAAGAATGGACGAAAACGCTCGATTTTGGTTAGGTGTGTAATGACATCAATTTTGGAGCGTTCTAGTTGATTAATGTGTTTATAAATTTGCTTAAGCTCATTTTTAGTACGTGCCCTATAATACTCCCCGCCTGTCTCTTGCGCCAATCGGATCAGGAGCGCTTCATCAAAATCCGAAGCCACAGGGGCAAACAAAAACTCTCCATTTAATTTTTTCCGCACGGGCATATTCACCACTCCTTCTGTGCCCATCCCTATTGTATAAACTTTGATATTAAAAGCTTTCGCCAATTCGGCGGCTTCCATGGGTTTTATATCGCCCCTATTATTTGAGCCATCTGTCAATAAGACGACTATTTTACTTTTTGCTTTACTATCTTTTAGTTGATTAACGGAAGTGGCTAATCCCATCCCAATCGCCGTACCCATTTCTAAATTCTCTGGAGAAAGCTCCTTAATCAACTTGCTAAGCGTTTGATAATCAGTAGTTAGCGGGCATTTCGTATAAGCTTCTCCAGAAAAAACTGTCAATCCGATCTTGTCCCCTTTCCTCGCTTTCACAAATTCTATCGCCAGCTCTTTGGCAACTTCCAAGCGATTGGGATCAAAATCCAAAGACAACATACTCGGGCTCACATCCATCGCCAACATAATCTCAATCCCTTCTCCTTTGTACTCCTGGTGGTGCAATACTTTTTGCGGACGCGCCATCGCCAATATCATACTCACAACTCCCAAAAAAGGTAACCAAGAAGCGTGTCTAAAAATCATCTTCTTGACAGAAAATTCCATATCCACATGACCAATTTCTGGCAAACTAAGCCTAGCCACTTCCCGCTTGCTTTTCATCCTACGCCAAAACAAAAAAGCTACAATGGGAACCAACACCAACCACGCTGGTTGACTCCACTCTAGTCCCCAAAATGTCATTCCTAACATCATCCTTTTTTATTGCGTTTCACCCAAGTAATTGCTTCTTCCACACTCTGCGCTTGCCGCTCATCGGGCATAGTCAACTTTGCGAATTTTACCAAGTCTGATTCATTTAATAGCTTCATTAATAATGCTTTTTGATTTGGAGAAATTGACTTTAAATCTCGTCCAATCTCGCGAGTCGATGCTTCTAGTGCATTGATTTTGTAAGAACGTTCCAAGAATCTACGCAATATTTCCGAAAGCGAAATCTGTGCATCCTTGGGTGCGGTCTCCCAAAGTTTGTTCTTTTTGATTTGCTGCAAAGCTAAAATCGCTTCTTTATCAGGTGCTATGGATGGCTTTTCAATTACCTTTTCGACAACTTCTTTTGGTTTCTGCTTACGCAAAAAATAAATCAACACACCAATCAAAATCAAACTAACCAAACCAAAAATCCACGAATAGTAATCACTTAATTTCGTCGGCTCTTCGATAATAGAACGCAGGCCTTCTGGGGTATCTGTAATATTAATAACTGGTTGGACAAATACACGGGCAGGATTAGATTCAAAAAAATAAGTCGTATCAGGCATCACCGCTTGATACTGAACTGGTGGAAATTCAATCCATCCAGAATCTAAAAACACCATTACGTCCAAATCTTCTACAAAAATTTTACGCCCTGTATCTTCCGATGTTTTTTTGGTCATCACTGGGCGACCTTGATATTCCAGATATTCATTTGGCGGAAGTGCTTCCAATCCTGGCCCCGTAATATTTAATTGAGCGTCGTACTCCACCCTAGCCTTTAGATGAATCATGTCCCCAATTGTCACCGTATCATTATCCACTTTTAGCGACACAATTGCTTTCTCGGATTGAGCCCACGACAAAAACGGCCCAAAGAAAAATAGCAAGAAAATAAAATTCTTCTTTTTCATTTTCCAATTTTAGCATTTCGTTTTGCAAAAAAAGCCAACATGGACTTGTGTACAGATTCTTCAGTTTTGATGGTTAGTTGGTCGGCTCTTGCCTGAATAAAAGCATCCGTAAAAAAAGCCGTTTGATTTTGATAATACTTCATCAAAGCATCTCTATCCGCCGATCCAAAATCTACTAAAACATCTTTCCCACTCTCTGGGTCTATGGTTTGCACAAAACCCGCTCTAGGCAGGTCATCATAAAAATCATCCCACGTCCGCACCCCAATAATCTCATGCTTTCGTGAAAGCAGGGACAGCTCCTTGACATATCCCGTATCCAAGAAATCCGAAATAATAAAAATCAAATGATGCTTCTTCAACACTCGTCTCAAAAATCGCAAAGATTGCTTCAATGAAGTTTTTTGATCTTGTGCTTCTAACAAAACCAACTCTCTTAATATCTTCAAAAGCTGGGCTTTACCTTTTTTAGCAGGCATAAACGACTCATTATCAGACGAAAAGAGCATCAATCCCACTTTATCACCATTGCGTTCTGCCGTGACCGCTAAGGATGCACATAACTCTGTAATCTGCCTAGAAATTGTTTTTACATAAGCACCAAACAGCGTCGAGCGGCTCACATCGACCATCAACAAAACCGACAATTCCCTTTCTTCTTCAAAAATCTTGATGTGGGGCGAGCCCGTTTTAGCGGTCACATTCCAATCAATACTCCTAATATCATCGCCATATTGATAGGGCCGCACTTCGCTAAAAGTAATGCCCATGCCTTTAAAATTACTTTGATAACCACCCGAAAACATATCTTTGGTTTTCTGCCGAGTACTTATCTCTAACAGCCTAACTTGGCGGAGCAATTCTGCTGGAGTTATATTTTCGCGTCTATTCATTACTTTAATTTGCGAAAGTGCTTCACGATTTTTTTATTATTAATAAAGCCTTTTAATTCGGAGTATGTCAACAACACTTTATACTGTCCAAACACTGGATGATACGCACTGGCAAACAATACGCCGTCAGGCTGCAAAACAAAATCATCAAATGCAACCTGACTCGCCCAATCCACAAATTCCTTATTCGCTCTTAATTGGTGCTTGCCGATATTTTTACGAGCCTGATTCAATACCTTCAATTTAAGCTGCGCCTTGGACTCAAATAAATCATCAAAACTCAAAAATTTCTTTTTGCGAATATCAAAATTAATAGACTTAACAGAATATTTAATTTTACTGGGATCATAAAAAATCTGGAACCCACTAAAAACATATTTATCTCGACAATGCACATCTACATAACTAAAGGCATCAGGGGTATTTAAAATAGCCGAATGTCCTTTTTTGGCTTCCTTCTGTTGCTTTTGTTTTTTGCAGTATCTCACCCAATCAACCATTTGCTCATCCATCACCTCATCAAACTCCCTAATGTCTAACTTTGGATACACCATACTATATCTATAATCTGCCGATATTTCTGACGCACAACTTTGCCCATCAGAGATAACCGGCAAAGTATGAATCACCTTCTTGGCACCACCAGTCACAAACTCGCCCTCCAACTCACCATCTTGTCCTAAATCTCCAAAAATATCCCCAATGCGTTTGCCATCATTTCCTACAACCACCAAATCTACTTTAGAATTAACAATCACTCCTGTCAAAGAAGCCATCATCTTTTTATCAACAAAATATATCGCCCCCTGCAAATCTCCATTTCCTATACGCTGTAAATATAGGTAAACATTTTCCCCATCCATCAAATGCCCTTCGTGATAGACCAACCATTTGTCCACGTAGCAAGCAGGCGGCATCACTGGCACATCTTGCGTAAAACGCCCACTCACCGTAGCCATTTTTTTTTCTAATGAGCTCAATAAAACCCCATTAAATCGTTGATGATCAATTGAGTATGTCAATTTCCCTTGATCAAACCCCTTCTCATCCCGCAAGTACAACACAGAAGAATTGCCGCTCATCAAAAGTGCCTTCTTCCCTTTCGGGAAAAACAAAACCCCTTTTGTCACGCCTGCATTTTCTTTAAGCACAACCACACCACTATCCATTTCATCAATTCTAGTAGCATAGGTTTTCACCTTTAAACTATTGGCTCTTTCACCAAGATGTTTTAGGCATACCTCATCTAGGGCAACCGTTTGAGCTTGCGCAAAAAAACCACCAAGCACCATTAGCAAAACCAAAGAAAAGTGACGAAAAAACGATTTTAGTTGTCTCATTAAGGTACCATTATTTTGTCCAGAATTTTATTAACGATGTCATCTTTGGTGACCATTTCTGCTTCTGCTTCAAATGTAGTACCTATCCGGTGACGCAAGATATCTGGCGCAATTTCTCTAACATCTTCTGGAATCACAAAGCCGCGTCGATTCAAAAAAGCCACTGCTTTGGCCGCAATCGCCATACTAATACTCGCTCTCGGAGACGCCCCATAATTAATAAACGGAGCGATTTCGGAGAGCCTAGCCGATTTTGGATCTCTGGATGCAGAGACAATATCTAAGATATAATTTTCAATTTGTTCATCGAGATAAACCTTTCGGACAAGCTTCCGCAATTTTAAAATATCACCAACAGAAACCACTGGACTCACTTTGGGAAAACCATTTTCCGAAAGGCTACGTCTCATTATCTCTTGCTCATCATCTCGGTTAGGATACTCAATCGTCAGATGTAGCATAAAACGATCCTTTTGCGCTTCGGGTAAAGGGTAGGTACCTTCTTGGTCAATCGGGTTTTGAGTTGCCATCACCAAAAACGGCTCTTCTAGCCTAAACGTCTGCCCACCAATCGTCACTTGTCGCTCTTGCATCGCTTCCAAAAGTGCACTTTGCACCTTGGCAGGGGCTCTATTAATTTCGTCCGCAAGGACAAAATTGGCGAATATCGGCCCTTTACTAATTTCAAAGGTTCGCTCACCTGGATTATAAATCATCGTCCCCGTCACATCAGAAGGCAACAAGTCCGGAGTAAATTGAATCCGCTGAAACTTCGCATCAATCACCTTAGATAAAGTGCTGACAGCCAACGTCTTAGCCAACCCTGGCAAACCTTCCAATAAGATATGACCCTTTGTCAAAAGCCCGATAAGTAATCGTTCCATCATTTTTTCTTGACCAACAATCACCTTTTGGGTTTCTGCATTGATGGCGTCGATATAGTGATATTCTCGTGTTATTTCTTCGTTGAGCGCATTGATTTGCTCGTAAGATGTGGACATATTCTATAATTTTTGTATTCTTCGGATTTTGAGAACGCAATATCGGTAAAATAGTTGTTTGAAACCTAGGAAGAATTTGTCGACAAACACCCTAGGCGTCAACCACTAATTTCATAAAACTACTACGAGTTAGTAGAGCGCTTCAAATTAACAAACCAAGCAATACAATACTCCATAGTTGCACTTAGCGGCGTATCTGCAACTATAAATCCTTATATTTGCACTTAATTGCGTATCTGCAACTTTAAATCTTTATATTTTCACTTATGCCCGAAACTAAAGACATAAAAACCTTTTCAGCAGGAACTTGGACACAACAACTAGAATACAAAAGTTTTTTGCCAAACAATATCTGTTTGCAATGGATTATAAGCAACCCCAAGTTGCTCAGTAAATTAGGAGAAGCAGACCGTTATTTAGGAAGGCTAGATGCTTTTTCTGCGCTCATTCCAGATATTGATTTTTTCATAAAAATGCACGTTACCAAAGAAGCCAGTGTCAGTAGTAAAATAGAAGGCACACAAACTTCTTTTGAAGAAGCCTTAATTAAAGAAACCGATATTCCGCCTGAACAAAGAGATGATTGGCTAGAAGTACAAAATTATATACGCGCAATGAATGAAGCCATTATTATGATGGAAAAACTGCCTATATCTAATCGGTTAATAAAAAAAACACATAAAATATTATTGCAAGGTGTAAGAGGCAAACAAAAAATGCCAGGCGAATACCGTACTAGCCAAAATTGGATAGGACAAAGCCTGAGAAATCCCGTTTTTGTACCACCAATACATACAGAGATACCAGCCTTGATGCAAGATCTCGAAAATTTTATAAATGCGGAGATTATAAAATTACCCATTGTCGTTCCGCATTTAATAAAAATTGCGCTAATCCATTATCAATTTGAGACTATCCATCCATTTTTAGATGGTAATGGAAGGATAGGCAGGTTATTAATAACCTTGTATTTCTTAGATAAAAAACTTTTGCAAAAACCTACCTTGTATTTATCTGATTATTTTGAAAGAAACCGCAGAGACTACTATGACAACCTAACTCAAGTACGTACAGATAACAACATAGAAAATTGGTTATTTTTCTTTTTAGATGGAATTATCGAGACTTCAAAAAAAAGCATCCAAGCATTTAACGATATAAACCAACTTCGAAACAAAATAGAACTAAGCCAACTATTAACATTGGGGAGAAAGCAAAAAGATGCCAAAAGACTAATCGATGTTCTATACAAAACACCTATTTTAGATGCTAAAGAAATCACCAAGCAATTAAATATTCATATTACCACCGCTAATCGACTCATCAAAGATTTTGAAAACCTAGGCATATTAACAGAATTGACTGGCTATAAACGAAACCGTATTTATGCTTTTACGGAGTATATTAATATTTTTTAAAAACTAAAACCCTTGACCATGCCCAAATACATCATCGCCCTTGACCAAGGCACTACCAGCTCCCGTTCTGTGCTTTTTAACGAAAGTGGGCAACAGATTGCCATCTCCCAACAAGAGTTCACCCAAATATTCCCGCAGTCAGGATGGGTCGAGCATGCCCCCCTTGAAATCCTAAACACCCAACTCAACACCTTCCACAACTTACTGAGAAACAATGGATTAAACTACTCAGACATTGCTGCCATTGGCATCACCAACCAACGGGAGACCACAGTCATTTGGAATAAAAAAACGGGGCAACCTATCTATAACGCTATTGTTTGGCAAGATACGCGCACCACGCCCATTTGCGAAAGCTTAAAGAAAAAAGGACTAGTAGATTACATCAAAAAAAACACAGGACTAGTAGCTGACTCCTATTTCTCGGGAACGAAAATAAAGTGGATTTTAGACAATGTCCAAGGCGCTAGAGATTTAGCGCAAGCTGGAGAATTATTATTCGGAACGATAGACACTTGGCTACTATGGAATCTAACAAAAGGCAAGGTACATGCCACGGATTACTCCAATGCATCCCGAACCATGATTTTTAATATTAAAAACCTTACTTGGGACGACAAAATGCTCCAAGAATTAAATATTCCAAAAAACATTTTGCCTACAGTACAGCCTTCTAGCTACCACTTCGGTGACTTAGAAATAGAAGGACACAGGATTCCCATTACGGGAATTGCCGGAGACCAACAAGCCGCCCTATTTGGTCAAGCCTGCTTCCAAAAAGGAGAAGCCAAAAACACCTATGGCACAGGTTGCTTTCTACTGATGAATACGGGCAAAGAGATGCAGCTTTCGCAAAATGGACTATTGACAACTATCGCTTGGGGCATCGACGACAAAGTTTATTACGCCTTAGAAGGTAGTGTTTTTATTGCTGGAGCGGCGATTCAGTGGCTGCGGGACGGGCTCCAACTAATCGAACATGCCAAAGATAGCGAAGCCATTTCGCAAGAGATAACAGGTGACAACCCTGTTTATGTCGTTCCTGCTTTTGCGGGTTTGGGCGCACCATATTGGGACATGTATGCACGCGGGGCCATTTTTGGCTTGACACGAGACACTGGCCGAAGCCATTTGGTAAAAGCCACCTTGCAGTCGCTCGCCTACCAAACCAAAGACCTTATCAACGCCATGCAAGATGATAGCAACATCCCACTTGCCGCGCTAAAAGTAGATGGTGGCGCTTCCGCAAACAATGTTTTGATGCAGTTTCAAGCAGACATCTTAAACACACCTATCGAACGACCTAAAAATATTGAATCAACTGCACTAGGTGCCGCTTACCTTGCGGGAATCGCTATCGGTCTTTGGAAAAAAGAAGACATTTTAGCTAACAAAGAGATTGAACGCCAATTCGCCCCAAAAATGGATGGCGATAGACGAAACAAACTCTACGCAGGTTGGAAAAAAGCAGTAGAACGAACGATGGGATGGGAGGCACACTGATAGAGTTGGAAACATGACTGGCTTGTAGCGAACAATGATTCCGGCATTTTTTAGGCAACAAAGAAAAACCAACCAAAACTAATTGGTTGGTTTTTCAGCACTTACTTACATAAAAAACTTACTTACTTCTTTTCCTGCATTTCTCTTTTGGCACGCCCCGTACAGACGAACGGGCGTTCGTCTTTTTATCCAAAAGCACCTTAACTTCACAGACGAACGGCCGTTCGTCTCTGCGAGCGTGCCTTTATTTCGGGCAGGGTGGAATTTTCGACATTTCGGATAATCGGCTTTTTCTCATCGGACAAAAACACATAAAATTTATTTTCGTCCATGGGCTCTGTTTCGTCCGTTACTTGCTCAAAATGAATACTTTCTGCGACTTTTTGTTCTTGAATCTTCTCTTCTTGCAATAATGCCTTTTCGGTCTCATTGACCGTTATGGCGCCAAATGTGGCTTCCACCACACGTATCGCATCATAATTTTCGGGATGAAGCGCTTCCATTTTTACAGGAATATCATGCTTTAGCTGAAAGGCGACTTTATCAAAATCATTGAGATGGTGCTTTTCAATCAAGCCAATTAATTTTTTGGCATAGCCTGGATCGGTGGCATAACCTGCCTTTTGGAGACCACGAGCCCACCCTTTATAATTAAAGAGCCCTTGCTCAAAAAGCTTATTATAGCGGCGTCCTGTAGCCAAAAATTCGGAATGATCCCGCCAAGAATCTTCGGGATAATCATATTTTCTAAATTTCGACTTTTTGACAAATCGCTTTTTCTTCTTATATTCTGCTGATTTCATGACCACATAAGGACCCGTCCAGTCATTTTTGGCTTTTATCCCAAAGAAATTATTACTATCTTGCGCTAAATCACTTTTTCCGTGCTTAGATTCTAAGAAGGCTTGCGCCAAAATAATACTAGCAGGAATATCATATTCCATCATCTGTTGTACAGCGATATAGGCATAATTTTCTGTAAAGAAAGAGACATCTTCGGAAGTGTATCCAAAAACCGAAAAAGGCAAGAGCAGAAAGAGTAGTCGAAAGTAGTATTTTGGCATACTTTTGGGCTGTTTAGGTTACAAAATAATCTTATCAAATCGGAGAGATTTGTAAGACATTTAAAATTTTGGTGCCATCTACCTCAACAATAGACAGCACCAAAAAACCCAAAAGTCAAATATCTTCTCATAGTATGTTTGACGCATGGGACATAATAACCATACTGCAAGTAAAATGCCAAGTTTGCTAAATCAATTAATTAAATGAATATGCTGCGCACTTTAATTCTTTTCCATTGCTTTTTTATTTTTGCGCAAGCTACGCACGCACAAGTCCTTACCGAAAAGTACTATAAAAAGGGTGTCGAATTTCAAGAAAAAGCCATCTATACGCGTGCCGTTGACTACTACTCCGAAGTGCTAGAACATGAGCCCAAGCACGTTGACGCACGGTATAACCGAGCCGTAGTATTCTTTGAAATGAAAGAATATCACAAGGCACTTTTTGATGCGCGTATGCTACTAGAAGACCAACCTTTAGATCCTGACCTACACAGTTTAGTGGGGCTAATCTATGCAAAACTAAATAAACCGGCAGACGCCATTTATTACATTGACCGAGCTCTAAGCTTATTGGATGAGCCTATTTTTCACTTGCGCAAAGCTGACATCTTATTACAAAACAAACAACCTGAACTCGCTTTTAATGAACTTTCTGTCGCTTTCAAAGACCCAGACTTAGAGCCTTCTATTCTTGAATTAAGGGCCATCGCCTATGCAGATATGCGTCAACCCAATCAAGCGATGGGCACGTATAGCCGATTAATCAACCTAAACCCACGACCCGAGTATTATTATAATCGTGGATTACTCCGCCAACAACTTAAAGACAACGAAGGGGCTTGTAGTGACTTTAAAGAAGCGTCAAAAGAAGCTTTTTTTGAAGAAGCACTGGAAGCTTTAATCCATTGTCAATGGACGCTAGGCGACATCGCAGGAGTCGAAGCATCTGGCAAAAACGGTATCATTCATTTCCCTAACAATCCGACATTCTATCTTTACTCTGGTTTAACTGCACTCAAAAAGGGCAAAAGCAAGTTAGCAACCAAGTGGTTTGACAAAGCCGAACAACTTGGATTACAAACCATTGACCTACACATCAACAAAGGTTTAGCCCTTGTACACACCGATAAAGAAAAAGCCAAAGAAGCTTTTTTGCTTGCGCTAAAAATAGACCCCAACAACAAAGTGGCTCGGCACAATTTGGAAGTATTGGAAGAGTTGGAATGAAGTGATGAATGTGTGTTGTTGTTATTTGGGAGAATTGCAAATGATTCTGCTCTGCTTTTAAAGTTACTATTAGTGTTCGCTAAAAGATTTGCCGTAATTTGGCACGCATCCACTTGTTGGAAGTAATGTTAATTAATGCCCCTTTGTTAGTAAGGGTTTGTATTCCTTTTTCGTAAAACAAAGCGTACATATCGCCTATACGTTCAAAGGTTTTAAACTGCATATTTTTGTGGGAGCCAGCCTATTTTAGTTTTTCGTTTTTGGGCAATGCTTTTTGCAGTTGTATGTATGGCGGATTACCAATCACACATCAAAACCAAAAATCACCGTCTTCATCTAACAAATGGGCACTCAAAATGGCATTTTGCACAAGGCACCGTCATGGATATGAGTCCTATTACTTGATTTTTATTCCAAAAAACTGCCCGAATCATTGATTAATACAAATTCTCTAAAATTATTTCTATCAATTACCTTTGTCTCGGCGTTATATGTCTTTATGAATGTTTTCGACAATCTTACTTTTGATTTTGCTTTCCATTTAAATTCAAATCCATAGATTTTTCCGTCTCTTTCTTCTACAAAATCAATTTCTTGCTGTTGTTTGGTTCTCCAAAAGAACATCCTAGCAAATGTCTCTTTATAAATGTTTTGTTTTTTCCTTTCTGATATTAAAAAATTTTCCCAAAGTGCTCCAACATCCATTCTAAGTTTGAGTGGGTTAAAATTTCCTATAATCATATTTCTTATTCCATTATCATAAAAATAAATTTTCCTGTTTCTTTTTATCTCGCTTCTTAAATTTCTACTGAAGCTATTCAACCTAAAAATGATATATCCTTTTTCAAGAATATCTATATACTTTTGAATGGTGATTTTATTAATGCCGATTGTTCCTGCTAGTTCATTATAATTGACTTCGTTCCCTACTTGTAATGCAAGTGCTAATAAAAGGTTGTCTAATATTTCGGGTTTCCTGATTTCTGAAAATGCCAAGATATCACGATACAAATAACTACTGACTAGATTTTTTAATATTGTTCTTTCTCTGCCTTTATTATTCAAACTTCGGGATAAAATCCAAATAGCAATCTGTTTTCTATTTGTTGCATGGATTTTACAAAACCTTCTTTTTTTTCAAATTCTTCCCACGATATTGGAAATAATTCGTATTCCCACTTCCTGCCTGTTAGCGGTTCATTTAATTTACTACCTAAATCAAAAGATGATGAGCCCGAAACAAATAATTGAACTTTTTCAAACTGGTCTGTAATAATTTTTAGTGTTAGTCCTATGCCATCTATTCGCTGTGCTTCATCTACAAAAACAATTCTATTTTCTCCAAGAATTGATCGAATTTCTTCTGTGTTAGGATTTAAAAGTAATTGCCTGATTGACGGGTCGTCAGCATCAAGAAACAAATATTCTTGTCCTTCAAGTATTTTTTTTATTAATGTAGTCTTGCCAACTTGTCTTGCTCCAACGATTATTATTGCTTTTCCAGTTCCAATCTTATCTTTTATCGTGTTTTCAAGTATTCTTTGATACATAATTTATTTTTCCACAAAAATAATTCAAATTATTGTAATAACCAAAAGTTATAACCAAAAGTTATTATAGTGACCCTTTTGAATACCATTTACCTTCCAAGGTTGATATTTTTAGATAAAACCTATTTGCATCAAATTTCGGCACTTACAAAAACCACGTAGACACAGCCTTTTGTACAGATTCAATCTCACCTTTGCTACTCAACATTTTATTTAAGATGGTCATTTGTGGCATTCTGTCGAATATACGCCACCATCGCTTCATTTTGCGGCAGATGTTTATCCAATAGACTTTGCCCAATTATTTTTTTCCAAAGGAAAGTCAGGACGCCTTTCATTATAATTTCTAGACGCACTTCTACCCCACTTTCTACTTCTTTCATGCGTGTAGTGGTGTGCATCTTCGTCAAGGGCAAAAAAGCTACATCCGTCCAGATATACAGCTTCTCATACCGTGTCACTTTCAATTTTGTTTTTGGGCCACTTCCTGGCTTGATATAAAAAATAGTCCCAAGTTTGGCAGCGCCATCAATGGTGGTAAATTCCATATCTGGATGCCACTTAGACCAATTAGCTACATCGGCGTGTGCATCCCAAAGTTCATTAATACTCGCTCCTTTTAGCGTAATGGTTTTACTGACTTGCCACATATTTTTTAATTTGTATATGCAAATATAGTAAGTGTATATATTAAATACAAGCGATTGGTAAATTAACTCACAATTAGGTCTTAAAAGCAACGAGATTATGGACATTCGCAAAAAAAAATCAAGCGGAATTTTTGCACTAACTGTTGACTCTTAGTCATTTACCTTAGATTACAACCACAAAAGATAAGCATATACGATGATGTTAGACCATGCTACCGCTATACTATTATACCAACACTTCGGTAAAAAATCGAAAACTCCGACGTAGCCTGCCACGCCTCCAACGTCTTCCTTGATTAAAGCAAAATTTGAAGGTGTTTGAAAGCTGTATTGTAGCCGGCTACCGCCGTTCTCTCCCTTCAAATACTGCTGCACTCACCGTGTTTATTGATTTTTTTCTTGTTTTTTGCAAAAAAAATGGCCGAACCATTGTTATACGAAATTTGAGTAAATTAAAATACAAAGCGTACCTTTACGTCATGAACCCAACAGCGCAACTTTACTTACTCCCTGTCCCCCTTTCGGAAACGAATGTGGAGACCATTCCACAATATAACCGAGAGATTATTGGACGGATTAAGTTCTTTATCGTTGAAAGGACCAGAACTGCTCGACGATTTATCCGAAAACTCGCCCCCGAAGTAGTGATAGATGATTTAACTTTCTTTGAGCTAAATAAAAGGACAACTCCCGATGAATTAACTCAAATGCTCACCCCTATTCACCAAGGTCATTCTATTGGTTTGATGTCAGAAGCAGGCTGCCCTGGCGTAGCAGATCCTGGAGCCATCATCGTAAAGATGGCACACGAAGCCAATATTATCGTGAATCCTTTAGTTGGGCCTTCTTCTATACTTTTGGCTTTGATGGGCAGCGGCATGAATGGGCAGTCTTTTAGTTTTCACGGCTATCTTCCAGCCAAAAAAGAACAATTAGTCCCTGTTTTGCGCAAGCTAGAACAAGTATCTCGACAAACAGGTGCCGCCCAAATTTTTATCGAAACGCCGTACCGCAACCAACAAATCATCACGCAGTCCATTTTGAGCCTTTCGGCAAATACAAAGCTGACGATTGCCGCAGATTTGACGACGCCCACCCAATACATCGTCACCCAAACCATGGCGCAGTGGAAAAAAAATCCACCAGATGATTTGCATAAACGCCCCGTTGTATTTGTATTGCAGGCGTAAAAAGCCATTGACTCCTTAGAAAAAAGTAGGTTTCTATCCCATCATCACCGTAGGTTATCATTTTTTTACCTATTTTTGTGAGCGTACATTTTTTTGCGCAAGCATCAATACACCCAATAAAAAAGTATAAAATGTCCATCCACCCATTCAAAGTAAAATCTATCGACGGAAAGACCATAGACTTTGCCGATTTTAAAGGCAAAAAGCTAATGATTGTCAATGTCGCTTCTGAATGCGGATTCACCAATCAATATGCCCAGCTACAGGAATTACACGAGAAATATGGGGACAAAATAGAGATTATTGGCTTTCCAAGCAATGATTTTGGCGGTCAAGAGCCCAAAACCGAAGCAGAAATATTGGATTTTTGCCGCAAGGACTATCAGGTCACCTTCCCCCTTACGGAAAAAGTAAAAATAAAGGGTCGCAACAAGCATCCCGTGTATGAATGGTTGACCAAAAGCAGTCTAAATGGAAAAATAGACAGCAAAGTGGGTTGGAATTTTCAAAAGTATCTCATCAACGAAGATGGAGAGCTCGACGCGATGCTGTCGCCAGCTAATCCCCCGATATGCGAAGTGGTCATGGCGTGGCTAGGCGCCTAACAAAATCGAAAGCAATGTTTAATAAAATTCCTGGAAGGGAGAATATAAAGCGAGAATTGAAAAACATGGTGTCGGAAAATCGTATTCCGCATGCCTTGTTATTTTTAGGCCCTGAAGGAAATGGCGGTCTCGCAATGGCCTTTGCCTTTGTGCAATACTTGCTATGTACCGACAAAACGGGGGAAGATTCTTGTGGTAATTGTCGAAATTGCAGAAGAATTCAATCCCATACTCATCCTGATTTGCACTATACATTCCCTGTTATTTCTCGCAAGAGTCAACTGGGAATTAGCTCCGAATTTTATAAAGAATGGCGTGAATTGCTTGCGCAAAATCCCTATCCGTCCATTAATCAGTGGATGAATATTTTGGAAGCAGAAAACAAGCAATTCAACATCAATAAAAATGAATGCCATCAAATTGTACGGCAGCTTTCGCTAAAATCCGTGGAAGCACCTTACAAAATTCAGATCATCTGGCTACCCGAATACCTAGGCAAAGAAGGCAATCGACTATTGAAGATAATTGAAGAACCACCAGCAGACACCTTGTTCTTTTTGGTTGCCCAAAACACCGAAAACATCCTAAACACCATCATCTCGCGATGCCAAATCATGAATATCCCTTCATTTACCGATGAAGAGATCAAAGCATTTGCGCAAAATCAGTGGCAATTATCTGAAAACAAAGCGCAATCCGTTGCGTTATTAGCAGAAGGAAACATGAGCGTCGCTTATAATATTGTAGCGGATGAGACCGATGAGTTAACGCCATTGTTTATCAAGTGGATGCGATTGGCTTTTCAAGACAAAGATGGAAAGCTGGTCGAATTGGTCAATGAAATGGCTAAATTGGGGAGAGAACGCCAAAAGCAGCTATTATCTTTAGGCTTGCGGCTGTTGCGAATGATGTTGCTTTCGCGAATGGCAGGCAGCAAGCCCGAAGGCCTAGAAGAATCAGAATCCGTATTTGTCCAAAAAATGGGTGCTTTTATTGATTTTGATGGATTGAGCCAATTGGTTGAGCTGATGGATGAGTGTTTTTATGCCGTCGAAAGGAATGCCAATCCAAAAATTTTATTTTTGGATGTTTCCTTCAAAATCAATGGAATCCTTCGGGGCGTCAAAGCGTAATGAAGATTCCAACAGAAAGTCATTGACTTTCAACGATTCCAAGCTAACTTGGAGAAAAAAAAAGAAAAAAATGAATACAAATAATACAGGTTCCCATTGCGCAAGCGGTGGATGTGGCAAAAAAGATACTTACGATTGGATGTCCACCATGGGACTAAAGGATGTTGATGGGTTTGATGTGGTCGAAGTCAGTTTTAAGCAAGGAGTACACAAAGAGTTTGTGCACAACCCCGCACATCTACAAGCGGTAACCGGAGACATGGTCGTAGTCGATGTGGGAAGCGGTATGGATATAGGCAAGATTACCTTATCTGGCGAAATGGTCAAGCTCCAAATTCACAAAAAACGGGTAAAGAATGACGCTGAGTTTGGCAAAGTGGTACGCCTAGCAGATAAAAGAGATTTAGAAAAATTAGAACAAGCTCGAAGTATTGAGATTTCGACGATGATTCGGGCTAGAGCCATCGTCAACTCTCTGGGTTTGGACATGAAGATTGGAGATGTGCGCTATCAGGGGGATTTGCGGCAAGCGACCTTCTATTATATCGCTAATGGGCGGGTAGATTTTAGAGAATTGATTCGTGTGTATGCACGTGAATTCAAGATTCGGGTCAAGATGCGTCAGGTGGGCGCCAGGCAAGAATCAGCCCTTATCGGCGGACTTGGCTCTTGTGGTAGAGAATTGTGCTGCTCCACTTGGTTGACGGATTTGAAGTCTGTTTCTACAGCTGCGGCTCGTTACCAAAATCTGTCTTTTAACCAAACGAAGCTATCTGGCCAGTGCGGCCGTCTAAAATGTTGTCTAAACTTTGAGTTGGATTATTATGTGGAAGCCTTGCGGGAATTTCCCAAAAATGCCCGAAAATTAAGGACTGGAGCAGGTACCGCCAAACTTGTCAAAACCGATATCTTCCGTAAGTTGATGTATTTTACGTATGAATCTGAACGCGGACGGGGCAAGTTATATGCCATTCCTGCAAAGAAAGTCAAAGAAATTATCGCCATGAACCGCAAAGGCGAAGAGCCTGCAAATTTGGTAGATCTACAAGTTATGATTAATGTGCCCAAAGAAGAAGACCAATGGGACATCGAAAATATCGGACAAGTAGTCGAACTACCACCAGAAGTTCGCAACAAGCGCCGACGTAAAAATAATCGACGTAAAAATAATGCGAACCGGCAAAAATCTTCTTCCCAAAATAAAAGGCAAGGTCAAAAGGATAACAAAAAACCCGCTCAAAAACCTACCCATAAAAAGGCGAAACCCAAACAAGATCAAAAATCTGCTAACAAGCCTAATTCCAATACTCCTAAACCCAATAAGAGACGAAGACCCCAACGGCGCAAACCTAATGCACCTAAAAAGGAGTAAAATTGGGTGGGTTTTGGTGCTTTTAGGCACTAATGGGGCTATTCTCCATTATTTTTTTCAGTATATTTGCTTGTGCAAAAGCAGCAAAATATAATCTTAAAAAAAAGCAAACATATAGTCTTAGCTATATGCTTGCTTTTTTTTGTGCAATTTATTTATGCGCAAGAGCCAACATACATCCATTTTGAGCCCGAAATAGACATTCCCTTCTCTACCACCTACGGAGATATCGTACAAGATTCTTTGGGGTATATCTGGTTTGGGACAGATAGTGGGCTTTATCGGTATGATGGGGAAAATTTTATGCGGATACCTGCAGCATCAGCAATCAAAGATATAGAAGTATTAGACTTAAAAATGGATTCTTCTGAAACCTTATGGTATCAAACATTAGACGGACATACATGCTACTTCATACAGGGAAATGATTCAATACGCATATTTAATCCCAATGGAATATTTGACTCTTGCACAACACTTAGTTTCAAATTACAACACAATAAGTTATTCATCAAATCTAAAGAAAAAAATGCGCCCCTTATCAGGCTACATAGTTTTGATACACATTCAAAAGAAATAAGGACTCAGCTAATTTGTTCCGCTCCAGGAATATTCAAGTTTTCTTTTCAGAACGATACTCTTTTGCTCCCCAACAACTATTCGCCGGTAATGAAAAACATCGCAAAAATCAAATTACAATTTATGCCTAAATTAAAAGGTGATGGGCTTTATTTTGTTTATGATCAAAACAATACATTGATGATGTATAATAAAAAAGAAATCAAATCTCTTTTTGATAACACACTTTTTAAAACTATAAAAACAGACTCTTTTGTTATAAACAACTGGCTTTATAAAGATAGCACGGTCATGTTTGCCACAAATAACGGCATCATAGAAGTTAATTCGGAACTCAACAAAAAAACTACTTTATCTTTCTTAAAGAATCAAAATGTCTATAGCCTTTTAATTGATCGTCAAAATGGATTGTGGGTCGGCACATATGGAAATGGTGTTTTTTATATCCCGTCAAATGCTCTTTATAACTATAACAGAACAATACCAGATGGAATTATAAAAATTTTAGGTACTAATTTAGGAACTTATATTATTCTTAGCAAAAATTCAATTTCGGCACTTAACACTCAAACTTTAACCCCTAGCACCCCACAACTATTCCTAATTGATAGAATCATGGACGGCTACATAGAAAAGAGTATTCTTTATGTCCGAACGCTAAAAGACCTAAAAATTTACGCTCTTTCTTCCAAAGGCAAGACTTTCCAACTAATTTCAAAAAGACCAATGGTCGGCAAAAAGATAAGACCTATTGGCAAGAATAAATATATTTCAGGTACCTATTTATCTCTTAAAGAAATCACAGGAAACAAATATCAAACTTTGTCAACACAAAGAGTAACAGCACTATGCAAGGATTCTGCAACATCATCAATCTGGGTTGGGGGATACAGCGGAGTCAAAGTGTGGCGCTATGATACACAAGGTGTAAAAGCTAACATGAGTATTAGACCAGCTATATTCAGCCCCACGACCATGATCGAAAAAGCTCCAGACGACCATATATGGATTGCTTCTAGTACAAAAGGTCTATTTGACTATTATAACGATACAACCACCAAATATCCATTCATATTCAATGGCAAACCAAAAAGAATTGATCAAATCTCTTGCAACAATCCTACAAAAATATGGCTAAGTTCATATAATGAGCTATACTTTTTTGATCGAAAGAGCAAAAAATATAGCGCTATCAATAATGTCTCTAAAACAATCAAATATCCTATAACATCTTTATATGCATCAGGTGACACTATTCTTATTGGCACAAAAAAAGGCTTGTTCTTGTATTTCTTCAATCAAAAAGCTCCCCATACAACTCCTTTAGTAGGGATTGAATCCGTCAAAATCAATTTCAAGGACACCCTAGTACTTCCTTCCTACAACCTTCCTTATTTTCAAAACAACATAGAGCTAACCTTTAACACCATTGGCTCTTTCAACCCGCTGTACAAACCCGAAATTTATTATAAGCTAAACGAAGCTGACCAATGGCATCTAGCTCACAATAAAAGACTATCGCTGATTAACCTTGCTTCCGGTGAATACAATATCTCAATAAAATCTGTAATTCTTGACAGTTCTTCTAAAGACAACAATACAAAGAACATAGTTTTTACCATTTCTAAACCCTTTTGGAAAACATTGTGGTTCTATAGCCTAATTTTTGTTTCTAGCTCATTAATAGCCATCTATTGGTTTTCTAACAAAAGGAAGCAACTCGAACTCGCTAGACAACGAGACAAGGAGTCCGAAAAGTTAAAAAACGCCGTACTCCAGCTACAAATGAATCCCCATTTTATTTTCAACTCCATGAACACAATAATTTATTACATCACAGTCGCCAACAAAGAAAAATCCATCCAAATATTAACTAAGTTATCCAGACTTATCCGTCAAATATTTGTCTTTTCTAATAAAAAGCTTATTCCCTTATCTACCGAGCTCCAATTTTTATCTGATTATTTAGACATGGAACAAGAGCGATTTGCTGAAAAGATTGTGATTACCAGAGTGATTGAGCAAGAAGCAATGGAATCTAGCTTCCCAATCCCCCCTTTGATGGTGCAACCAATTCTTGAAAACTCCTTTAAACATGGTCTTTTTCATAAAAACGGTCATGGAGTACTGCGATTCTCTGCATTCTTTATTAAAAATGGAGTAAAATTTGTTATCGAAGATGATGGTGTAGGTCGAAATTTTAAAAAATCTACCACCCAAAGCAAAAAAACTAGTAGTTATGACGTTATCAATAGTAGAATTCAGCTAATCAACCAAAGTACTGAAGAGTTCTCGGATATTTTTGTCCAATTCGCTGTAATTGATTTAGTAGATGACCAAGACAAACCACTTGGCACGAGAAGCACAATAACCTTCAAGAAAAAAAAGAGATAGAATGCGAGCAATAATTATAGACGATGAGCCCAAAAATATAGATGTCTTAGCATACTACTTGGAGAGCTATTGCCCTGACATAACACTTTCCGGCAAGGCGCAGTCTGTAAAGGAGGCCATACCATTAATCAGAAAAATAGACCCCGATATAATTTTTTTAGATATTGAGCTCCCAGAAGAAAATGGTTTTGAACTATTATCCTATTTCAATCCACCTACATTTTCGACTATTTTCACTACTGCACACGCCCAATATGCTATTCAGGCGATTCGGGCAAATGCTTGTGATTATTTGCTCAAGCCTATCGACCCGAAGGAGCTAGTCCTCGCCATTGAAAAAGTAAAAAACTTAAATCAACCCAAACTAAAACCTACGCCCAATACCATTCAAATACCTACCATGAATGGTTTTTTAATCTGTAATGTCAGCGATATACTTTACTGTCAAGCAAATGGTAGATATACAGACTTTCATTTACAAGGCGGCAAGATTATTATATCTTCTAAAAACCTTGGGGAATATGACTTCTCTAACCTTCGTATTCAACGAATCCATCGATCTCATGCTGTAAATATTAGCAAAATTACTGAATATGTACGGGGTAAAGCCCCCTACATTATTCTTAACTCAGGAGATTCACTTCGAGTGTCTAGTCAATATAGAGACCAGCTTCTCGAAATCCTTGATAACAATTAAAAAACCAATACACCACAAGTCCGTTTCGTTACATATTTTACCGAAGTCACTACATCCCAGTTGTATCCTAGATAAAAACAGCTGATCTTAGCGTACAACACTAGTGTGTTCAACGTGACTTTCTTAGATAAATATGGTTATTCCTTCTATCAAAAGCCACCACAGTGCACTGTGGTGGCTTTAGTTTCTTCTGAATTCTTATTTTTCTCTAAAAACTTATATCTTTACAGCAAAAAGTGTTGAAAAAACTAAAAAAAATAAAGCCTACACTAGAAATCCATTGGGCAAACATTCGGATTAAGCTATTGGCATCAATCAGCTCTAAAAACGGTCTTGCTTCGCAGAAAAGAAAAGTACCTTTAATAATAAGTATGACTAGTTTTCCTGCAAGGTTCCAGTTTATTCACCTTACCATAGAGTCTTTACTGCATCAAACCGTAAAGCCTGACATGATAATTCTTTGGCTTTCTAGCAAAGAAGCTTCACTTGAGAAGCTCCCAGAGAAAGTAAGAAAACTGCAAAAAAGGGGGCTCACCATTAAATTTGTTCAAGAAAATTATAAGCCTTACAAAAAGCTAATATATACCGTTCAAGAAAATCCTGAAGCCAAAATAATCACCTGTGATGATGATATCATTTACCGAAAGGACATGATAGAAGGCCTGGTAAGAACCCATAAAAAATTCCCCAATTGCATAGTTGCTAATAGATGCGTCCAACTAAAAAGAAATAAAGACGGACTAAAACCATATAGGGAGCTTAAAATAGCAACCAATCATTCCCCTAGCTTTAGCCTTTTACCTACAGGTGTTGGAGGAGTACTATATTTTTCAAATTCTTTACATCAAGATTTAACAAATGCAGCTCTTTTCACTAAACTGGCTCCATCTAATGATGACATTTGGTTTAAGGCAATGAGCCTACTTAATAACACAAAGATTGTTCTTGTCAATCGTAAGACAGAAAGCACTATCCCCATCTTAAATTCCCAAGAAGAAGCATTATGGAAGGAAAATGTGGATAATGGAGCAAATGACCGCCAATTCAATGATGTATTTTCTCATTATAATTTATTTAATATGATAAATTAATTAAATATAAAACATTGTGCAAGCGAACCAACTACTTCTATTACTTTTACTATCCTTAATCTCTCCTACATTATATTCACAAAAAGAATGGAATAACTGGCTATTTGGGAACAATGCAGGTCTAAACTTTAACACATCTCCTCCTACAGTGCAAAATGGTGGCAAAATTAATACCAGAGAAGGCTGCTCATCTATTAGCGATAAAAATACTGGAAATTTATTATTCTATTCCGATGGCTCCAAAGTCTGGAATCGAAACCATCAAATAATGCCTAATGGCAACAACCTGAATGGTGATTATTCTGCATCCCAATCATCTATCATTGTGCCCAAACCAGGTGATCCCGACAGATATTATCTTTTTACAGCTCCTGCTATTGCCAACCCAACTGGTTATTACTATAGCGAAATTGACATGACGCTTGACAATGGACTTGGCAACATTATACCTTCGACTAAAAACACTTTCCTATATGGATTAGCCACGGAAACTTTGACTGCCGTTAGACATTGCAACGGCTTACATTATTGGGTTATCACTCACAAACTAGGTTCTAATGAGTTTTATATTTATAAAATCACGGAAAATGGCGTTGACGCTCCAATAATCCAAACTGTTGGCTCTAATGTGCCAAACAATGGATGGAATGGTGTGGGTACTTTAGCTGTTTCTCCTGATGGCAAATTACTTGCCCATACAATTGGCCCTGATGCATCAGGAAACTCTGGCGGCACCATAGATATTTTTGATTTTGATAGTGATACTGGTCAACTAACTCTAAAATTTCAATTTCCGAAGTTTATAAGTCCAGCAAGGTGCATTTTTTCACCATCTAGCCGCTATCTTTACCTAACCACAGGCCTAAGTAATGCAGTTACTCGTGGTGTTTATCAGTTAGATTTAGATTTAGGTAATGCAAATACTATCCAAAATAATGCTTTTTTCCTTTGGGGCAGTACAGACTATGCCTATGGTGACCTTCAAATTACAAATCAAGGGCAAATATTTATTGGCAAAGAAAAGGGATTTAATAATGCAACGGGTTATCTTGATGCCATTCTAAACCCCGATGGCAACAAAGCCAACTGCAATTACCAAGAAAATTTTGTGAATCTCGCACCCAACAAGGCACTTCTTGGGCTTCCTTCCTATATAGCCAATTTTAGCTATTCTCCGCCCTATGGACATTTAGACACCGCAGTTTGTAGTAATCAAGTTATTACAATTCATGGACAACAATATGACATCAACAACCCCATTGGATCTTTTACCCTAACTGGTAATAACGAATGCGATAGCATTGTATTAGTAAAGGTACTTTTCGCACCCAATATACAAGAAAACTACGCCCAAACACTCTGCTCTGGTCAATCCATCAGTATCAACGGAACTACGTTTAGCGAAAGCAACCCTTCGGGTAGTGTCACCCTACCT
>CAMZKG010000095.1 GCA_947311105.1 uncultured Saprospiraceae bacterium
AGAGAGAATTTATATCTCATCAAGCACCTTCAAATTTTGCCTTAATCAAGGAAGAAGTTGGAAGCGTGGCAGGCTACGTCGGAGTATTGTTTTTTACCGAACCATTGCTATACAAGAAATAAAAAAAATAAAAAAATGAGAGCAATACTAATTGATGATGAAGTAAATGCTTTGGATACGCTAGAGATAGAGTTAAATGCCTATTGCCCAAATGTAACTATTGTAGAAAAGTGCAATGGGGGCGAAGCAGGGATTATAGCCATAAAAAAGCATAACCCAGACATAGTATTTTTGGATATTGAAATGCCTTGGATGACAGGGTTTGAGATGCTTGAGCAATTGGGCGAATTTAAATTAAATGTCGTGTTTGTTACCGCATACAACCAATTTGCCATTAAAGCCTTTGAAGTAAACGCTGTGGATTATTTGTTAAAACCAATTTCTAAAGAGAAATTAATTAATGCGGTCGAAAAGGCTAGCCAAAGAAATCCCGTGACTAATTCTGTTATAAAAAGTATTATTGATACGATAAATGCAAATACGACAAAACATTTACCGCACATTGCGTTGCCGACACCGGAAGGGTTAGAATTTGTAAAGATAGCAGATATTTTGTACGCAAGTGCAGATAGTAATTATTCCAATATTCACTTAAAAGACGGAAAGAGTATTTTGTTAGCCAAAACCTTAAAACAAGTGGAAGCCTTGGTCGAAGGACGTAATTTTTTTAGAATCCATCAGTCTTACTTGGTCAATTTGATGCATATAAAAAAGTATATCAAGGGGCAAGGGGGCACTTTGGTACTTGAAAATGGCAAGGAACTACCCGTTTCAAGATCAAGCAAAGAGAAGCTTATGACGTTAATTCGCTAACATGACCAAATACTAACTGACATTCACCAATTACTAAGTGTATGTTTGTAATCTCCTTGTTTGGACGTACTTTTGTATTAACAATTAGTCGAACCCCAAAAAAGAAAATGTTTGGCTAATCCCATGAGCATTGTTTAGTGCACCAAGCATTTTTTGCTTGGTGTTTTTTTAGAAATTTATACACTCCATAAAACCAAATTGTGGCAATGTTGCTACGAGCACTAAGCGTAACCTGCTTAGTGCTTTTTTGATAATAGGTAAAAGGCGAAGGTAAAAGGTTTCTCAAAGTAGCTCACCAATTGCCCTTGAGCCATTGTGAAGATACTGAAGCTAAATACTCATAAAGCAAACTAAATACTAATCAAAAAGGCATAAATAAAACAAAATTAATAATAACAGTTAATGAATTATTATATATGAAATGATTGACGTTGCAAAGTTCTTTCATTGCGGGGCGTAGCCCCCATATAATAAGGCCTTCAAGATTGTAGTCTTGAAGGCCTATTTTTAGGTATTTGGATGAGCTTACCAAGTACTATTGACTGCCTGATAAGCATTAATGGTGCCCCATCCTAAGTCACTATCTTTGTAAGGATAGAAAGACGAAGCTTGGATCAACTTATTTTTTACAGCATATTTATTTAGAGATGTATTTTTTGACCAAACTAGCGCCGCAATACCAGCTACGGTAGCAGTCGCACATGACGAACCGCCAAAGTAAGTGGGTGTATTCGTATTTTCGACAGATAAAGCCAACATGGTTCTATCACTATTGCTACTTCTTTCCATTACCAGTGTAAAATCTACCTGACTACCATCATGACAAACGGTACACTTGGTCAAAGGGCTACCTTCTTTGGCTCCTGTTACAGCGATTGTTTGATTCATATTGGCTGGAAAAATAACAGGATACCAGCTAGTCCAACTAGTCGAAGTACCCGCAGCGGCAAAAATCATTTTGCCATGAGCATCTGCATAATAAATACCGTCTGCTACCGTGCTACTCCAAAAAGGTGTGCCGATAGACATACTGATGATACGTACGTTGGGGTCTTGTGCTGCACCAATTAATGCATCGCGAACGCCTTCTCTCTCGTTGGAAGTAGAAATGACTACATCTTCAACGGCACGATAGACGACTAAATCACTATTGTAAGCAACCCCAACAGCGTTGCCATCGCTACCACGTGGAGCCGTTGCTAGGCCAGACGTTGCTGTGCCATGTCCACATTGGTCATGCGGTGGATCTTTTTTTCTCCACCACCACCAACCATGGTAGAGTGTACTTTTCTTTTGAATGTACCTACCTTGGGAGTAGCCCGAGTTAAAATTGTATGGAGAGCCGAGATTGTCTTGATTGTCTGAACCGCCCGTATCGATGATGCAAACTTTGACATTGTTGCCGGAAGTTTGGTTCCAAGCTGCGGGTATGTTGGCATTTTGGAAGTTCCAAGGAACTTTTACCCAAGGGGAGTAGTAGTTGTAGTCGGCAGGCCAGATATACGAAGCCGGGCCGTTATCGCTACAGCCTGAACCGCTACGCTCTGCGACCTTTTCATCGCTTAGATTAAATCCCGAAGCTTCCACGTATCTTACTTCTTTCATGCTACGCAATTTGGAAATTGTCGCAGGATTAGTGATTTTTACGGTAAAGTTAGGGAGAGTTTTAGGTTGCCCAAACGGTAAGATGTCCTTGGGTAGGATGTCTTTTCCAGGTTGCATCTGTTTTTCTCCATCAATAATTAGGTCCAAGATTTTTTCTTTGACGCTAGTCCATTTGTTATCGTCAATATTGATGTCTTTGATGACTGTTTTGATGTCTTGAATTTCCGGAAGGGTATATCCGATGGCAAAAAATCCGTCAGATTGATGTCCTGCACTCCAAAGGGTAAAATCATCGACTGTTTTCCAGTTAAAAACATTACCTTGCCGCAACGTTTCTTCGACGATTTGGGTGATTGCTTCTCTGGAGATCGGCTCTTTTTGGGGGGTGATGTCTTGCGGCGTGGATTCTTTGTTACAGCTAAAGAGCATCAGCGCAAAGACTAAAAGTAAAAGGTTTTTTGTCTGCATGATTAGATTAGAATTTAGGATCAAAAAAAATGACCTTGAGTGAAAAAAATATGTCTATCCATTGTTGTAATAGTAAAATGTTAAGAAAAATGAATAGACTTGGAAATATTATTGCGAAATATTACCGAATGCCCAAATATATGAACATTTTTTGGATTCTCAGCGAATATGACATAAAAAATCGATTCGTTACCTTTTGTTCCTGTTTTTTGAGTAGATTTGCGCCTAATTACGACAGCTTTGTCGATGATGAGATACCATCCGGGTGTATATTTTCTTAGAGTTTTGAGCAAAATATGGATTGTGGTGGGCATCACCCTAAAAATAATAATATGAGTGACTTACTAAAAGGAAAACGCGGGATTATTTTTGGTGCTTTGGATGAGCGTTCTATCGCTTGGAAAGTGGCAGAAGAATGTGTCAAACAAGGCGCAAAAATTACTTTAACCAATGCGCCCGTCGCATTAAGATTTGGTCAATTGGATATTCTGGGCAAACAGCTAGAAGCCGAAATTATCCCCGCCGATGCCACTAATTTGGATGACTTGGAAAAGTTGATTAGTCGTTCTATGGAAATTTTGGGCGGAAAAATAGACTTTGTATTGCATTCCATTGGGATGTCGGTAAATATTCGCAAAAATCGACCTTATACTAACCTGAATTATGATTGGATGCAAAAAACCTATGATGTCTCTGCCGTCTCTTTTCACAAGCTGATGCAAGTGCTCTATAAGCTCGATGCGATGTCTGAATGGGGCTCTATTTTGGGATTGACTTATATTGCGGCACAACGTGTTTTTCCGAATTATAGCGAAATGGCCGAGTCCAAATCCCTTTTGGAGTCTTATGCGCGTAGTTTTGGCTATCACTATGGACTGTCGAAAAAGGTTCGGGTGAATACCATTTCACAATCGCCGACTGCAACCACTGCCGGTAGTAGTGTGGAAGGATTCAATAAATTTTATACTTATTCTGAAAAGATGTCGCCTTTAGGCAACGCGACTTCAGATGCTTGTGCTGAATATTGCGCCGTCATGTTTTCCGATATGACTCGGTACGTAACTATGCAAAATCTTTATCATGATGGGGGATTTTCTAGTATGGGGCTTAGTCAAGCGATTTTTGATGTTATTTGCGAAGAAGAAGATATCTAGGAATAAGAGACTAGAATATCACTATATTTTTTGCGTTATTCCTTTCGGAAAATAAAACCTACAAGTGTTGAGTTGGGTTGGCTAAAAAATAAGTTTGAAAAAGAGAAATATATTTCGATTATTTGCTTTTTGGGTTGTCGTCTTTTTTATTACGCCTGACGTAACTTGGGCGCAAAAAACGTTACCTAGACGCACACAAAACCCTGATAATCAGAATGTTGACAGCCTTAAAACGGCTAGGTTGCAAGATAGCCTGCGCAATAGCTTGCCCGATACCATACCTGTTACCTATTACTATCAAGGTTCGGAGCGGCTGGTGTTGGCTTACGCAGATACCAATATTAATCAAGTCTTTCAGCAGTATGACCCTGTCAGAAGACTGGATTTTGGGGGGCTAAATTTGGGTAATACGGGCTCGCCTGCTTTGCCTTTGCTTATTGATCCTTTCAGAACAACTGGGCTGAATTGGGGGTTTCATGCTTTTGATGTCTATCACAATACGGTAGATAGTTTGCCATTTTTTGGTCTTGGGCGGGCTTTGACGGATACTTATTTTAGCTTCAAAGGGCAGACCAATTCTGTTTTTAGAGCTAAATTTTCTCGACAATTTTCCGATGGATTTCAGTTTTCATTAAAATATTTGAAAATAAATCAATTTGGACAATTTTTGTCTCAAAAAGCGGTCATCTCCTCGCTGGCTACCGGCATACAGTATATTAATCCAAAGGGGCGTTATCGGTTTTATCTCACGATGTCGTCCAACAATTCGCGTGTGAGTGAGAATGGTGGTTTGACGACGGATAGTTTGTTTTTTGTGCCCCAATTTAATCGACCTGAAACCCAGCCGATTCATTTGTCATCTGCTCAGACGCACGAACTGAAAAGAAAATATCAATTTTTCCACTTTTATAAATTGGGTAATTTTAAACAAGGTAATTATTTGGAGTGGCGGCATAAGTCTTGGTATGAAAAAGGTTTTTATAAATTCTTTGATAATCAACAGCCTTTGGACACCTTGTACTATGGTGATTTTATGACGGATGGACGTGGGGTGAGACAGTATTTTTCGGGGCACGAATTAGGGACTGAATTAGCTCTTTCCTTTTTGGGTCATACTAAGGATAGTTTAGCCTTTGAATGGCTACCGACCACAGGGCTACAAGTGGTCCGGTACGAAGTTAATCAAGAGCCTATAATTAAAAAAGAAACCCAAGTAGCCCTTACGGGAAAATGGGATATGACCTTAAAAAAAATATTTCAACTTTCGGCAAATGCCAACTTTGGTCTCGTCGGAAATAGCGGGGACTATTTGCTTAATGGTCAATTAAAAATAAATACGGGTAAAGCGGGTCAGTGGACGTTATTTGCTGATTTTCAGTCAGTTACGCCATTCTTGCTTTCGCAAAATAATTATATTTCACGGGTTTCAGTTTGGGAGAATAGCTTTGAGAAAGAATTCATTAATCGGGTGGGGGGGAGATATAGCTTACCAAAATATAATTTTAATTTTACTACACGATTTTCATTGTTGACCAATTATATTTATTTTGATCATCAGAGCCGACCTGTACAAGAAGCCAAAACTATCCCGTTATTACAACTATCCGCCAATAAAAATATTCAATTGGTGGGCTGGGGACTGAATAGTCGTGTTTTATATCAAAAAACTAATGAAGAGATTATTCGTCGCCCAAAATTTTATGCTCAGGAGCAATTGTCTTGGGAAGGCGATTTATTTTCTAGTGCCTTGCGGCTAAAAATGGGTGTTGATTATCGGTTTTATTCTTCTTGGTCTCCTAATGGGTATAACCCGGTGATTGGGCAGTTTGTGTTGCAGGATGATTTTCAAATGGATAATATTTCAACCTTTGATGTCTTCGCAAATTTTAAGGTTTCTACGTTTAGGTTTTTTGCCAAAATGGAAAATTTACAGTATTACTGGGACAAACGGGTCTTCTTTCAGACGGCTGATTATCCACAGTTTAAGCCTAGTTTTCGAATGGGGATTGGTTGGATATTTCGGGATTAGATGTGCTGTACGTCGAGCCGAACGGCCGTTCGGATATCTAGCAATCGTTTTACTATTTATTTTTCTAATCGCATTAATTTGCCTACATGATAAATGTTTGCGCCTTCAATTCGATAATAAATAATCCCTGAATGTTGAAGTCGTTCCTTAGTGAAAAATATCCTATTTTTTTCATTCTGAAAGAGCTGATTAGTTTGCCATAAAGTGGCGCCTTGGGCATTATAAAAAGTAATCTTTAATACCGACGGCTTAGAGAGTAGAAATGTTAATTCTGTCTTGTCTGTGAATGGATTGGGATAGGCTGATAGGAAGGTAAATCCTTGATTATCATTCGGTTGAGTGGTGGCAATGGTGTTGGTGACAGAGATGATGCCAAATGTTGTGGTGCTGTTATTACATTTATCTGTCGCTACAAATTGAATCGTTTTGATGGAGTCATTGCAATCGATCATATCAAAATTATTCGTCCACGAGATGGAGTTACAATTGTCTGTCGCTTCGGCACCACCAAGGTTGTTAAGCCAGTCGATAACTTCGGGATAATTGCCAGTCGTGTTACATGCTACATGTAGTGTGTCGGGAATTGCGGAGATAGTCGGTGGAGTGGTGTCAAGTATCATAAAAGTAGCCGAAGTAGAGTCTTTAAGTCCGCAGCCATCAGTGGCTACAAAGGTGACCAAAGTAGTAGGATTGCAACCAGAGCCTAACTCCGAAAAGTCATTTGTCCAAGTAATATTTTGACAATTATCCTGGGCAATTGCCCCTGCATTTTGCGCAAGCCAGAGATCTAAAGCATCCATATTTCCAGCTCCATCACAATAAACGATCGTGTCCTGCGCTTGCGCTAAAAAATGGGGCGGCACCGTATCCAAAACACTTAAAAGAGCAGTAGTAGAGTCTTTTAAACCGCACGAATTACTGACAGTGAATTGCACCGTGGTTGACGGGTTACAGCCAGTTGGTAATTGAGTGAAGTTGTGTGACCAATTGACATCAGGTTGACTATTTGTTAAAACGGCATTGCCATGATTCGCCAACCAAAGAGAAAGTTCACTAGAAAAATTTTCACAATCAGTAGTTAAATCTTGGGCTTGTGTGGCGATGGAAAGCGGTTGACAATTGTTATTAGGACAAACTGTAATCTTCACTATATCTTGGATAGTTTGATAAACAGAAGTAGTTAACAAGTGCGAAGTTTCTTCTCCCGAAAATCGAAGAATATATTCTCCAGGCTGGCTAAAAGTAGCAGCCGTAAAGTGATTGTTGGGGGTGTCAAAAACGACGGTGCCAGGTCCATCGACTAGTTCCCAACGGATCGCAATGTCGGTAGGGTTGGTAATATCATTGGCTTTAATACTTCCTTCGATATTTGCCGAAAGGCAATTGACAATAGTATCGGCACCCGCATTAGCGATATAGCCAGTGGTGGTTGGCGTCCAGGGCCAGGAGCTTTGGTCGGTGGGAAAAAATCTTCTGACAAGATCAAATTTAGCGTCCCAAAACTCAGAAGGGCTTTCGGAATGATGTCCTTCTAAATTGTGGATATGAATGAGTTGTCCATGGAGTTGATTAAGCGAGCAGTACGATGTTTCGGCGGGGCTAACTTCATCCAAAAGGCTAACAGAAATCAAGGCCGGGCCTTCATATATTTGAGCCGCATGAACCGCGTCATAGTATCTGACGGCACTGAGAATTCGATTTAAGTTGATGGGGTCATTGAGATGGTCTCTGACGTAGGTTGGGAATCCGCTAGGTTTATTGTTGGGCAGACCATTGTGCTGACTCATAATTGGATTGTTAGCGATCAGTAAGTCCACTCTGTCATCGATTCCTGCGAATAACAATGCTAATCCAGCCCCCTGACTATTGCCAAAGACTCCGATGTGCTCTCCATCAAAATCAGTTCTGGAATATATGTAGTCAATGGCTCGCATACCCCCAGCCATTGCCCATCTGTAAAATACGGTATCGGTTAAACCAATATCGGGTACGTATTGGGCGTCTTGGGGTAAATCTACATCAACAGGCGAATTGTGGGCACTAATAGAAATGACGATGGCGCCTAGTCGCTCAGCCATATTTAAGTCGGGGTGAACAGCGTTAGAATTTCCGAAAGGAGGAAATTTTACGAGTCCTGTAAAGGGGCCGCTAGTTTTGGGTATGGTCATGTAGCCATATAGTCGATGTTGGTCAATATTGCCTAAGCTAATACGGTAGGTAGTCGAATAATCAGATAAGTAGTTGGAGTCAAGCTCGACATTTAAATTGAAAGGAACGGCATCTAGCTTCGTGCGGATATTGTCCCAATAGACTTCAAAGTCACTGGGTATGGGCTCAATGGGCGTGATATTTCGAATGTCACAGACGGCGCCTGTTGTCACGATACCATTATCAGACTCCACCGCGCAGAAGTAATTGCCAGGTTCTGAAGGAATGTATTTTATTTCTTGTGCCGTATTCGGTTGTAAGATTAAGGTGCCGTCAGCCAGATCATCAAGATAGCGATTTCGCGTAATCTCGTATTCAATCGTGTCAAGTGTTGTGGATAACACAGAAAATGTAATGGTGTCACCAAGCTTATAACGATGATAGTCATTGTCAACGGTAAGTGTTAGCTGACAAAATAACTGAAACGGAAGTAATAGAATAAAACCTACAAGAAATTTAGTAAGGCTTGATGTTTTTAGGGAATGAAAAATAGTATAATGCATAAACGCATGGGATGTTTTAGGGGGTATGTAATGTTTGTAGAATCTTGGCAATGCCAGTGCAAGGTACGGGAAGTATCGGAGAGTTCAAAATTTTTTATGGATGGGGTTACTGGGTTGCCCAAAAAAATCATTTGGGGCCGCTACGTCTACGTATTTACACCACAAACCTTCTCTTAGCCCATAGCTTCGCTATGGGCTAAGCAGGGGGTTTTAGGTGGGCTTGGTGGTCTTTTTTGGGTCTACGGGGTTGTTTTTTTTTTGTTTCTTCTTG
>CAMZKG010000096.1 GCA_947311105.1 uncultured Saprospiraceae bacterium
AGGGTCGGTAATTGTTATATTTTCTGTGTCGCCACCAGCTTGATTGTCGGTAATGACAATATTCACTGCACCTGCGCCTGCAGAGCCGTTGTTAAGTGTAAAGGTCGTGACGGCGCCATAGTTTGCACTCGTGGGCGTCACTGTGTAGCCTGCTGGAACGGTCACATTGTAGTCCGCTGCTAGATTATAGCCCGTTGGATTGAGCTCAAAAGTGATAAAATCATCCGTGGGGTCACCATTGGTGTCATTGTTATTACATTGGTCGTTGGCGTCGAAGTGTCCACCGTCGGTGATATTCGAATTTTCAGAACACGTATTCGGGTCGGTAATTGTTATATTTTCCGTGTCGCCACCTGCTTGATTGTCGGTGATGACGATATTCACTGCGCCTGCTCCTGCAGAACCGTTGTTGAGTGTAAAGGTCGTGGCGGCACCATAGTTCGCACTTGTCGGCGTCACTGTGTAGCCTGCTGGAACGGTCACATTGTAATCTGCTGCCAGATTATAACCCGTTGGATTTAGCTCAAAAGTGATAAAATCATCCGTGGGGTCGCCTGGGGTTCCATTGTTATTACATTGATCGTTGGCGTCAAAGTGTCCTCCGTCCGTGATGACACTAGAAGCGTCCCTAAAATCAACATCAGCGGTCATTGGAACGGCATTATTCCCATCTGCAGCTACATCATTATCGAGGTCACCTAGAGTAGTTGGGTTAGGATCATTAATATTATCATTCACATCCCAGATGGCATTATTTGTATCAAAGTTGTCGTCTAAACCATCGCCATCCGCATCCGTTCCACCTTCGACGTTTTGTAGATTTCCATTTTCTACGACATCTAAAAGGTCATCGTTATCCGAATTCACATCCAAGTAGTCCGGCATAGGATCCCCATCCGTATTAACAGGAGTAATGGGCGTTCCATTTAAATCATAGGCGTCATCCACCCCATTATTATCGGTATCATTTCCGGAAGGCGGAAAATAAGTAGCGGTGGATTGAGCTTCAATATTATCTGGGATACCGTCACCATCAGAGTCAATGTCTAGATAATTTGCGAAAGCATCCACATCATCTGCACTTTCGAGAATAGTATAGTTAATAATACCATTGTCCACGGCTGTTTCGACAGCATCAGGAAGCCCATTAGCTCCAACATTACCGTCAACCATACCGTCTTGATTAAGATCTAAATTACTATTACCTACTTCTACAACGTCATAAACACCGTCATTATCGGAGTCTAAATCCAAATAATCGGGAATACCATCTCCATCCGTATCAATAGGCAAAGACTTGAGAAATATTCCAAAAGCAAAACCTTGCTTTCCTTGTGTCCCAACATCTGAAACTATCCGTACATTCAGTGACGTTGCATTTCTTGTAATTAATAATGGAGCCGTAGGATTAGCCGTTTCTGTCTCATCAATATTAATAGAAGTAGTCCCAAGCCCACTCACGGTATAGGTATCTGTACCCATTGTTTCGATGGCTTCCCAAGGCTCTCCGTTGGTAGTTAGATAAAAATCTTCATCATCATTTCCATTGGCAGCAATTGTTGTACTTTCAGCATCAACAAAAATCAAATCAGGCGTAAAGCCTATTCCTTTATTGCTTGCGCTAAAAGTCACATCAAACGAAATATCATTTACTGGATCGGAAATATCAAAAAGAGCTTCCCCATTATTGCCCGATATATTATAATAGGTATGTGTAGGAGCATCAGCATAAGTTGCCATATCCGTAGGTCTAAAATCTACTGGAGTCGGATAACCAGCCACCAAGTCCATTACGTTAGAGAAAACAACATTTATAACAGAGCCATCTGGCAATGAAAAGGACTTGGTATCTCCTTCATGAATACCATCCACTAAATCGCCCGTGTCCCACGTAAACCAATAGATATTATTTCGGAAAGCGCCGATTCCACTATCTGCATTGCCGGTTAATACCCCAGATGCATCATTCTCGTCAATATCCAAAATACCATCATTATCATCGTCAATATCGACCAAATCCACAATACCATCCCCGTCTGTATCTTGGGCAGATACAGTCATGGGTTGAACAATAAAACCCAAAAAGAGAATCAAAATGCTTAATAACTGACGCATTGTTTTTTTGACTTAGTGCAGGGCTTTCTTTATGCAAAAATACTGCCAACAATTCATTTACATTATTTCGTAAAGCACTTATTCATCTATCAGAATGTCTATTAATAACACACCAGATGCATCATTCTCGGCAATATCCAAAATCTCATCATTATCCTCGTCTATATCTACCAAATATACAATGCCATTCCTAACTGTATCTTGGGCAGAAACAGTCTTTAGCTAAACAATCAAACCTTAAAAGAGAATAAAAATGCTTAATAACTGGCGCATTGAACCTTTTGGCTTCGTTGATGGCAATCTTTAAGCAAAAATATTACCACTAGTAAACCTTTTGTTTATAAAAACAGCGCTAGAAAAGGAAATTCCATAACTCAAGCCCTAATACACCACATCGGACTCTGAATCTCCTACATAAATGGGCAAAGAAAAGCCAAACCTTAAGCCCCACAACCCATCTTTACGATTTTTAGTGTCTGCACCAAATAAGTCATAATCCCAACTTCGCTGGCTGCGCGTAAAAGCCGCAGTGTATTCGACACCGATGGTTAAATTCAAGTAACGATTTAAAGAAGTGTATTGGTAGCCCAAAAAAGGAGTTAGTGCCAGTCCAGCGGTCAAACGGTCATACCCCTTCAGATAATCACCTTGAAACTGATTGGCAGACTTAAATTCATCTGTTATTTTTATCCAATGCCGTAGCATTCCTACACCCAGAGTGGCACGAATACCAGATCTTGGGTTTTTCTCGTGTTCAATGGCGAATAATTTTCCAAAGTGTACTCCATACAACAAAGCTCGTTCTTTTTTATACAGGGCAGTCGCTGTTTGATCCGTCCCAAGCATGACACCTTGAACCAAAAATAGCCTTTCCACATTCTCTTTGACTTTTGTTCCGTACAAAAATTGAGCGCCTAACCCAAAAATCAAATTTGATTTACCTGTAATCCACTCAGTTTGGAGACCAATATTTGAGTTATTCCCATATCGCACCGCCATATCCCCTTTCGGAATTTGATAAGCACCCGAAAAATTCAGATAGATGGCATGAACATCGTTGTCATACTTTTTTTGCGCAAGCGACTGAAAACCAAGGGACAAAATAAGGATCAAGGATAAAAATAATCGCATTGGGTTAGATTTTGATGAGTTTGGGTGTAAAGATACGCAATGTTCGGCAAAAGAAATAACAGTCTTAAACAATGGACAATACACTAGAATACAATAATGGCAATAAAATGGCGCTTCCGCCCTATTCAGAGCTACACAAATTTAGATGCAAGTCCTTCCGTGTTAAATACGCCGAATAGCTATGCCGAAAACAAAAGCCTATTTTCACAAAAAAAAAGGATACTGATAAGTCAGTATCCTTTTTTCCAGTAAATAGGTTGAAGCCTAGTAATTACTAGTCAACTGATTCATTTCTTCCTTATAAGAAGCGATATTATGCATTAAGACCAAGATCGGTACTTTATATATCATTTTTGAAAAATCTTCACTTTGAATGGCTCTTACTAGCTTGATATTATTTGCTTTATTACCAAGATTATAATCATCCAAAATTCTTTTCACATAAGGCGACATCGCTATGACTGAAGTTTGGCTGTTTAAAGAACCCACATTTGCTTCAAATGCATCATCAAAACACAACATACTCGTAGCTAAGTTGGACGGCATAGACAAAATAGCCAAGTCGGGATTATCGATATTCCACAAGGCAACAGGAATTTCGATATCATCATTAAGCAAATTAGCCATTAACATAGCATACGACTCTTGAGAATTATCAGGCAGCATACCTGCTTGAAGCAATTTATTTTCGAAGCTGTTAAACACAGCCATTTCATTTACATCATTATTACTTAAATCGTGGTATCTGTCATTTAGACACTTACTTATTGAAGCATCTACATTTGCTTGGGCAAACACAGAACTAAAAAACACAAAAACAAGAACGGTTAGGATGGCAATTTTTTTAAACATTAACTTTCACTTTAGGGGGTACGAAAAGATACAGCACAAATTGCGCCATACATTAAAAATCAAGTAGGAAATGTCCAATGGTAGCAAGTAAGGGGAGCTTGCCGAAAATGGTAGTGTTCTCTAAAGTGTAGTGCTTTCTGAAAATCAGAAAAAATTCGAATATAGAAGGGGGTATATTCAAATAAAAATGCAACTATAACAGAAATTATATATTGCAAAAAGTTTCAAACTGAATGACTAAACGTTATTGAAGGAAATAATATTTTGTCATCATCAACTCTGTGCTGTAAAGATAGGAAGTTTTTTTGGAATACAAAATCTTTTTACTTTTTTTTTACTTTTTATTTTTTAGGTAGATAAAACATATGAAATTAATCTTATTTACAGCCGTATATTGTACTTTTTTACCAGCGTCCAGCAACTAGTAAACCGATTGCTAGACACCCGAACGGCCGTTCGGCTCAACTTCCCACGATCTAGACACCTGCAACCAGCGTCCAGCAACTAGTAAACAGCAACTAGCAATCCGACTGCTAGACACCCGAACGGCCGTTCGGCTCGACTTCCCTCGATCTAGCGCCCTGCAACCAGCATCTAGAAACTAACGTCAAGCATCTAAAAACTAGCGTCCAGTAACTAGAAACTACCGTCCAGTACCTAGTATCTAGCAACTATTACCGTTTCAAGACCTTAACTCTTCCCTCTAGCAACCTAACAAAAAGGTCATCCACCGATTCTTTGGGTTCGCCATCAAGATGATACTTTGTATTTTTCCAGCTTATCTGGGACTGCTTATCTAATATCAGGTATTGAATATATTTTGACGCTTGTAATTTACCCGTAAACATCTTCACGATAAACCCTGGATACCTCCACGTAGGAAAAGGCTTAACAAGGGCGACAATGTAATTTCCTCCGTATGGCTTGGCTAAAGGAGCGATTTGGGCATTATTACCAAATTGGCTGGTATTGGCTATCGCAATCATCCGATACTTTCCACTAAAATTTCCTTTTTGTGTCCTTATCTCTGCTTCAAAATCGCGAAATTGAACTATCGCACGAGCTGTGGCAAGGACATAATTGGTCAAGCCCCGACGTTTACTCCTTTGAAAGTGGTACGCCACATAGCTATCTATCCCCAATCCAGAAACATTAATCGCTAATTCTCCATTTATCTCCAACAAATCCAAATCAATCACTTCGCCTTTCCGAAAGGAAGCCATCAATTGCTCCAAATTCCAATCAAAACCCAAATCTCTCGCAAATCCATTGCCGGAGCCATTGGGCAACACCGCAAGCACCAAATTAGGATTTTTTAAAAAATAAGGCAAAGCGCCATTAATGGTACCATCTCCGCCCACAATGACTACAGCCTTGTATTTTTTGTCTAGTTTTTGAAACAACTCTTCTACAGCTTCGATATTTCGGGTCACCGCATAAGAAAGTTGATCATCAAACTGCCGGAGACGGTTGACTATCTTAGCCGAATTTTGCTTCCCCGAATTCGGGTTTATAACAAACATAATCTCTGCGGGCAGAATTTCAACTGTATTTTGCATACGCTTGCTTCTTATTATGGTCTATCTCTATGATGCTTGCGCAAAAAATAGAACCTATTGCTAGATACCCGAACGACCGTTCGGCTCGACTTCCCGCGATCTCGTAACTAGTAAACTAGCGTCCACTAACTTACAATTTCAAAACCATCCCCACACTAGGCAAAATCGGCAATTGATCTACTCGTTTGTATTGCACTCTATCAAAGTAGAATATATTTTGGCGGTTATACACATTAGAGACACCCGCCGTAATGTCCAAAGAGCCATATTTGAGCAATTTTATGGTCTTTTTTATCGAAAGATCCAGACGATGGTAAGTCGGCAAACGTCCATCATTTCGGTTTGACGAATAGACAATACCTAATTCACCGTTTTCTTTCAAATAATCAAAATCAATCCCTTCCTTATTAATATCAATCACCTGATAAAAACCTTGAGTCCGTGTAAAAGGAAAGCCAGTACCAAAATTCCATCTCATAGAAGCCTCCCATGTTTTATGGTGACCAAAAGAATATGTAGCAAGGAAATTAACATTGTGCCGTCTATCAAAGTTCGTACTATAGACTTGCTCCCCGTCATCACGATTAACTTTACCCAAAGAATACGTACTCCAAATATACCAACTAGGTGACTGATATTTCAAAAGAAAATCTAAACCGACAGCCCGCCCTGTCTCCGTCACAAAATTGGGCTCATCGACCGCCTGTTTGTTTCGGTTAAGATTGATTAATTGTGTAAATTCCTTGACATAAGGCTCTACATTGAGCTCAATCCTATCCGTTATATCAATCTCTACCCCTCCTATGGCGTGTAGCGCTTTTTGCAAGCGATGCTCTGCCTTAACCTTAGAATTGGGCTTAAAAATAATTTCTTCGGGACCTGACAAAAAGCCTACAAACAAATTAACGATGTCTTTATCATTGACCGTACTAGTAAGATTTTGAGAATACACACCACCTGCCAGCTTAAGCCGCAAAAAATCCGTGACGTTGTACTTCATACCTAGACGCCCTTCCGGGGAAAAAGTATTCAAGGAAGCATAAAAATTCAATCTAACGCCTGGCTCAATAATCAAGCGACCCAATTGATACTTATACTTTATAAAGGAATTTATCTCCGTGGTATTCTGCTGCTGATGAATGTCTATCCCAAAACGATTTTCAAAATCAAACGTCGTCTTAAAGCCATTCACCCCTAGACCATAGTTAATTTCACTTTTTTTCCCATAATTCGTAAATTTCAAGTCAAAGTTAAATCCATTAATACCGCTAGAACGTGGAGCCGAATCATTAGAATTGGATGTTTCTGTCTGATAATTGGAAAATCCAACACGCCCCGTAATAATGGTTGGTGAATTTTTGGGCAATAAGCTAAAATTCATCCCACCACCAGCTGTGTTCCACTCATAATCTGCCAAATCATTAAAAGCGACCCTATCCTTAAAATTAAAGCCAAAGAAATCAAATTGACTCCCAGAAGCCGCTATCAAAGACACCTTACCATATACATCATCAAATGTAAAAGGTATCTCGCCCCCTGGCACATGACTATATATCTGTTTAGAAGTCTGATCAATGATAGAATGCTTGGCAGTCAACATATACGATACACTTCCGCTTTTGGCATCAGGCTTGAGCCTAGAGATTGGGCCTTCTAGCAATAGTTTGCCGACAAACGGGTTAATTCCTGCCGTCATACTATGTCGTTTTCGGTTACCTTCTCTAGTTTTGATATCCACAATGGCGGAGATACGCCCTCCATACTCCGCATTAAAACCACCGGTCATCACATCCACCGACTGAATGGTTTCCGTCTCAAAAACCGAAAAGAATCCTATCGAGTGAAAAGGATTATATATAGGTACTCCATCCAACAAAATCATATTCTGTATCGGAGAGCCACCACGAATATATAACTGACCGCCTTGGTCGCCCGAGAAAATCACCCCTGGCAATACAGGCAAATATTGAGCAATATCCGCTTCACCACCCGTAGAAGGGAGTGCTTTTAGCTGTTTTTGCGAAAGCTTAATGGTCGAGACCAATACCTTTTTCTTTTTCACTTGCTTTTTGCCAGAGACCACCACACCTTCTAACTCAATACTGGATGGGACCGCATACAAAGTCCTATTCAAAACTTGCCCCTTTTTTAGGGTAAATTCAAGCCCCAACGAGTCAAACCCCAAAAAAGAAAAAGAAAGGATATGCGTACCAACGGGCACATCTACAATATTAAAAAATCCTTCTTCATCTGTCATACTGCCTAGACCTCCATCATCCACAAATACACTTCCGTATGCAATCGGTGTCCCTGTGTCCTTATTAAACACTTTTCCGCGTATAATCCCTTTTTGTGCTTGCAAGGCAACAACGCCCAAACAAACAAACATAAAAGACAACAAAGTTGCTTGAATCCTTTTTATCGACATAGTTTTTATTTTCAGCGACAAATATAGTTCCTTGTACTCTGCTTTTCACCAATATTTCTGTTAAATTCTTTACAAATATTCCTTTAGTGCCAAAATTAATGTCGCAAATCACTAGAATCGCGACATTTTCCGTGATATCTTTGCACCTACAGCTAAATTCATTGATATGCATTCCATAAAACTACTCCTTTTCGACCTTGATGGCACCATCGTTAACTCCATGTATGACGTTGGGGATGCGATGAATCATACCTACCGTACTTTTGGCAAAAAAGAAATCCCGTATTCACACATTCCTGCTATGGTTGGGGGCGGGATTCGCCCACTTCTGGTGGATGCATTTGGCGCAGATGCAGATATAGATAAAATTCACAAGGTTTTTTATGACTACTATGCTGCCCACTACGTCGATAAAACTCGTCCTTACCCCCAAGTAGAAGAAACCCTACACCGTTTAAGCCACATACAAAAAGGGATTTATAGCAACAAGCCCCATCGTTTTACATTAGGCATCATTGAGACGCTTGCGCTAAAAAAGCATTTTGACTTTGTGCAAGGAGCTAGGCCGGAGCTTTACGCCAGCAAGCCAAGCCCCGAAGGCATTCTTTATGCCCTAAACGAACTAAAAATCGCACCCAAAGACACCCTTTTCATAGGAGACTCTACACATGACATCCTTGCGGGAAAAGCAGCGGACACCAAAACCTGTGCCGTTACCTACGGCTATCGCTCCAAAAAAATCCTACTCGAAAAACAACCTGATTTTATCATTGATCATTTTTCGGAATTGGTTGAAATCATTATTTAAGTACTTGACCCCGTAGACCCAAAAAGACCACCAACCCCACCTAAAACCCCGTAGGGGTTCCCCTGCTTTACCCCACATGAAATTTGGGGTCCGCACCCAGACCCGCACC
>CAMZKG010000097.1 GCA_947311105.1 uncultured Saprospiraceae bacterium
AGGAAGAAGAAAAAGCTGATTTTATCATTCGTGCAAAGCATGATAGGGTTATACTTCAAAATGGAAAAAAAAAGGTAACTGTTTAGGTGCTTAAGCTTAACGGCATTGGAATAGATTGGCTTTATGCATACTTAATTTTCAGGTACTGGTGAAGGGATTACAAGAAATTGGCTATTTTCTATAAAAAAAATAACTCCATTTCGAAGTGCCAACAAACACTTCTGAAGCTCGAATTACTAAGCTCTGGTTTGATGCGTAGGCTAAATCTATGGATTAACTCCACTCATTGTTATAATATATTTTGTTTAGTGTTTTATGTAAAATATTGATAATAAGCTATTTATATAAAAAGTTGGTGTTTTTTATTATTTAAAAGGATGAATACTTGCAATAATGATAGTAATACTATTATCTTTGTGAGTGTTAATTGCTTTAATACTTAACCAATAAAGATGAAAAGCTTAAAAATGCATGTTGCTATCAGTCCCGTTTTGTACGTGAAGGATCCCGATTCATCTGAATTAGGTCGAGCAATTATCAAGAATAGTATTGAATTGATAAGCCAAATGGGGTTTGAGTCTTTTACTTTCAAGAAGTTGGGAGTGATTATCAGCTCACCCGAAAGTTCAATATATCGTTATTTTAAGAACAAACACATGTTGTTGGTTTATCTAACGAGTTGGTATTGGTCATGGACGGAATACCGATTGGTTTTTGCGACAATGAATATGACGTCAGCAATAGAGCGTTTGATAAAGTCAATTGATATTTTGACGCAACCAGCCCAAATTGATAACGAGTTTTCTTTTATCAATGAAGTACTGCTGAGTGAGATTATTTTTTCGGAGTCCATAAAGGCGTATCACACGAAAAATGTAGATGACGAAAACCAAAAAGGTTGTTTTTCAGCCTATAAAAATGTGGTTGAAAGGGTAAGTGAAATTGTCAAGGAGATACAACCAGATTATCCTTATCCGCACATGCTGGTTTCGACGGTGATAGAAGGAGCGCATCAACAGAAGTATTTTGCGGCGCATTTGCCTGAATTGACCGATAAGGTCAATGACGCAAAAGCTGTCCCAAATTTTTATAAAGATCTAGTTTTAAACATCTTAACGAATGAGTAAATTTTTTGATTTCAGTCACTTAAAGAGTGATGTTTTGGGCGGAATAACTGCTGGGATTGTTGCTATGCCCTTGGCACTTGCCTTTGGAGTGAGCTCTGGGCTCGGGCCTAGTGCGGGTTTGTATGGTTCTATATTTGTTGGTTTTTTTGCATCCCTATTTGGCGGGACAAATACCCAGATTTCGGGACCTACAGCGCCTATGACTGCAGTCTCGATGGTGGTGATTGCGGGTATTGTAGCTACCTATGATGGCGAAGTAACCAAAGCATTGCCGACCATTTTAACGGTATTTTTATTGGCAGGGTTAATGCAAATGGGCTTGGGGATTATTGGTTTAGGAAAATATATAAAGTATATTCCTTATCCTGTAGTGTCCGGTTTTATGACAGCTATAGGGGTGATTATTTTGGTTACCCAAATACTTCCGTCAATTGGTTATTATCCTAAAGAAGATGTGGCTTATGTGGCTCAGTTTAAGCCGCAAGCAGAAGAATCAATTTTGAAAAATATATTGAAGGATGAATCATCTGATGGTATTTTAGTTTTAGAAGACTTTTCTGAAACCATAAAAAGAGCCCAAAATACAACATCTGCGCAAATTCAAAAAGAATCACAAACTTTGGCGAGTAAAAACGCATCTGGAGTGATTGGCGCACTGAAGGTGATGCCGAGAGCTTTGCAGCAAATCAACTGGCTGGAATTTGGCTTAGCTTTGGGGACGATTTTTATTATATTTGGTTTTAAGCGTATTACGACCAAAATCCCTAGTACCTTGGTTGCCTTGCTGGTGGTGTCAGGGATTGCCATGGGTTTTGATTTGGGCTATCGACCTATCGAAGAGATTCCGAGTGGATTGCCATTTCCATATCTTAAGATTTTTACCAACTTTAGTTTTAGCAGTATTTCACCTTTCATATTTACGGCATTGACCTTGGCTTTGCTTGGTTCTATTGACTCTTTGTTGACTTCGGTCGTCGCTGATAATATGACAAAAACGAAACATAAACCCAACAAAGAATTAATTGGGCAAGGTATTGGAAACACTATCGGAGCGATCTTTGGTGGAATACCTGGTGCAGGAGCGACTATCCGTACAGTTGTTAATATCAATGCCGGGGGCAAAACCAAACTTTCAGGAATGGTAGCAGGATTGTTTTTGTTGTTTGTTTTGTTGGTTTTAGGACCGGTAGCATCAAAAATCCCAGCTGCGGTATTAGCTGGGATATTGATTACGGTTGGTATCGGTGTGATGGACTACAAAGGCTTAAAAGCGATGCCGTATATGCCAAAACCTGAAGTCGCCATTATGATTCTAGTGTTAGTTCTTTCTTCTGTTTGGAACTTGGTGTATGCTGTCGGCATAGGGTTAGTTATTGCCTCTTTGATGTTTATGAAAAAAATGGGCGATTTGACAGCCGAGCACTCTGATGTAAAATCTTTAGGCAAGGAAAAAGCTTGGGATGATGAAAGCGAGTTTCCTGATAATTTGAAGGAAGAAGTATTTATCAAACATCTAAAAGGGCCTTTGTTTTTTGGTTCTACCAGTGAATTTCAACAGCTTTCTAACCAAATCCCCGATACGGCATCGACGATTGTTATCCGAATGGGGCGTATGCAATATATCGACCAATCAGGCTTGTATGCCATGGAAGATGTACTGGTAGATTTAGTAAAAAGGGGTAAAAAGGTCTTGATGGTTAATATAATTAAACAACCAAGGTACATGTTGGAGCGGATTGATATTATTCCTGACCTTATTCCTGAAGAATACATATTTGATGATTTTGCGGGATGTTTGGCTTGGATCAAGGCGAATGTTAAGGATCAAAACTTCGAGAGTACAGAATCATAATAAGGGAGACTTACCATCATCATTTTTCCACGTTAAAAATTTGAAATATGCACACACAGACAAAAATTACCCAGGATAAATTGACGCCTTCAGATGCCCACAAAATCTTAGAAGATGGTAACCATAGATTTGTCCAAAATCTTAAAGCTCAACGAAATCTAAAGGATCAAGTGCTCCAAACTAGTGTCGGACAATTTCCTTTTGCTGTTATTCTGAGTTGTATTGACTCACGTGCACCCGTTGAGTTGGTTTTTGACCAAGGGATTGGAGATGTTTTTAGTGTGAGAGTAGCTGGAAATATCATCAATGAAGATGTTTTAGGCTCTATGGAATATGCCTGCAAAGTGGCAGGCTCAAAGATTGTGGTTGTCATGGGACATACAAAATGTGGGGCGGTGACGGCTGCTTGTAAGCATGTAGAAATGGGAAATATTACCAATTTATTAGAAAAGATTAAGCCTGCTGTTTTATCTATCAATGACTCCGAACGTACATTTACCGATGATGAAATAGAAAAAGTATCTTCCTTAAATGTCCAGATGTCAATTGACCGCATTAGAAAGGAAAGCGCTATCCTTAATGAGATGGAGAAAAATGGAGACATTGAGATTGTTGGAGCCAATTATGATGTTTCTACAGGCTTGGTTCGCTTTTATTGATTAGGGTTGCTCCCTACGGTCGCTTTTTGTCTTTGGTGCGCTCCTGCGTCGCTGTTGGTCTTTGGTTCAATGTTTCCTTTTATAAATATCTTTTCTGTGGCCAATGTCAATAATATCAATGAGTAAAATATCGTCTTGGATACGGTAGATGATACGATAGTTAGCAACCCGAATGCGAAAAGCAGCCCTACCTTTTAATTTTTTATATCCATTTGGTCTAGGCTCTTTAGAAAGGTCTGTAAGGGCATCTTTAATGTTTGAATAATATGGTTCAGAAATCTTCCCTAGGCTTTTAAATGCTTTTTTGGTAAAGTTTACGGAGTATGCCATTTAAATTTTGTCTTTACGTTTGGCTTCAATTCTTTTGAATACTTCCTCCATCGGAATGCGAGTTCCATCATCTTTTTTTATTGCTTCATCGTAGATACGGACATCGTCGATTTCTTCTAATAGCTCCATAAAGGCATTGTATTCTTCAATAGAAATGATTACGGAAATTTTATTTCCTTCCGTGTCTGTAATATATTGCGGTTGTGCTGTCATGATGATTTTATTTAGCAAATGCTTTTTCGGTTTTAAAATTTTGAATAGCCATGTCAATCATTTTCAGAACAAAACTTTTATTTTCTTCTGAAAGACTAGAAATGTCTTCGAGTCTTTGTAGAGCTTGCATGTCAAGCTCCATTGAAGTATTACCAACTAAAAAATCGATACTGACTTCTAATGCATCGGCAATTTTCATGATTACATCAATAGACGGTGTTATTATTCCCCTTTCGTAACGCCCGATAATATCGCCAGAAGTGCCTACTGCTTTGCCTAAAGTCGCTTGAGAAATTTTTTTCTTCTTCCTTAAAAGCATTATGTGTTCTCCTATTGTCATGCTAAAAAGTCTTTGAAACCACCATTAAAACTAATGATTTACAAATTTAAGGGATTAAAACATCTTAAACAATAGCAATTAGACTTTTAGTTGTGGGTATATAGATTATATTTGTGACCAATTAGTAGTGTTGATATCTGTTTTTCAGAAAAATGAAAATACACGAAAACCCCCAAAATAATGTCGCATCTAAGTATCATTAGTGCAACGAGTCTTTGCGGTGTTGGGTGAGTTGACCACAATATCAGCCCTAAATCGCCATGGCTGCGCACCAAAACCAATAAAATACGGACTTGTTCTTCGCATGATGCAGATTTTAGTTTTGTGCGCATTTTTTTTGTCATTGTAGCATCGCTTTGTATTTGGTCGCGATGTCTTCTTTTGGGGCTCCACGTAGATACATGCGCATGGCGATGAGATTGGCGATTTGGACTTTGAAGTAGCCATTTTTTTCGTACTTCCTTGCGGAAATGAGTATGTTTTTGGGAATTATCTTGAAGGGGTGATGGGGGCGTACTCGATCCATAAAATCATATTCTTCCATGATGACGCAGGATTCATCATAGCCCTTAAATTGTTGAAATAGGGGAGTGGTTACATAAAGGGTCTGATCACCGCCCCGTGTCCAACTCCTGTCAAATCTAGTAAAATAGCCATTAATCTTTAATAATAAACTATTGGAGTCAAATTTTAGGCGAAAGCATCCTATCGGAAAGCCTTCTTGTATCGCCTGAATAATAGATTCACCATAGCCTTTTGGCGGAATCGCATCCGCATGGACAAAGTATAAAATGTCTCCTTTCGCTTGACTTGCGCCAAAATTCATCTGTATGGCTCGCCCCTTTTTTCCCGTAAGGGCGGTGACTGCATGGCTTGCGCAAACATTCAAGCTATCATCGGTACTTCCCCCATCTACCACAATTATCTCGATGGGCACTTTCGTATTTTGCCGCAAGGCAGGAAGAAGTTTTTGAAGGTTTGGGGCTTCATTTAGGGCTGGGATAATAATCGAAATCATCTATGTTTTTGCCGTAAGGTACAAAAAAGTGGGCTGCAAATTTAAGATTTGCAGCCCACTAAAAAATATTGAATCAATCTGTCATTTAGAATACAAATCTTAACCCAAATTGTGCTTGCCATCTAGACAGCAAACTAAAGTCGTCGGTATAAGTTTTTGTCAAACTCGGATCAAAAGAATAGGTAACATTGCCATCTGCATCTGTAACAACTCCGATGGGCTGCGTATTGGTTGGATTCTTACGAACTCCCCAGTGAGAGCTTAGTAGGTTGCCAAAATTCAAGACATCAATACTAAACTCAATCTTACGTTGGTCAGCCATTTTGTATTCTTGTAAGATACGCAAATCCCAAGTCGAATACCAAGGGCTCAATTGAGCATATTTGCCTGCATATTGACCACGATGGGCGACTAAATACTTGTCTTGCTGGATAAAAGCTTCTAGTGCAGCTCTTTGATCCGCCGCAGAAAACTGACTCTCATCAAAATCCATGTGATTGATGTCCGCTCCTGTCGGAATGTAAATCAAGTCATTAGCGCCTGAGCCATCGTGGTTGATGTCTCCTGAGTAAGTGTAGCTATAACGCCCCCCTTTGACATATTCAAAGAAAGTAGAGACCGTCGTTCCCCATTTTTTGGCATAATCAAATTTCTTGGAGAAAGCACCCATAAATCTATGCTTATGCCCATACAAAGATGGAGATAGCTTGGCTTGATTTACGTGACCAATTGCAGGATTCCTGGCGTAAGCATCTGAAGAAATCTCCGCTGGAATAGAACTGGCATCCTGTGAGTTCAAATAGTCATAACCAATAGTCGCAAACATACTCTTTGACCAACTCTTTTGGACTTGTAGAGACACGTTGAAGGTCTGTCCTAGAGCCGTATTGGTAAAAACATAAGCGTTGGTAGGTCCACCAAAAGGATTGAGTGCACGGTCAGTCGTATCCACGTAGTAAGGGCGTGTATCTACACCTTGAAGCTTGCCCGTTGGCGGCTTAAGTCCATAGTTACGGACGATCATTGCATTTTGGTCTTTGGTGAAAATCACGTCAGCAGATACGATGTATCCGTCTCCAATTTTTTTATCCATACCAAAATTAGTACGCCATACTTGTGGGAATCGGAAATCATCGGCAGTAGTCGTATAAAACCACCAGTTAGGGTTACCGACTTGGTTGCCCACCCATACAAATGGGAAACGTCCAGAAAATAATCCAGAACCACCACGCAATTGCATACTTCTATCACCATTGACGTCCCAATTGAAACTCACTCTAGGCGAGATATTAGGGGTTTCTTTTGGTAGAACATTTTGCTTAAAATTGACTTTGTTGCCATCGACATCATAATAATCAATAGAAGGATCATAGCAACAGTTACGGCTGATACTTTCATCCACTTTGGTAGGTGTATCAAAGTATAAAGGCTTGTCCACACGCAGCCCCAAAGTTAAGTTAAAATTATCAGTAAGAGCAATTTCGTCTTGAGCATACAAAGCAAATTGACCAACATTGGTCTCTGCCAGCGCCCATCCTTTGTAACCACCTGTTGTGTCAGGTACATTAGGCCAGCCTGTGCCATTTAATATCTCATAAGTAGCTCTAGCGGCATCTACCAAAACGCCAAATGAACCGTCGTTTACGGCATCTTCAAAGGCATCTACAGAAGCATATCCAGGTCCAAATACGCCTGCATAAGTCCCCAAGTTAAAAGAGTTATCAAAAGAGAATTTTTCGAAGCTTGCGCCAAAAGTCAAAGTGTGCTTTTTTAGGAAAACATCCAAGTTGTTGGTGATTTGGATGACATCCTGATTTAGTTTATTGTGAATAGAGAAAGGCTCAAATCCTGCGACAATAGCTCTGATTCCTGCTTGATTGATGTTAATCGTAGGAAAAGGCTCAGACTTAGCAGTTCTAAAGTCTCTAAAAGCCGTATAACCCACTTGCAAGTTGTTGGCAATAGTATTAGAAAATCTAGATTTTAGCTCCAAAATACCAGATTGGATTTTGTTATTGATGGTATATCCAGAGTTTTCAAATTGTAGCGTTGTTTGGTCTGGTCCACGGCGCCCAATAGCAGAAGGGTGAGCAGGCTTATCTCTGCTAGCATCCATAAAATTGTATGTGGCTGTAAGGCTATGATTTTTGTTGATGTTCAAATCTAGCTTAAGGATGCCTTTTTGATTGTCGGTACGGTGTGTGTAACCTTCATAGAGTCCGGTCTCATATCCGTATTTGTCCTTTAAGATGCGAGACACACGTTCCATATCGGCTGCACTAACTCTAGACACGTTAGAGCCTGTCAGCCCCGGTCTAGCAGCGACAAAGTTAGTTCCAAGGTCACTTCTTCTTTCGATTTCTGCATTGGCAAAGAAGAAAAGCTTGTTTTTGATGATAGGCCCACCGATGCTGAATCCAGATTGTAGGTGAGTCAAGTCAGGCACTAAAATATCATTACCCGAGACTTTTCCACCAGTCAAGTCTTGATTTCTAAAAAAGCCAAAAACAGCACCTTTGTAGGTGTTTGTACCGGACTTCGTGACAGCATTAACAGAAGCCCCTGTAAAACCAGACATTTTGATGTCGTAAGGTGCGATATCGACCTGGATTTGGTCAATTGCATCCAAAGACACAGGTTGTGCATTGGTTTGGCTACCAGGTGTCGCTGCATCCAACCCAAATGGATTGTTGAATACGGAGCCATCTAACGTAAAGTTGTTCATTTTGCTGTTACGTCCACCAAATGAATTACCATCTGAAGACGGTGTCAACCGAGTAAAGTCCTTAGCCGACCGAGAAATGGTCGGTAATTTGTCAAGTTGGTTTCTACTGACGCTAGTAGAAGCCCCTGTACGGTCATCATTAAGGATGGCACTGCGATTAGCGGTGACAGTCACTCCTTCTAATTCGATAGCAGTAGCACTCATCTTGATGCTGACCTTCTTTTTTTGCCCGACGGTAAGGTAGTAATCGTTCATTACAGTAGGCTCATAGCCGATGTAAGAAGTTTCGATGGTATAAGGGCCGCCCACTCTCATGTTGGGTATCCGATAACTACCGTCATTAGCGGTGTAAGTGCCATACTGGGTACCCGAAGGCGTGTGAATGGCGACAACGGTAGCAGCTTCTAAAGGCTGCCCCTTTTCATCTACGACCTTTCCATAGATGGTAGATGTGGTTACTTGAGCGACCATGATGCCCACGGAAGCTAAAAGTACACCAAAAACGAGTAAAATTCGTCTCATGTTAAAAATTTGTTTAGTGAAGAATGAATGATTGATTCTAAGAATCTTTGAATGGGCACAAATTTAAAATGAAATTCTAAAGTTATCCTTAAATTTAGGTTAAGTTTTTTTTTACTTTAGAATGGCTTCGAGAATTATGAAGTTTTTGTATCTTTGCCGTCTAGCTGTAATTGAAAAAGGGCTTAAAACCATGCGGTTTTAAGCCCTTTTTTATTTATATAAAATAAGTTTTACATCTTTATCAACTTGCCAGTCAATAGTCTATCTTGATACTTCAGTTGGAAGATATAATTACCAGCTGGTTGGTCTTCAAAATGAATGTCTTCGTTAATTTTTTGCGTTTTTGACCAGTGTCGCTGAAGTACTTTTCTGCCAAGTAGATCAAAGATTGTAATATCCACTTCTTCAGGCTGTATAGACTGAACATCCAAGGTGAATATGCCATTATTGGGATTTGGAAATAGTTTGACATTTACTTCTCCAAGTGGGTCTTCGATGTCCACAATAAATAAGTTTCTACTCATTTCATTATTTCCACAGAAATTGGTAACCTTGAGAACGATGTCATAGTTGCCATTACCAGGATAGACATGCACAGGATTTTCTAGGGAACTAGAACCACCATCCCCAAAAGTCCAAAAATAAGTGTCTGCATTGGTGGATGTATTGGTCGTCGTCAATTCAAGCCCTGATACGGTAAAAGTAAAGTCGGCAATGGCTAATGGATGTACGACAATGGTTTGCAAAGCTGTATCACTGCCATATTGGTTAGTGGCTATCAGCTTACCAACATACTGACCAGCATTATTGTAGGTAACGGTGACGTTAGCATCTGTGGATGTTAAAGGATTTCCGCCAGGGAAATTCCAAACAAAACTTTCCGTATTATTAGTTAGCTGTGCTTCGTAGGTAACATCATAAGGCGCACAACCTTCGACTCCATTGGATTGTATATTGGCTTCTGGCGGAACCATGGCACCAAAAATAAAGTTTTGACTGCTAGTGTCTGTACTGCATGCGCCCGTAACGATGAGCTGGGCGGTAAATTCTCCATCTGCAAAGGTGTGCTCCACGGGACTTATATCTTGCGCAGTGGTATTATCTCCAAAGACCCAAGTATAAGAAGTCCCATTTTGGGAGTTATTCGTAAAGGTCACCGTGTGGTCATTGACGGTGTAATTAAAGTTAGCGACGGTCTCAGGCATAACAACGATCTGCACGGTGTCTGTAACGAATCCCGTTGTATTACTGGCGGTAACAGTAGCTACATGTGTACCTGGTGTGTCAAATACAACGGTGGGATTAGCGTCCGTAGAGCTAGTAGGATTACCGGTGGGGAAAGTCCAAGAAATGCTTTCGGCACTTTGGGCATTGGCTTGAAAATTGACCGAAAGGGGCGCACAGCCGCTTGATACGTTGGCGACAGGATTAACGGCAAGTGCGCTACCAAAGGTGAAGTTTTGGTAGGTCGTATCATTATTGCAGGCTCCGGTTACGATTAACACAGCGGTAAATGTCCCTGTTCCATAAGTATGCTCAGCATTGGAAACATTTTGTGCGCTTGTATTGTCTCCAAAAAGCCACAATGACGAGATTCCATTTTGAGACGTACTTGTAAACGTAACAGTGTTGCCGTTGATAGTAGCGTTAAAGCCGGCAACGGTCTCTGGTAGTACGATGACTTGTACTTCTTGAGTTGCGGTGCCTAGCGTGTTGGTTGCTGATACCGTGGCTGTGTGTATTCCTGGTGTCGTAAATACGACGGTAGGGGTCGCGCTAGTTGATGACGTTGGGCTTCCTGTCGGGAAAGTCCAATTAATATCTTGCGAATTTTGCGCATTGGCTAGGAAAGTAACCGTGAGTGGGGAGCATCCGCTAGATACACTTGCCACGGGATTGACGGATGGAGCGGCACCAATGGTCACTTGCATACTCATCGTATCACTTCCGCAAGTATTAGTTGCGATTAATTGAATTTTAGTCACCGTATCCACTGCGTAAAGATGTCCGGGATTATTGGATTCTATAATGGTACCGTCTCCAAAATCCCAAATATACGAAGTCCCATTTTGAGATATGTTGGTAGTCGTGACCAAATGCCCAGAAACATTTACGGTGAAATTAGCCGTGGGTCTTGGATTGACCACAATACTTTCGGGTGTTGCGCTGGTCGTACCGTTGCCATTGGTTGCCGAGAGTGTTACGGTATGAGTACCAGGCGTATTAAATACAACCGTCGGGTTTAGGTCACTAGATGTCGAAGGGTTGCCACCCGAAAATGTCCAAGCAACACTACTCGCATTGGTGATATTTGCATGAAAATTTACCGTCATCGGCTCACATCCCGTTGTACTTCCAGTGGTCTCAATACTTGCTGTTGGCAAAAAATCAGCAATAACAATATTGTGACATGCCGTACTCGAACCGCAAGAATTGGTTGTTGTTAGACAGGCCGTATAGTTTCCTGCGGCACTATAATCATGCGTCGGATTTTGGTCGGAAGACGAAGAGCTATCTCCAAAATCCCATAAATAAGACGTAGGGCTGCCTGTTGAAGTACTTGTAAAGCTAACGGTGGGCCCATTCGTAGAAGAAGTAAAGGACGCACTAGTTGTAGCGAATACGGTTACCTGTAGATTGTCTGTACTTGAGCCAGAAGGATTCGTGGCAGCTAAGGTGGTTAAATAGGTGCCTGCGTTATTATAGACCACTGCTTGATCAATTAATGTAGAAGTAGCGGGCATCCCACCGCCAAAAGTCCATTGTACAGATGAAGTATTGGCAGATACGTCCGCATGATAATTGATGGTCAATGGCTGGCAGCCGCTAGCTGTACTTGCTTGTATGCTGGCAGTAGGCCCGTTGCCGGAAATAATAACAGAAGAGCAGGTTGTATCCGTTCCGCAAGGCCCTGTAACCGTCAAGCAGACATCATAGGTGCCATCAGCAGTGTATGTATGACTTGGATTTTCCTGAGTACTGGAGCTGCTGTCTCCAAAATCCCACGAATAGCTAGTAGCGGTGGTGGACGTATTAGTAAAATTAGCGGTCAAACCGTTGGTGCCAGAAGCAAAAGATGCAACGGTGTTAGGTTGAGCTGTAATGGTGGTATTTGCGGAAGCAGAATTACTTCCGTTGAAGGCGGTCAAAGTTACTAAGTGATCGCCAACTGTAGAGAAGGTGACAGACGGATTCATGCTGGTTGATGTAGCAGGAGTGCCATCCGCAAATGTCCACGAGACGTTTTGGGTGTTTGCGGATACGTTGGCCGTAAAGTTAACGGTTTGTCCGATACATACGGTATTGCTTGGGGCAACGGTAATACTTACCGTCGGCGTATTGGCGGTAATAATTACTTGAGCCGTGATAGAATGGGAGCCACAGGCATTGGTTGCAGTCAATGTAACCGTATAAGTCCCATCCGTTGTATAGACATGTGTCGGGTTGGTTTCTGTCGAATTGGCAGAGCTATCTCCAAAATCCCAAGTATAAGATGTTGCATTACCTGTTGATGTGTTGGTAAAGGCAACTGAATTGCCTGTTTGGTTTTTGGAGAAACTAGCCGTAGGAGCAGACGCTACCGAAATATAATCCGCAATGGTTTTGGTCGTACTCCCTGCTCCATTCGATGCCGTTAGAATTACCGTGTAATTGCCAGGGTTGGCATAAGTGATAGAAGGGTTTTGGCTAGTTGAAGAAGATGGCGACCCACCTGGAAAACTCCACGACCATGCCGTTGGAGTGTTGGTAGAGAGATCTGTAAATTGCACCGTCAACGGGCTACAACCACTCGTCGGTGTACCCGAAAAATTGGCTGCTGGAGCATTTTGTAGCTGGATAGTATGGCTAATTGTTTTTGTGCCACAATTGGGCGTGATGACACTCAATATGACCGTATAACTGCCCGAGCTAGGGAAAGTATGGCTAGGGTGTATGTCCGTAGATGCCGACGAGCCATCTCCAAAATCCCAAGAATAGGTATTTCCCGAAAGGGGACTGGTCGTATTCGTAAAAGTAACCGTATTGCCTGACGGTGCTGACCAAGTAAATTCTGGTATAGCCGATTGGATTACCGTGATGTAATTGTTTTTTGTTTCACTGTCAGACCCACCAGGACTAATAGCCTGGAGACTCGCATTGTAGCTGCCGATGCTATTGTAAACAACAGTAGGGTTTTCTTCCGTAGATGTGGCAGGTGTACCGCCTGGGAATGTCCAATTCCATTGGGTTGTATTTGCAGATGAAGTACTAGTAAATTGTACCGCTTCGCCTGAGCAGACTGTGGTAGGAGATGCTGTAAAATTGGCAATGGCAGGCGTATTGAGACTTAACGACAAATTAAAAGTTGAAGAGCCACAAGCATTAGAGGCTGTTAAAGTAATAAGATAAACCCCATCTGCAGGATATGTATGCTGCGGGTTGACTAGGGTAGAAGTATTATTAACTCCACTGCCTGGGTCACCAAAATCCCATAAGTAGGAATCAGCTTCAGGGAATGTCTCATTGGTGAAAGATGCTGTGAGACCTGCTGCACTAGCCGAAAAACTAGGATTATTCGCTGATACGGTGATGTAATTTTGGATGGTGCCGGTACCACTTCCTGTCGCATTAGAAGCGGTTAGGGTGACATCATAAATTCCTGGTGTCGCATAGGTGACGATTGGGTTTTGGTCGGTCGAAGAACTAGGCGTACCGCCAGGGAATGTCCAATCCCAAGCAGTAGGATTGTCTGACGATAAATCGGTGAATTGCACCGTACTACCCGCACAAACGTTGGTTGGACTCGCCGTAAAATTTACTGATGGGCTCGCTGCAGTTGCACAGGATGATAGGCAGCCGCCAAGTAGCGGCGCCGTAAAAGCATCAATATCACTAACCGAAGTAGCCGACCATGTAGTCGATGTAGATACCGCAGGCGCCATGATAAACCCACTATTAGATGCATCATGCAAGGCATTAAAGTTATGACCCATTTCATGAGCCACAAGTACGCGCAAAAATGCCGCGTTATTCGAAAAATCTTGTAAGACATGATAGCGCCATCCAGTACAAATAGCTTGCGTATAAGCTAAGCCAATAGTGCTACCATCAAAATTGCGATTAGACCATAGTTCTCCTATATCATAATTCGATGTACCAAAACCATTGTTTTGTGCCCAGTTTTGAAATGAAGTCAACAAAGGGTCTGGGTCTGTACTTGCGGTCCAAGGGTCGCCGCCACTGGTAGAGACGATATATTGTGTAACAATATTAAGCGTGAAATCTACCGCAAATACTCCATTATAATTGGTCTGAACATTATTCATGACCCCGATATTATGATTTTCCACTTGCGCGATGGAGCCGTATTTTTGGTACATCGCATAGTCAGAAGCTATCGCAATATCGACTTCATGACAAGCCGCAAGTGTACCTTCAGGAGCGGCTTGTACGTCAATGTGAGTTTTTAGCTTTTGCGCTTCGGTTACACCGCAAGTTTTAGGTGTATTCTCGATGATATCATCTTGGTCATAAATAATTATCTGATTTTTGGGCGCATCGGGGATAAAATACCACAATGGCTCAATATATCGGGTCTTTGCTCCCGTCTTAATAAATCCATACAGAAAATCTTCATTGACGGTTAATGCTACTTCGCTATCGTCAGTTAGGGCATGGAGCGGGATGGCTCTTTGGTGGGTGGCTTTCGCTTGGCTTCCTGAAAGGAGATAATTTGAACCAATGAGTGAAGTTTTCTGAAAAGATTGCTGGAAGTCAATCGCTCCTATTTTTAGATTAAGGACGGGCGCATGTGCGGCTTTAGCTTGCGCAAAAACGGTATTGATATCCAATTGGTGAACTTCCCACTTTTTAAATAGCTCTTTGAGTATCGGATTTTGCGAAAGCGCTATTTGATTTGAAGTGACTTGTGGGACATTCGTATCGTTGTTTTCCGCCAGTAAAGTAGAGAAGGAAAAAATAGCGCAAAGTAATGTCAGACTAAATTGTTTGAAATCTAGCATCAGTTAAGGAATTTAGGATGTTGTTCAAAAATTAGGAGCAATGCAAATTTAATCATATTTGTGAATATATATCGGTTATTCTTAAAAATTTATACTTCTAGGTTATTTTTTATATATAGATGTAGGATATATGTTGTTTCCTTGCGGAAAATAGGCTTCATTCTTCCAGCAAAAGCAATCTGGCACCAAAAATCTTTTTCCCAAAACAAGCCGTCTTATGTACACTATGACTATCTTTGCAGAAAAATAACTGTTTAGGTGCTTCTATTTTCTGCCTAAAAATAGGAGCACCCAAATAGTTGCGCAAAAAAAGACAAAGAAATGGGAAAAACAAAAGGGAAAATGAAGCCTATAGTTTGGAATTCACCTGACATAAAAGCTGCCTACAACAAAAAATACACTAAGGGAAAGCTGACCTTTTTTAAGATATCTAACCCCGAAGGTGATCTAGATTTTCTATTTACTGAGAAAATGCTAAAACATCGAAAAATTGCTGCCAAACAATTGTTTAAGCAAGCAAAAAAACACTATAAATCGTGTAGAACAGATTTAGCGTCTGTTGGCTCTACAAAAATCAACAATAAAGAGATCCAAAAACTTGAAACACAATTGGTTACCGCAAAAATGATTAAAATGCAAGCCAAAGATTATTACAAGTTGACCAAATCGGATTACTCTTCTTTCAAACTAAAAAGCTAGTCCAATCTTTTTTCTATGCGATTTATTGACATAGATTCTTTGGCTTATCCAACTACCATTCCATGAAAACAAAATCGCACCTAAAAAAGAAAGTCAACTTAATTACCTTGGGTTGCTCCAAAAATCTCGTAGATTCAGAAAATATCATCACCCAGCTCCGACATGGTGACTGGAATGCCGAGCATGAACAGCAAGATGATGCCGAAGTGGTCATCATTAATACTTGCGGATTTATTGAGACTGCCAAGCAAGAATCTGTCGATACGATCATCCAATTTGCGCAAGCTAAAACAGATGGGCAAATTGAAAACCTATATGTTACGGGCTGTCTTTCACAGCGTTATAGGGAGCAATTAGCCAATGAGATACCAGAAGTGGATGCTTGGTTTGGGACTTTGGAGCTCCCCGAGTTGCTCTCCAAATTTGATGTCGATTATAAGCATGAATTAATCGGAGAACGCCAAACGACCACACCAAAACACTTTGCTTATCTAAAAATCGCGGAAGGTTGTAGCCGTACATGTTCTTTTTGTGCGATTCCGATGATGCGTGGGGTTCATGTCAGTAGGACTATCGAGTCTCTCGTCGAAGAAGCTAAAAATTTAGCTTCCTACGGCGTAAAAGAACTGATGCTTATTTCGCAAGAATTGACTTATTACGGCTTAGATATCTATAAAAAAAGAGCGCTGGCTGATTTAATCGAAGCATTGGACAAAGTCGAAGGCATAGAGTGGATACGCCTTCATTATGCTTACCCGGGGCGTTTTCCATTGGACGTCTTTGATGCGATGGCCAAGGCGACTCATGTCTGTAAATATCTAGATATTCCTTTGCAGCATATTTCGGACAGCGTGCTTAAAAGCATGAAAAGGCATACCAAAAAACAGGATGTTTATGATGTGATAAATATGGCGCGTAAAAAAGTGCCTGGTATCGCTATCCGTACGACTTTCTTGGTGGGGTTTCCTGGTGAAACAGAAGAAAATTTTGAAGAATTGCTTGATTTTATTCGAGAAATGAAGTTTGAAAGGGTAGGAGTCTTTCAGTATTCTCACGAAGAAGGCACCACAGCCCATCTCTTAGAAGACGATGTGCCTACCGAAGTGAAGGTTGATAGAGCTAATCGTCTGATGGAAGTTCAAAGGGAGATTTCAGAACAAAAAAACAATGCTTTGGTCGGTATGACCTTAAAAGTACTATTTGACCGCAAGGAAGGGGAGTATTTTGTTGGACGGACTGAATTTGATTCTCCTGAAGTAGATAATGAAGTATTGGTCCTTGCGGAAAAAAACTTTGTACGTATCGGGGATTTTGCTAATGTCTTGATAACGGATGCCACAGAGTTTGATCTCTTTGGGGACGTAGTTGAATAGATAAAAAAAAACAGCGGATTAGAACCTTTGTTCCATCCGCTGCTGTAAAATAAACCCCCCAAATTATTCTTAACCAAGTCTAACGATATGACTTGTTTATCTTGTGTCTTACACTTAGATAATGTGCAAAAGATATGCCAGTAAACTATTGAATATCAGTGTTTTATAATATTACAACTATCTTGACTGCATAACAGGCTGGTAGCTAGATGACATAAAAACAATAAAAATGTAAAAGGGGAATTGTAGGGCTCCATACGGTTTGAGAAACCTTGGCAAGCCAAAGCAATAAAGACAAGAATACGAAGCAAGTAGATTAAAACTAGGGTTTCTTAAACCTTTGCTAACTTTACCCTATGTTTTTTCGAGTTTTGATGCAATATCTCTTTACCTTGGTGGCGAAAAAAAATAACTCATTGAAACAGAAAGTAATATTTAATTGGAGTGGTGGAAAAGACTCGACCTTATGCTTGTATAAAGTGCTACAAATGAAGGAATATGATGTCTTGTGTCTGTTGACCAGCATCAGCCAAGCCTATCAGCGTATTTCCATGCACGGGGTGAGAGTTGAATTGTTAGAGATTCAAGCTAAAAGTATTGGATTGCCACTTATAAAAATGGAAATCCCAGAAATGCCAACCATGGAAGCCTATGAAAAGGTGATGAACGCTACTTTGACGACTTTGATTGCTCAAGGAGCAACGGCGTCTGTGTTTGGCGATATCTTCTTAGAAGATTTACGAAAGTATCGTGAAAATCAATTAGCAAAGTTGGATTTAAAAGGTGTCTTTCCACTTTGGAAAATCCCTACCAACCAAATTATACGTGAATTTTTGGACTTAGGCTTTAAGACCATCGTTACTTGCGTCAACTCCAAATTCTTGGACAAAAGCTTCGTCGGGAGAATCATTGACGATGATTTTCTAAATGATTTGCCGGATAATGTGGATCCTTGCGGTGAAAATGGGGAGTTTCATACTTTCGTTTTTGACGGTCCCATTTTTAAAAAACCTATTGCTTTTGAGAAAGGTGAAATTGTCTATAGAAAATATACCGCACCTAAACAAAGTGATAACACTGATTATGACTGCAATAAAGACCCAAAGGATAGTCCTTTTGATTTTGGATTCTGGTATTGCGATTTAGTTCCCAAAGATGCTGCTCTTGTCACGAAGTAATCCGATTGCTGGACATACAAACGGCCGTGCGGCTCGTCCCACGTTCTAGCGTCAAGTAATGTGATTGTTAGATAGACGAACGGCCGTTCGGCTCGATATTCCACGCTCTAGCAACTAGCAATCAGAGCTCATTTTACCCTTGCCGAATAAATAGCATTATGCATACGTGGACGCAAATCGAGTTTATAAAGTTTGCGATTCTTGCGGGTTTTATACACTCTGTTGGAGAGAAATAGGAGCATAATTTCATTCTCAGGATCTACCCAAACCAACGTGCCTGTATAGCCCGAGTGTCCAAAAGTAGCTGGGCTAGCGTCTTTTGCGTAAGCGACCTTGCCTGGGATATACTCTAATTGGGGCTTGTCAAAACCTAAACCCCGATAGTTGCCTTCATCGCAATATTGGCACGTAGAAAAATCTTTTAGGACTTCCTTTTTGATAAATTGTTGACCGCCATAACTGCCCATATTCATATACATTTGCCAAAGTTTGGCCATGTCATTGGCTGTGCCAAATAAACCTGCATTACCGTTTACGCCCCCCATCATAGCCGCGCCTTCATCATGAACTGTACCGTGAAGTTGTTTCATGCGAAAGAAAGTATCCAATTCAGTAGGGATTATTCGACTTTTAGGATAGAATCTTAAAGGATTGAATGTCAATGTATTAGCACCTAAAGGCTTGTAAAAGTTAGACTTCAAATAGTGTTCGAATTCATCTCCAGTAATATTCTCGACAATTGTAGGAAATAAATAAAAAGCTAATCCACTATATTTATAGCCGGGTTCTTTGTTGAGTGGCGTTTCTTTTATCGCCTTAAATATTTTTTTTCGATATTTTCTGTGTAGCCACAAATTGTCTGTGACATAAACAGGGTAGCGGCGAGATTTTTTGGGTTTAAAAGTTCGGCATTTATAACGCCACCCATTTCTTTTTGGTTTTTTCCGCAAGGTGTTTTTCCAATACGCAATCCAAGGTTGCAATCTGGCATTGTGCGCAAGCACCGACCGCCAAGTCAAATCTGCTTTATTGGTATGCTTAAAATCGGGCCATAATTCTTTCATCGGTTCATCCAAATGGAATTTTCCTTCACTCGTAAGCTTCATGAGTGCAGGGAGGGCCGCGGAGACTTTAGTGACGGAAGCCATATCATAGATATCATCCGTGTTAATTGGACGTTTGTTGTCATAAGTAGGTGAGCCAAAAGTCTCATGATAGATGATTTTGCCATTTTTGGCGACAAGCACTTGCGCACCTGGGTAGGCTCCCTGCTCGATGCCATATTTCACGATAGCACGGATGCTGTCTCGAAGTTGATTCTTGTTAATTCCTACTGCGGCAGGTGGCGCATAACCGAGCCGAAAGGGTTTGTGGTCAGCAGTAATGCCCCCAAATATCATCTGAGCCGCAATGGATTGCGTAATCGGGGTGTTTTTCTCCATTTTCAAGATAGCATCATACTTCTTCGGTGTGTTTGCGCCTTTCGGCAAAATGAGTATTTTTTTGATGTTCGCTTGCGCTAAAATGGCAGGCAGAACTAGGATTGCGGGGGATTTTTCAGGAAGGAAAACAATTAAAGTATTAAAGTCTGCCTGTTGGATGTTTTTTGAATTGACCACCTGAATATCTGTATATTTTTGCAGACTTTCCAGCAAAGCAGGGGAAGATACCGTTGAAAATAAGGCGATTTTCGCTTGTTCTAAGTGTTGTAGTGGTAATAAATTCTCGTTGTTTTGGCTAATCTGCACTGATTGCACGGCTTGAAAATAAGCCGTAGAATCTATATCAAAAATAGGCATCTGTGCCGTCACTTGCGTGAAAAAAAATAACACGAAGGAGAGTAAGAGAGAGCAAAATCTTGACAACATCTTTTTTTGAAGGCAAGGTAGATAAAATCTGCCAATTAGCTAAAATTTATCTATAAAAATCTAGAACGGTTTGAGAAAGCTTGATAAGCCACAGCAAGAAAGACAAAAATACGAAGCAAATAGATAAAAACTAGGGTTTCTTAAACCTTTGCTAATTGACTGGTCACTTTTGGAAAGCTTTGCCCTTCACTTTTTCCTGTGGCGATATTCGCTGCGCTCTATACCAAACCAAAATGTTAAAAATGTTAAAATTTAAAAGTATTAGCAGTAACCTTTGTAGCTTTATGCATTATTAACAATTAAACTAAAATGTAATGAATAAACAAATCTTTTCTTTTTTCCTGTTTCTCCTTCTTTTCCCCGCCTTTAATTTTGCGCAAGCAGGTCAGATAGATTCTACTTTTGGGACAGATGGGCATGTTTTTTTGGATAATATCGATTTAGTTGATTTAGTTGACCTTCCGGATAGTTCTGCTATTGTCCTGGGAGTCAATGAGTTTGACCAAGATCAAATAGAATCTTATTGTTATCGAATCAATTACGATGGAAGCCAAAATACCAATTTTGGTACCAATGGGGTTGTAGCCATAAATAACAGTCAAAGTCTATTAGCCGTAAATATTGCCCCTTTTGATGATGACCGATTCGTTGTTTATGGTACTAAAAATAGTTTAGCGACAAACACTTATGACGGCTATATTTATCGCTTTTATAATGATGGGACAATAGATACAAGTTTTGGAGATGATGGAGTGGTGCAATTTTCGATAGCTGCTTATTTTGACTATGGAAGTGGCTTGTATGTGACGGATGATAAAAAAATACTTGTATCGTATAATATACTGGAACAATCAGTTGTCTTAAAAAGTTTTTTGCCGAATGGAGATGTCGATATGAATTTTGGTGATTTTGGGACTTCTGAGATTATCTTTCCAAGTGACTATTTGGATTTTTCAACTCCCAGTTTGAAGCTTAATGAGAATAGCCTATTTATGCTTGGAGCTATAGATGATGGTGCTGATATTCAGGGTGGTTTTGCTGCCTTAAAACTCCACACGAATGGTGAGATCGATACTAGCTTCGGTAATAATGGCTGGGCTTTTCAACCTATTGATAGCTTGGAGAGTATAGGTGTCGCTCCTTTTCAATTATTAGATGATGGAAAAATGCACTTTGCAGCTATGGTTATTGATTCTTCTAATTTTGATGATTTGTCTATATTGACAGTTCAATTAAACCCTGATGGAAGTTTAGACAATAGTTATGGGGATGCAGGAATCAGTAAAATTCCTTTTCCTTTAGGGCCTGATTATCATGAAGTGACAGGTAGTCTTATACAGCCAGATGGCAAATTTGTACTATTTGGGTCGTTGGGGGATGAATGGCCCTTTGCCTGTCGCTTAAACTCCAATGGAACACTCGACCATAGCTTTGGAACGAATGGCTTTAATTATTGGATTTCACCTGATTACAATGAAGGAGGCAATATTAATGGCGCTTTTATGAATGATAATAGTATATGGGGACTAGGTTATACTTTAGATGATACTACTGATGACTTGTACGGATTAATCACCAAATATAAATCGGGTCTGGTTAGTAGTACATTTGCTCCCCTCCAAAAGTTAATTCCAATGGAAGTATATCCCAACCCTGTAAAAGAGCAAATTCAAGTAGCGTTTGATCTTGATAATGGTGGAGATGTGGCGCTTGATTTGATGACCCTTTCGGGAAAAAATGTAGCTCGTTTGGACAATTCTTGGATGGCTCCCGGCAAGCACACCAATAATTACATCCTTCCTGCTGACCTTCCTTCCGGTAATTATCTTTTGACTTTACGTACGGGTAATCAGGTTGCGAGCTTTGTGGTGAATGTGGAGTAGTTGGTTTGAGAAACCTTGCCAAGCCATAGCAAGAAAGACAAAAAAACGAAGCAAGTAGATAAAAACTAGGGGTTTCTTAAACCTTAACGGCCTTACCAAGCCAAAGCGGTTTGAGATTTAGTGTATTGTGCAAATATAAGGAAAATTTTGGGTATTTGGATTTTTACTAGGTAAAAACAACCCGTAGGACAATTCATGAATTGTCCTACGGGAAATACCAGAAATACCCCAGCGCATGCTCAAAAACAAAAGAAAATTCCGTACCTTTGCCCACCAAAACAAGAAAACTTACCACAGTGGCAAAAAGCGTAAAATCCAAAGTAACGGGCAAGATTACCCCCTTGATGCAGCAGTATTTTCAGGTCAAACAAAAATACCCTGATGCCATTTTGCTCTTTAGAATCGGGGACTTTTATGAGACTTTTGGCGAAGATGCCGTCAAAGCGTCCCAAGTATTGGGCATCGTCTTGACCGCACGCAACAATGGGGGCGTGGACATCGAATTAGCAGGATTCCCGCATCACTCCGTCAAACTCTATCTACCAAAATTGGTTAAAGCAGGATACCGCGTCGCTATCTGTGAGCAACTCGAAAAACCGTCCAAAGAAAAGAAAATCGTCAAAAGGGGCGTCACCGAAGTGGTTACGCCAGGTATCGCTTCTGATGACCAACTCCTAGACCACAACAAAAACAACTATTTCGCTACGCTATTCTATGGTAAGAAAAAACAGGCGGGCGTCGCTTTCATCGATATTTCTACGGGAGAGTTTTTGGTGACCGAAGGTTCGGAAGCCTATGTGCATAAGATTTTGACTAGTTTTAGGCCCGCTGAAGTCATTTTGCCGAAAGGCAGAAAAAAAGATTTTGAAAAGAATTATGCGGGAGAAATATTCGCTTTTGGACTCGACGAATGGGTGTTTACCGAAGATTATACCGAAGAACAACTACTCAATCAATTTGATACCAAAAATCTCAAAGGTTTTGGTATTGAAGACCTGAAATTGGCGAAAATGGCGGCGGGCGCAGCCCTGCATTATCTCAGCTCTACCGAAAATACACGCATCGACCACATCAACCGCATCAATCGAATTATGCCTGATAATTATGTGTGGATGGATGGGTTTACGATTCGGAGTTTAGAGTTGTTGTATTCGCCACATCCTGGGGGTATTCCGTTGATTGATGTGATGGATAGCACGATTTCGCCGATGGGTGGACGCCTGATGCGCAAATGGGTGGTACTGCCGGCAAAAGATCAAACCATTGTCGAAAAACGCCATGATATCGTCGAGTTTCTATTGAATACGCCTGAAGTCAATAGCGAAGTAGAAGATTTGATTAAAGTGATTGGGGATATTGAGCGATTGATTTCTAAAGTGTCACTTGGCAAAATTAACCCGCGCGAATTGGTCAGACTACAGCAAGCTTTGGAAAATATCGGCCCCATGAAGGAGATTTTGACCAATACTTCGAGCGAACAATTAAAAGCCCTTGCGGAAAGGCTCGACCCTTGCGAAAAATTAAAAAATCAAATCGCCAAAACCATTTTGCCCGAGCCACCTATCAACTTGAATAAAGGCGGTGTCATCGCTGATGGTGCCGATGCAGAATTGGATGATTTGCGCAATATTATTAAAAATAGCCAAGCGCTTTTGGTGGATATCCAAACGACCGAAGCCGAAAAAACAGGCATTGATAAATTAAAAATAGGTTTTAATAATGTCTTCGGTTACTACCTAGAAGTGACCAATAAATACAAAGGCAAAGGCTTAATTCCTGATAATTGGGTGCGCAAACAGACCCTAACCAATGCCGAAAGATACATCACCGATGAACTTAAAGTGTTGGAATCCAAGATATTGGGTGCGGAAGAGAAGATGTTGGTGATTGAAGATAGATTGTATTGGGAGTTGGTGGCTTTCGCAATGGACTATGTCGCACAGATTCAAAAAAATGCTCGGGCAATAGCGGAGTTGGATTGTTTGCAGTCGTTTGCACGAAATGCCCAAAAGTATAATTATTGCCGTCCAGAGATGAATGATACTTATGCGTTGGATATTATCTCGGGGCGGCATCCTGTGATTGAGCGCGCCTTGCCGCTAGGAGAAAATTACATCCCCAATGACTTGTTTTTGGACAACGAACAACAACAAGTGATGATGATTACTGGGCCCAATATGTCGGGTAAATCAGCGCTGTTGCGTCAGACGGCATTGATTTGTATCATGGCGCAGGCGGGTTCTTTCGTGCCTGCTCAGCAAGCCAAAATCGGAATGATTGATAAAGTCTTTACTAGAGTCGGCGCTTCCGATAATATCTCTTCGGGTGAATCAACCTTCATGGTGGAAATGACCGAAACGGCAGGCATCATGAATAATATTTCCGAAAGGAGCTTGATTTTATTAGACGAAATCGGACGGGGTACGAGTACGTATGATGGGATTTCCATAGCGTGGTCGCTTGCTGAATTCTTGCATAACAATAAGATTGCGCATCCAAAGACTTTATTTGCGACGCATTATCACGAGTTGAATGAGCTTGCGCAAAAATTTCCTAGAATTAAAAATTATACCATCTCCATCAAGGAAGTCGGGCAAAAAATTGTCTTTTTGCGGAAGCTAATCCCTGGCGGTAGCGAGCATAGTTTTGGTATCCACGTCGCTCGTATGGCAGGCATGCCCAAAGATGTTGTCAAACGGGCAGAAGAGATTTTGGCTCAACTAGAAACTAAATCCGTCGAGTCTGGTTCCACCCTTTCTGTTGATGCTAATAAACAATCCTTGCGGGAAATGCCTGTCGATAATATGCAGTTGAGCTTGTTTGATATGAGCGACCCTAGAGGACAAGAATTAATCAACGAATTGGAAGACTTGGACCTGAATAGCATGACTCCGCTAGAGTGTATGATGAAATTGAATGAGCTTAAAAAGAGTTTGGGGTAGAGGCCTTCGGCGTTCAACTTGCCTTCGGCGTTCAACTTGCCTTTGGCGTTCAATTTGCCTTCGGCGTTCAACTTGCCTTTGGCGTTCACTTGCCTTCGGCGTTC
>CAMZKG010000098.1 GCA_947311105.1 uncultured Saprospiraceae bacterium
AAGGCAAATGAACGCCAAAGGCAAATTGAACGCCAAAGGCAAATGAACGCCAAAGGCAAATTGAACGCCGAAGGTAAATGAACGCCGAAGGCAAATGAACGCCAAAGGCAAATGAACGCCGAAGGCAAAATGAACGGAGCAAAGCGACAATTGAACGAAACAAAGCGACAATGAAAAAAGTAGAGCACATAGGCATAGCCGTCAAAGACCTAGAAAAAGCCAATAATCTTTATGAGCAGTTATTGGGAGTTGCGCCTTACAAGCAAGAAGAAGTCAAAAGTGAGCATGTCATCACTTCCTTCTTTCAAGTTGGGGAAACCAAGATAGAACTACTCAAGGCCACATCCGACAAAAGCGCTATTTACAAGCACATTGACAAAAGGGGCGAAGGCATGCATCACATTGCTTTTGAAGTGGAAGATATTTATGCAGAAATGGAGCGGTTGCGCAAGCAAGGTTTTAGGATTTTGAGTGAGAAGCCTAAGCGTGGTGCAGATAATAAATTGGTTTGTTTTATTCACCCGAAGTCTGCTAATTCGGTATTGATAGAGTTATGTCAAAGTATTAAGGAGACGGAAAAGTGATTTATTTATTGGCGATTTTTGGGGGATTTGTGGCAGGTTTTATCAACATGTTGGCGGGGAGTGGATCGATCATCACCTTGAGTATTTTGACAGAGATGTTAGGATTGCCAGGCAATATCGCCAACGCCACCAATCGGGTCGGAGTACTTGTCCAAACGTACATTGGCACCTATACATTTCACAAGCATGGAAAGCTGCACATCACACCTGGCTTGCCTTATTTGTGGCCAATGCTGGTGGGCGCTTTTGGGGGGATTTATCTTGCAACCATCGTGAGTAATGAGCAGTTTCTAATTGTGTTTAAGGTTTTGATGGTGGTGATGATGTTTGTAGTTTTGGTGAAGCCGCAGCGATGGCTTGCGCAAAAAACGGAAGTAAAAAGCCCCAATTATTGGTTGGTTATTCCATTTTTCTTTGCCTTAGGCATTTATTCAGGTTTTATTCAGATGGGGATGGGTGTTTTTTTTCTGGCAGCGATGGTTTTAGGTGCTAAGTTTGAATTGATGGAAGCCAATGCCCTAAAAATATTTTTGGTGGCCATCTTAACGACAATTGCTTTGGCTGTTTTTGCCTGGAAAGGCATGGTGGATTGGAAGGTTGGCGGATTAGTGGCCATAGGGCAAGGAGCGGGCGGCTGGGCAGGTGGATATTATGGCAGCAAATATACTTCCGCAAATGTTTGGGCATATAGAGTGTTGGTTGTTGTTGTTATAGGCGTGTTGATGAAGCTTTTTTATGGGGATATTATGCGCTTTTTTTGAGTGTAACGGGTGGTTTTAGTTGCTTGAACAAAATTCTTGGCACCGTAAATTTTCATTTTGTTTCTTTTCTTGAAACCCTTCCATAGGTTTCCCTTTCTTAAGGGTAACCGTAAGGTAGTAAAATGAAAATTTACTCATCGCTCCGAGTCGGGCATTGAGCGAGTGGTCTTGCAAATTAAATTGCAAGATGACCCACCCGTTAAAATTTCTTTTTGCTTGACCATAAAGTACTGCTATACCCGCTATACCTGCTATACCGCTACACCACTATACCCTGTTTACACCCGCTACACCGCTACACCGTTTACACCGCTAAACCCGTTTACACCGCTAAACCCGTTTACACCGCTAAACCCGTTTAGCAAAGGTTTAAGAAACCCCAGTTCTAATCTACTCGCTTCGTATTTTTATCTTTCTTGCTTTGACTTGCCAAGGTTTCTCAAACCGTAGGCTTGAACAATTGAACAAAACAACCATTGATACCTTTGGGAAACCATAAAGTCAGAAATATGTACGCTTTCGATATCATCATTCCAAACAATCGCTTCCAAGAGAAGCACGACAAACAATATGAAAACTGGATTCATTTGGCATATAGCTATGTCTATCAGCTCGATCGGACTCGACAAATTGTAAAACAAGATCACACCGTCATTGTGGATGACTTGACCTTGCGCATTCCAGTGATTTGTCCAGAGTTGGATTCGCTTGCGCTAAAAAATCATAGTTCGTTTTGTCGCAAGACACGGGAAGAGATTGAAGAAAATGTAGGCGCAAAAATTAAAATAGTTCAAGTCGGAATAGATGCCGACAATCCCGACTACAAAGTACCAACAAATTCTTCCTTTTTTGTGCTACGGACAGGTTGGGAGTCTCCTTTGTTGTGCGGCGACACGCACCGACCTATTCCGCTGTACAAGTTATTTGCCTACGACCCCAAAGCAGATTTTGATGATATTCATTTTTGGGCTTTGGATTATGAGCGGCTCCATGGGCTTTGGGTTTCTGGAGTTTACGAAGATTTTGCGGAAGCGGAATTGCAAAATCATGACTCAAAAATCAACCACCAAGGGCGATTACTTTGCAGAAAAATAGAAAAATTAACGGGTATTCCGACCTTTTTATTTCTACCCAATTTTAGAAACTGGACAGAAGTTGATGACAAAAACAGAAAATGCCCCATCACCCAAAAGGATTGGCGAATTGAAGGAAAAACCGCTGAAAATTTCATCGCTTTTAAGTGTGATGAAAGCCGGTTGGTCTCCGAGTTGTCGATGAATGCAGCGCCTGCGAAATAGTCATCTAGCTTTTCTAAATCCAATCAAGATTTAAGAAATCAAGTCTAAAAATGCTTGTTCGTCCATGATTTTCACGGTGCCTAAGGCTTGGGCTTTTTTCAATTTAGAGCCTGCTTTTTCTCCTGCGACAAGGATATTTAGATTTTTGGAGACGGCAGAGATGTTTTTGGCGCCCGCTTTTTCCGCAAGGGTCTGAGCTTCTTTTCGCTTCATCTGGACCAAAGTCCCCGTAAAAAGGATGGTTTTTCCCGAAAGGGGGCCATCAGTCGGCAACTCTACGGGCAAATCTTCTTCTGTCTGGTTGAGATTTACCCCTAAAGATTCTAGTGATTCCAACAAGGAGATATTCTCTGGAATCTTGAAGAAAGCCATCACATTTTCCGCAAGGATTGGTCCGATTTCTTTAATCGAAGTAAACTGCTCCAAATCCCAATCTTTTAAGTCCAACACATGCTTGACCTGACCCGCAATTAACTTAGAAGCCTTGCGCCCGAGATGATGAATACTTAAGCCATAAAGTAAGCGCCTAATCGGATTATTCTTAGACGCTTCAATAGCCTTTTGTAGATTATCCGCTGACCGTTGCCCAAAACCTTCCAAGCTTCGGATTTTGTCGTAAGGCAGGCGATAGATGTCATCAAAATTATTGAGCCAGCCCAAGTCATAAAATTTGCGCACTTGAGATTCACCCATTCCGTCAATATTCATCGCATTTTTGGACACAAAATGAACCATCCGTTGAATCACTTGCTCGGGGCAGTGATAATTGGGGCAACGCCATGCCGCCACATCTTCTTCCTTGACTAAGGTCGTCTGACAAGAAGGGCAATGGGTCGGAAAAGCAATGGGTTTCACTGATTCATCCCGTAAATCTGGCAACGATTTTACGATATAAGGAATCACATCTCCTGCCCGTTCGACAACCACATGATCTCCAATCCGAATATCTTTGGATCGGATAAACTCTTCATTATGCAGCGAGACCGATGACACGGTGACACCTGCTAATTCGACGGGTTTAATTTTGGCAACGGGTGTAATCGCCCCTACTTTGCCGACTTGATAAATGACATCTTCTAGGATGGAAGTGGCCTGTTTGGCTTTAAATTTATAAGCAATTGCCCAGCGTGGATGGTGCGACGTAAAACCACATTGCTTTTGCAAATCTAGGCGATTGACCTTGACCACCATGCCATCAATTTCGTAAGGATATTGTTCGCGGTTGGCTTCTGCCCATTTACAAAAATCGCTCACTTCGGTGATGTTTTTGCAGACTTTGATTAGATCGTTGGGTACTAAAAACCCTATTTCACTCAAATATTGGAGCATTTCGGAGTGAGAAGCAAACTTATCCGTCGCATCATTTCCGTTTAAATCTTGCGCAAAAGTCATTTGATAGACAAAGGTATCTAATCGTCTTTGAGCGGCTTCTTTTGGGTCTTTCATCCGCAATCCGCCTGCTGCTGCATTTCTTGGGTTGGCGAATAAGGGCAAGCCATCTATGGCACGTTGTTGATTTATTTTGTCAAAATAATCTTTTCGTATCAGTGCTTCTCCCCTTAGCTCCACTTTATGGATGCTCCTTGCGGAAAAATCAGCAGAAAGTGGGATGGTAGGCATGGTTTTGACATTTGGGGTGATATCGTCGCCTTGTTGACCATTGCCACGGGTTGCGCCACGCACTAGATAGTTATTTTCATAAATTAGCGTCACGGTACTTCCGTCAAATTTTGGTTCAACCACATAGGTAATTGGACCTTCTTCTCCTGTCAATTTGCGGACTTGCTGCTCAAAATCTTCTAAATCTTCGGCATTGTAACTATTCTCTAGAGACAACATCGGAGAAAGATGCGTCACTGTCGCAAAGTCGCTAGATAAATCAGAACCCACCCGCTGTGTAGGAGAGTCTGGGGTGACTAGCTCGGGGTGTGCGACTTCCAATCGCTCCAAGGTCTTAAAGAGCATATCATATTCATAGTCCGAAATAATGGGATCATCCTGGACATAGTATTTCCATTCGTGAAAGCGGAGTAGCTTGCGCAAAATGGGTAATTGCTCCACCGATACCTGATCTGGCTGGTCTAGTAAGGCTTTGCCTGTTTGGATATATTCTTTTTGAGTCTTTGCGTCGTACATCGTTGTATTGAAATTTTGCGCAAGTTAGGGATTTATCTTTATACGTAGCCAAGGGATAAAGAGATACTAGGATAGAATTGATATTCGCATCAGGAGACTAATTCCCAGTTTTGTTTGGCATGTAATAAAGCACTAGAGCTTGAAAAGCCTAGGAGCCAAGCAATTTCTTGTGTTTTAAGCGTCTTACCTAGTTTTAAGTAATAAAAAAGCTCTTTCTTTATGTCATTAGTGATTTGTCTAAAAGATGATGATTCCTGCTTCAGTCTTCGTTGAAGTGTCCTTGGTGTCATTGCAAACTGCGTCGCCACTTGGCTTAATGAAGGCAGCTCTGGCTCGCACATATGGAGTGTCATTAATCTCACCTTTGCGGAAAAAGGTTGATAATGACTGTTTGGCAGAGAGACCATTGATAGAAATTTTGGTAAAATGGACTCCATATCTTTTTTTTGATTGGTGTTTAGCTTTATCTGGAGTGTATTTACATGAAATCGAAAACAATGTTTCTTTCCCTTTACGACGAGTTGCTTAAACCAATAGCTGAACTCTTTTGGGTTTTTATTGGGGACATAGCAATCAAACTTTTCAGAGCCTACCATCAACTTCAGCTCTCTAAATACAAATACAAAAATGGTATCAAGGATAACGTTGCGCATCGAAGTTGTCAGCGGACTATTTAGTTCGAGAAAAAAATAATCCCCTTCTAAGTAGCTATCAAACTGAACCAAAGGAAAGTTGGTATCGGAATAATCTGCCCATAATTGGACAATTTGTTCTATGCTCGTTGATACCATAGAAATTTCATAAACAGACTTTAAAGCTTTGATATTCAAAAAGAAACCAAAGTGTAGCCCAAACTGTGGGTCTTTGGATGCGACAATTAAGTCTGATAATAAATCTAAGTATTGGGACTTGCTAACATAAAGGCTATCACTGAGATCATAAACAGAATTTTCCTTTAACAGACCTTTACAGAGGCCATACCCTACCAAATTTTTATAGTGTTCTGATAATATTTTCATGGTCATTTTTTACAAAGAATGTCGTAAAATATCAATATTGCAACTATTTAAGCCTATATTTTTGTATAAAAAAAGATGCAAGACTCATTTTACGACCAAGTCGAAATAAAGAAGTACTCTATTGATGATGCTGTGATTGCTGTCCGAAAATATGGTCAAGGATTACCTTTGGTGCTGATACATGGCTTCATTGTACATGGATACACCTGGAGAAAATTACTTCCAGAGTTAGCCAAGCATTTTACTTGTTATGTTGTCGATCTTCCTGGATTTGGCAGTAGCGAATGGACTCGAAAAACGGATTTTACTTTTACGGCTCAAGCTGATAGGCTTGCCAAGCTTTTTTTAATTCTTCAACTAGACAAGTACAGTATTGTCGCCCAAGATACAGGAGCATCAATTGCTAGAATGGTGGCTATCTCTCACCCAAACACTGTTGAGCGTCTAGTTTTGATTAATACTGAAATACCCAATCACAGACCACCCTTTATACCGATGCATCAGTTTTTGGCCAAACTTCCTGGAGCTAACTTTATATTTCGTAGCTTACTCAAGGTCGGCTTTATTGTTAGGTCTCCGCTGTTACTGAACCAAATGTATTTTGACAAATCTCAATTAAAACGCTCTGAAAACTTAGACTGCTACCTTAATTCCCTAAAAAACTCGAAGCACAAAATGCTTGGCATGTTAGGCTATTTAAAAGGCATTGAATGGAGTGTGGTGGATGAGTTTAAGGATTCTCATTCAAAAATTCAGGCAACCACTCTTTTCGTTTGGGGAGAAAACGATAAAACATTTCCCATTGAGTTGGCGCAAGAAATGGTTGCACAATTCTCCGCAAGATGTCAGTTCAAAAGTATTCCTAGAGCAGCTTTAATGCCACAAGAAGAAAAGCCTTTACAAGTGCTGGAACATATTTTACCTTTTTTGCTTAATGAATCTTTCAATACAGAAGGCGTAAAGTAGAATTTAGATAGCTAAGGGACACAATATACGCCCCTTAGCTATACTCTCCAATATCCTAGGCACTTGCTGCGGCAGCTTTCGCTTTAGATGCGGACAAACCATTAATCATAAACTCGTTGACAAAAACTTCAGCAACAGTCCGTGGAATGCCATTTTTGTCTTCGAATTTTGTGTACTTTAGCTTTCCTTGGACTGTAATTTGCTGCCCTTTTTTTAGTTGTTTGGCCATTCTTTCGGCTAATTTACCCCAAGCGACGATACGGTGCCACTGAGTTTCGGTAGTCCACTCATCATCTTTTTTGTAGGTGGTATTTGTGGCAAGAGAGACACGGACCATCTGATTGCCGTTATTAAATTTCTTGAGTTCAATGTCTTGACCCAAACGCCCGATAAGTAGTACATGATTGCGTAAGTTGTTCATCTTTCAAAGATTTAAAAGTTAAAGATACGTGATGCGATTCCCACATCAACGGCCAACATTGTGTTGACAGTGCAAAGGTGGGGGAGTTGTCAAGTTTTATTCGTGTATTAAACGTTTACTTGCGTATGTATGCGTTTGTAAACGTTTGTAAACGGATATAATGTAGATTATCAATTAGTTATAAAGATGGTTTTTTGTAATTCAAAAACTAGCTAGGTTGAAATTATTTTTTATTCTGACATTGAAGCAGGGCTTATCAAAAAAGCTAACATTGTCAGATGCTTTCAAGATGGCGACTATGTGGTGGCTCATTCAGAATATGATTTCTAAAGGCCTTGGCGGAACAAGGGGTTTATATGGTATATACAAAAAATCATCTACTCCTAGGGCAAGGTAATTTTGTTTTAGAGGTGAGTGAAGGTAGCTTTGGATCTAACCCAACCGCTTATTACGATTTATTTAGAGTAGAGAATGGCAAAATTGCCGAGCATTGGGATGTTATGGAGACCATTGGCAAGGCTACTGATGCTAAAAATGAGCATGGGAAGTTTTAGGCTAGGCAGATGAACGACCGATCCCGTAGGGGCGAGTACGACAGGACTCGAAGGGAGTGAACGGCGTTAGCCGCTATCAATCACTTAGCAAAATTCCCTATTTCTCGCATTCGTAACCCCTTCTTATTCTCCTTACAAGCAGGAACGGTATGGCAAATAGCAAATTTTGCTTAGTCATTGCGCAACATTAGGCAGCTTAGTTCCAGCCAAGAGTTTTAGGAGTATTAATGAGTTGAGCAAAATATTTAAAAGTCATAAAGTCCCCTTTGTGTAAGGGGGATTTTTGGGGGTTTCAAATACAATGGTTCGGTAAAAAAACAATACTCCGACGTAGCCTGCCACGCCTCCAACTTCTTCCTTGATTAAGGCAAAATTTGAAGGTGCTTGATGATATATATATTC
>CAMZKG010000099.1 GCA_947311105.1 uncultured Saprospiraceae bacterium
ATAGACCTTGTGGCGACCAGATTGCTTTTTTACGGAAGTGACTGTGGTGTGTCCTGACTTGGTAAGCACTTGATTACCAGCCGATAAGGTGCTGGCTAGTACCCAACCGTTGGCATCTAAGCTGTAAATCGGATGGCTGCCTGTGACACCTAATGTATCCCCATTTTCAAAAGTCAATGTCCACACATCTGTGGATTCGTGTGCAAAGATACCCGTTACTGGGGAGATTGCCAAATCATCGGACAGATTTTTATCTTCTGGTATTTTTTTGAAGCGGTAGTGGGCTAGGGAATTAACCGTGGCGTAGCCTTCGAGATTTTGCTCGGGCATGGAGAGCCATATTTGGTCACCTGCGTCGTGTATGGCTTTTTGCGCAAGCCACGAGTCTGGTCGCAAGAGCGTAATTAGACTAGACGAGCCATCTATATGTGGCATTTCCATGACGATTTTATACCACTGTTCGGCATCTAGGGCTATTTCGTCAATCTTTCTTTGATCATCAGATGTGAAAGGATCCTTCCATTCTGGAAAGTAGGTGTCAGATGTACTGGCGGTCTGTGTGCGGGATTCGTTGACCCAAGTGTTGGCTAGGACGAATTGACCAGGTTGAATATCTTGGATGGGTAACGCAATCATGCCTAGGGCAAGAACTGGGGTGCCTTCTACAAAACAGCCTAAATTCAAAATTTTACACAAATCAAATCTTCTACCAGATGTTTTTGGAAATTTTACGGCTTGGCTCTCTATGTAATTAACAATATCCCTACCTTTTTTCTTAGCAATATTCCCACCAGCCTTTATTCCTTCTGCAGCCCACTCGGCGATAAATTTTATTTCTTTCAATATTTTGGTGCCTTTAAGATAAGTGGCTGCTCCAGCTGTGGCAAAGTCTGCAATTGCTTCATAAAGCATACCTCCGACAAAATAACCTACGCTTTCCGTAGAAGAGATGATGTCCATGAAGGTTTGTGCGAACGACTCTCCAATCCCTTTGGCAAATTCAATTACGCCATCTACAATGCCTTCCCCCGTCCAAGTTCGAATGATAGCATATAGATTTTCAATTTGCTTTCGTCCAGTTGTTGCGAGTTTATAAGTTATCCCAATAGTTGTGCCGTAGGTAGCTACAAAAGTTAAACAACTTCTAGCAGCATCTAAAGGATTATTCCAAATATAATCAACCTTTCCATCTAACCATGTGCTTCCTAAGCTAACTAATTTCCACAACCCATCAATATTACCTAATAAACCATCTACCAGTCCTGCTGTTTCTCCAGCTGTAAATTTAAGAATATTATCAAAAGGTAGGTTATTATTCTCAATATAATCTATTGTATAAACAAGAGCGCAGTTTTTCATCCACTGTCCGCTCCAGCCGCATGACGGATCTGATTCGGCACTGCCGTCTGTATTATTCTTTAGAGCAGGATTGCTTTGTTCAGAAAATATCACAGGTGGGTTATCACCAGACATATAAATATCGTCAAATAATTCTGGTGGCAACCATTGCTTCATAGTAGCCAAAAAATAATAATTAAAAATAATTAAAGACTCTTCTTCTATTAGATTTCCTCTAGTTTTAACATAAACTTTCTTATGATCCACATCTGAAATGTCATAGTGCACCCACATAATCAGTTTTTCGGAAGCAGTATTATAGTTATTTTGCGCCTGTTGCATATCAGGCTGCTTACAAGCATTGTCTGTTATAATCACTCTTTGCGTGATTGATGCTGCAAAATCGTCTAAGCCAGGCATCACGAAGGGATTTGCTAAGAATTCGTAGCATAACGTATCATTTCTACTCATACCTGAATAGTCGTCAACAGGAATTCCTGCTACATCAATAGGTGTATAAGAATATGAACTTTTATAAAAATAATCTTGAGCGAGGGCGTCGTACCCCACAAATCCATCTTTTTCAAAGGGATTTTCAACTTTCACATCACCCCGAAGAAATGATATCAAGTATTCGATAGCCTTTTTTTCAACGTGAGAAACCTTTGTGACGGATACACCAGTTAAATCCACTCCGTCCATTATTTCCACCATTATTTTTGTCACAGCTGATAACTCAACTGGTGGTATTGTGTTAAAAGCATCAACATTTGGAAGCTTTATTGCTACCCTATGTGTAATATTGCTTTTATCATGATTATACCTTCTAGCAAAGAACACATAGCCTCCATTTGCGCCTTCTGGGCTTGGCTTGTTTGCTGTACCATCAAGCAATTCAACCCACTCCTGAAAGTAGTCATCAAAATACGTATTATTAACCATGGCATCATCGGTAAATGCACCCACTGGATAAAAATTTCCGCCGAATACTTTCCCCCTATCAATACCGCCAGCCATGGAATCCAAAAAATCTAAATATTTTCCTGATGCTGCACCCAATTCTGCGGTAACTAAAACAGAGTCGAGTCCAGAATAATCTTCCAAATATTGATAGTTTTGATCAAATCCTTCTGGGGTATCCTTTTGCCCGAAGACAAAACTGGTAATCGCTAGAAAGAGCACCAACCAAGTATTTCTTAAGATATTTTTCATTTTTCTAATTTTGTTTGATTGTTATATTGAACAAGTTTCCCTTAAACATTATTTAGGTAACTTCACGGACAATGGTTTGGAGCGTTTGGAAAATCCACCGCCTAGGTGTCGAGCCATGATTTGATAGACGTAGCGACGCCCTGGTTTGGTGTCGGTATCTATCCAGTAATTGCCACTGAGCTCTTCGACGGGAAGGGTTTTGTAGAGGGATAGGGCAGAGCCTTTGACACTTCTAAATATTTGATAATCAATTAGTTGGTCATTTGCGGCGTCGTAAGACCAGGAGAGTTCTATCTCGGGTATTAGGTCGTCGCCCCATATTTTGCGAAAGCGGGTTTGTAGGAAGTTGTTGATTTCATAGGGCTTGGAAGAGAGTAGGAATTGGTGCTCTTGCTTGGTGATGACATTTAGTATGAGTAGGTATTTTAATTCATCTAGGTTGATTGTTCCGTAATATTCGTAAGTACTCATCATGTCCATCATATACTTATAGGCTTCGGGATTTTCGATATTTTTGACATCCAACAGTGTATAATTTACATTGAGCTGAAAGTCTGTAATTTGTCCCCGCTCTCCATTATCAAAAGGACGTGCTTTCATGACTTTGGATGAAGCAATATTGTTACTGGCGTCAATGGCCAACAAACGATATAAATATTCTTTTCTTCGAAGTGGGTCTTCGTCCAGAAATTGCTCCTGATTCCCGTCGATGAACTGCTTGGCTTCATCCACCGCCACAGTTTGTATCGTCTCCCAACTCCCCCCATTTTTGGGCTTGCGCTGAAATTCGTGATGGCTAACGTCTTTGCTTTCGCTAAATCTGTAGCCTAACTCTATGCCCCTTGGAGTCGGTACGACGTGATGTAAAAGGGGATTGGATGGGGCGACTACATCAGGACGCGCCAGTGCTAGAATTTTCGAATAATCGGAGAAATTGTCTCTGAAATCTGCTGCTAGAATTTTAACAAAAATACTATCGACCATGAATTTAGGGTCAATATTATAAACAAATTGTTCGTTAGTCACTGGCGAGCTAGTCACCTGCATAAACTCACCATTTCTAGAATTGGCGACAAAAACACGGTAGCCCGAAACATCACTTTCTGTATTGGGCGTCCAAGTTAATTGCAAGGTATTAGAAGTTGGGAAAGTACCATCTAGCCCCGTAGGCATAGCTGGGGCAATACTGTCTTCTAACTGTACAAAAGTCGCCTGCGAGTGTAACCACAGGGCACTATAAATACCAAAAATCACTCACATTCACTAATGCTTCACATCCCCTAAAAACTTCGCTTTTTGTCGCAAGACTAAACAAATAAAGCACCAAAAAAAGGATAAGGCACTAACAATCAATGATTTATAAAACTATACATTGGACTTTATTTTGATGCAAATCATATTCCACACGAATCAACAACGAAAGTAACCAAAGAATCGTTATCTTAGCGCAACAAAACACTAGTTATGAAATTTTTGCTCTCTCTTTTATTGGTCTTAGCCACATCTTCTATTTTTGCCATAGACGTAAGTGTCTATCCCGCTGTATTTTATGAAGGAAAGGACGGCTATGTCGAGATGCATTATTATTTCTCAGGCCCTTCTATTGGGTGGAAGTCCATCCAAGATAGTTCGATGCAAGCTTCTGCTCAAGTAGTCATTCTTTTTAAAAAGGATGGAAAAATTGTCCAATTTGATAAATACAATATTCAAAGTCCAGTTGTGATGCAAGCGAGTGATTTTCGGGATTTGCACAGATATAGTCTTGCCCCAGGAAAATACGACGTTGAAATAGAAATTGCCGACTTATCTCGGGAGAAAAACGATGTAAAATTTAAAACTAAAATTAATATTAATCCGCCAAGAAGCATTGCTATTTCTGACATACTCCTACTCAGTACCTTGCGAAAATCTACTTCAGAAACTGTTTTTGATAAGTATGGATTCTACATGGAAGCGCTACCATTTAACTATCTAAATAAAAATACTCGCAACTTAACCGTCTATGCAGAAATCTACAATACGGACAAACTCAATACAGGCGAATATTCCCTTCGACTTCAATTTGAGCAGATAGACGGCTCCATCAAAACACCTTATCAAGGGTTTACCAAAAAACGTTCAACAACGGATAAGGATATTTATATCAAAACGATGAATGCACAGATGATGCCTTCGGGAGACTACAATTTGGTTTTAGAAGTGCGAGACAAAAGCGGTGTCATCATCACGAGCAATTCCATTGCATTTCACAGGGAAAATCCAGCATCGAAAAGAGCCACCACCATCGCTGACCTAAACGGCAAGAAAGGAAGATTCATTGAACAATTGACCCCAAAAGAACTGGATTATTACTTGACTGCCTTGATGGCCATACTCCCAGGCAATGACAAAAAACTGCTAAACACCTATTTTAAAATGAAGAATATTGAAGGCAAAAAGCAGTTTTTGTACAGTTATTTTCATAAAAAAGATCCTATTGACCCGTCTGCTCCTTTTTATGCTTTTGCGGATATTGCCCACAAAGTAGATAAAGCCTATTACAGTGGGTTTGGGCATGGATTTGAAAGTGATCGGGGGCAGATTTTCCTAAGATATGGGGCGCCTAATGACCAAATCAAGGTAGAAGATGAGCAGTTTGCCCTACCCTATGAAATATGGATTTATGAGCATTTAGAAAATAATGGTTCAGGTCCAATTAAATTTTTATTTTATAATCGTGATCGCTCTGGAGAGAATTTTATCCTGCTTCACTCTAATGCACGGGGAGAACGACAAAATAAAAATTGGAAAAAAGAATTATTCAGAAATGACTCTATGCCAGGATTTGACTTTGGCAATACGCGCCGCAAACAATCCGAAATTGATGATTCCTTTAACGCACATCCCAACTCTATGGCGATTCGATATTTTCAGGATTTGTAGAATCAACATGAAGCCTACTCTATAAATTGCTGTTGCCAACAAACAAGTTAAAGACAAAGAAAATAATCCCAAAGGATTACAAAAACAAAATCCATTTCCCATCAGCAACCTATGCAATCAATAACTACAGGCTGGCTACTTGTTACTGCTCTTCTCTCGATCTAAATGATTTGTCAAAACAGTCAATTCTTCCTGCGTCAAGTCTCGCCACTCCCCCAATTTAAGTCCATCCAATTTTATATTCATAATTCGAATACGCTTCAGAGAGACCACTTTATAATTAAAATAATCACACATCCGTCGAATTTGGCGGTTAAGACCTTGCGTCAAAATAATCCTAAAGACGTAGTCATCTATTTTTTCCACAATGCAAGGTTTTGTCCGCACCCCCAAAATATGAACACCATGCCCCATATTAAAAATAAAATCAGATGTCAATGGATGATCCACTCGAACGATATACTCCTTCTCATGATTATTCTCTTCTCGAAGTATTTGATTGACGATATCCCCATCATTGGTCAACAAAATCAGCCCTGACGACGGCTTATCCAATCGCCCAACATGAAAAATACGCTTCGGATGATTCACAAAATCAATGATATTGTCTTTATCCTTCAAATCGGTAGTACAAGTGATTCCAGGCGGTTTATTGAGCGCAATATAGACGAGTTCTGGCCTGTTAGTCAACGGTTTATCATCAATAGTGACCGTATCCCCTTCTTCTACCCGATTCCCCTTACGGGAAAGTTTACCATTGATCTTGACACGTCCTGCATCAATCCATCTATCCGCTTCTCTACGGGAGCAGATACCTGTTTGGGAGATGTATTTGTTTAGGCTTGTGGACATAAATTTGAAATCTTGAAACGAAGGTAGGATTAATTTAGTTAAAACCACCTGAATCTCTAAAAAAAGCAAAAAAAAACTACCCCCGTTTTCCCATCTACACCATTATACACCGCTACACCCGCCTACACCGCTATACCCGTCTACACCACTACACCCGTCTAAACCGCTACACCCGTCTAAACCGCTATAACCACTCTACACCGCTATACCCGTCTAAACCGACATACCGTAAGTTCACCGTGCTTTCAAAGTAATCATACTTTCCACTTCTTTGCCGTCGCGCAATACTTTTATCGAAACGGTATCACCAGGCTTTAACTTCTTGAGTTCCAAGGTATAAGCCATCAAGTCGGCGACTGGATTCCCCGCCAATTCGATAATGATATCATCCTTCAACAAACCTGCTTTCTCCGCAGGCGTCCCTTTCGGAACCATGCCAATTTTCACTCCTTTACCTTCATACGAAAAACTTGGGACAGAGCCAGTGGATGCCTTCCAACTAATCTTCTTTTCTTGGTTCTCTTCCTTTTTTGCTCCTTTTATTTCACCTGTAAAGGGCATCGGCTTATCCCTATCCGCTAGGTACACCAGTACTTCTTTGGCGACCGTAGCCACCTTCACTAAGCCCGCAGCATCAATCTTATCAGCTGTATCTGCAGGTCGGTGATAATTTTCCGTAGCACCCGCAAAAAATTGAACCGCAGGGATTCCTTTTTCAATAAAAGCTCCTTGATCACTTGAGTCTAACTGCTTCATTACCAGCTGAGTAGGCACTCCTGTCACATAGTCTGTGCCCATAAAAATAAACTTCCATTCTTTCGCTGTATTCGCATTCAAGATGATAAGTTTCTGGTCAAAAAGCGAGCCTTCTGTATCCAGATTAATATTAGCAAAATACTTTCCTTTACCTGTTTCCACAAAATGCCTGGAGCCAACAAGCCCCGCTTCTTCTCCTGTAAATGCGACAAAAATAATCGTTCGTTTGGGCTTTGTGGTGTGTCCCATACGCTTTGCCAATTCCAACATCACCGCTACTCCACTGGCATTATCATCCGCACCAAAATGAATCTTGCCTGCATCTCCCTGATGCACATCGGGCCACCCAATTCCTAAATGATCATAATGCGCCGAAATAACCACAGGCTCTTCAGCCAACTGACTATCTGTGCCAGGAATGACCCCGACCACATTTTTCATTTTCACCGCATGCTTATCATTCACATCTGCCGTCCAACTTTGAAAATACGAATTATTATCCCCTCCAGGCTGTAGCCCAGCTTGCGCAAAAGCATTAGCAATATAATCTGCGGCAACATCCAATTCGGGAGTCCCCAACCCACGACCTTTCATTTTTGCGGAAGCTAAAAACTTAATATCAGCCATCATATTTTTAGAAGAAAAAACAGGTTCTAAATAAGCCAAAGCTTTTCTATTTTTTAATTTTACCGTAAGGTTATTAGGCTTAATATTTTTAATTAACGGAGAGCTAATCACAGGCCATTGCCCCTTAGCAATATTAGTCGGCTCGTCCCCTTCAAATGCCAAATAACTGTACTTCCCATAGTGCGGAATCTTACGCACAATGCCAGGTATTGCCGCTTCTGCTCCAATCGCCAAAAAGACTACCACCGCCTTTTCGTTATTCGGATGTGGCAAAGTTAAAATCACATCATTCCCCTTCTTCGAAACGGACTTATTGGGAAAGATAACAGAATCTTGCGTCATTGCAGCACCATAGACCTTCATTTCTTTAGCGACTTTCGGCGCAAATCTATTTTCATATCCAAGCACCCAAACTGATTTTCCGAAAGGATAATTAATAATATCATTATCATACATTATCTCAAAATGTGTTGGATCATCCTTTATCCATGCTTGCGCAAAAATATCATAGACACTACCCTTTTTTGTTCCTTTTGGCAACAGTATCAACGTTTTAGGACTACCATAAGCCTTAGTCAGAGCGGGCGACACTTCCTTAGCATCTAATATTCTAAACAAATCAAAATTAGGATCAACCAGCACTTTCAATGGCTCTGAAGCTACAGATATATTAAATTCTGCATCCTTAGAAGTCATTCTTTGCACAAATTCAAAAGTCCCTTTCTCGGTAACGACCACAATCGGCACATCCAATTCAAAAGCTGCACCATCCTGCCGTTGATGCATAATAATTTCCAGCTTATAATTACCATCATCCGACTTAGACGCATACGCTTTTTCCAAAAATAATTTTGGCGCCCCTTTTCGAGTCGTCCATTGCTCAAAAAACGGTTTTAAATCTTGCTCTGTAACGGCTTCAAAAGCGACTCTAATATCATCAAAAGAAGCGCGTTTATACTTATTACTTCTATAAAATTTTTGCATAGCTTTTACGAAAGTATCATCCCCAAATTTACGCCGCAACATATGCCACATCATCAATGACTTTCCATAGCCTATCGCTTCGCTAGCGCCATCATGCCTAGACCGAAAATCAACGAGCGGAAAATCATTTTTGGCATTAACCAAATCTGTATATTTCTGCAAAGTATTACGTCGATAATCTGCGCCTTTACCCCGTTGTTCTTTAATCAAATGGTCCGCCATATATGCCGTCAACCCTTCACACCAATTCCCTTTTTCAAAATCTACATAGACACTATTGCCCCACCAATTGTGCAATAATTCATGCGGATAAGAAGAATGCAAAATAAACGGAAAGCGGATAATTTTTTCGCCCAACAAAGTAAAAGACGGCATCCCATAGCCCGTCTCCCAAAAATTTTCGACCAAAGCAAACTTAGAATAAGGATACAGCCCCAACAGCCCCCGATACATCTCCAAATATTGGGCGGTTGTTTCCAAATATTTATTAGCTAAGCCTTCATCAGGCGTCCGCAAAAAGGCCATCGCCTTGACATTGCCCGCATCAAAACTATATTCGGAAAATTGAGCACCAATTAAAAAGACTTCTTCTTGCGGCTTGTTGCAAAACCATTGGTCTCTCCCCTTTTGCGAAAATGTCCGTTGACCTTGCGACACTGATTTCCAGCCTTTCGGCAAACGCACATCCATAACATAAGTCATCATTTCATCCCCAAATATCGGCACCCAATAGGTCGATCCTGCCAAATAAATCCCTTTTTCAGAGATAATCCCTGGAGACTCACTAAACCCCCTTTGATAATTTTTTTCACTTTGCTTCATTGGAGACTTGACCACCCCCGCATACTCAATCGTAAAAGTCTTTGCCGCTGGGTAGCGATCTTGCCAAGCTACCTGCCACTTGGTAAGCCTTAAACTAGAAGATTGGTCGGCATTATCATGATCCATCCCAATATCTTTGGCACTTTGATTGCTCGCTATCTTACTGATACTCAACCCTTTAGTCCTTGCTTGCGGAGCAAACGCTGAATTTAACAAAAAAGTAATCTCTTTGCCTTCAGGCAGCGTAATTTCATCTACTACCCAAATGGCCGAAGCGGCGGGGTCTATATCAACATCTAATTTGTGCTGTACTTGGGCTTGAGTAAGCGTCCCCAACAAAAGTAAAAAACTGGTAATTATTAAGCGCATGGGTTCAGATTTTATAATTCACTAATTCAACGCTTCAAAGGTAGTAAAAATTTCTTATTTGCCTGCGGCGTTCATTTGCCTGCGGCGTTCATTTTGCCTTCGGCGTTCATTTTGCCTGCGGCGTTCATTTGCCTGCGGCGTTCATTTGCCTTCGGCGTTCATTTGCCTTCGGCGTTCATTTTGCCTGCGGCGTTCATTTGCCTTCGGCGTTCATTTGCCTTCGGCGTTCATTTGCCTG
>CAMZKG010000100.1 GCA_947311105.1 uncultured Saprospiraceae bacterium
CACCAAAGACCAAAGACCAAAGACAAAAGACCAAAGACAAAAAAACAACCACCAAGCCAAAAGACCACCGAAAGCGCCCCAACACCAACGGAGTAAGCCGCTGCGGCAGCACCAAAGGGCGTAGCCCGTCCCAAAGACTAAAGCGAAGCGTCCCAAAGACCAATTACATTCCCAAAGACCAAATAAAAAAAAACAGATATTTTCAGACAAAAGTGAAGTTATTTAGATATTTTTTCCGTACAAACGAATAATAATTTTTACCTTTCGGTTAATATTAAGGGGTTTATTCAAGGATAAAGACCTAGCTAGCAGTAATATATCTATGCAATTGGTGGATAATTTGTAAGATTTTACGTAGCTTTGGAGCTTATTTTGAACTAAACACTACCTTTAAACTCACTTTGAAGCAAAAAAGAACAATCATGTTTAAAAAATTACTTTTTATTCTTCTTATTTTTTCGACGAGCTATTTGGTGGCGCAGGACATCCATTTTACGCAGTTTCAGATGACTCCAATGAACTTTAATGCGGCTCAAACGGGGCTTTTTAATGGAACCGCAAGAATAGGGGGGATTTATAGAGATCAATGGAGTATCTACAAAACCCCTTCTGTCTCTATTGATGCGCCGATCCTGAATATCATGAAAAAAGATTGGTTGGGCATCGGATTTACCGCCATTAAAGATGAAGCGGGATCTGCTAAATTAAACTATACAGGTGCAAAACTAGCCGTAGCTTATCACCATGCTTTTGATAAAAAAAGAAAAACAGTCATGTCGATTGGGGCTCAATATGGGCTGATGGGGCGTAGCGTAAATAGGGAAGCTTTGAGATTTGAAGATGAATTATTATCTGGGCCGGGTTCGGTTAGTACTGATTACGGTAAGATTTCTGACGCCAAATTCAAAGAAATTGATGCAGGTATAAATCTGCGTAGCATCCTAAGCAAAACAGCGGATATGTCTATTGGCGTTGGCTTAAATCACTTGAATGCACCCAAAAATGGCCAAGTCGATAAAGGCTACAAGCTACCCATGCGGTTGATTGCTCATGGTCAATTGAATATGGATATGGGCAAAAAGTGGATTATGTCTCCAGCGTTTTTGTTTCAGCAGATTTCATCAGTGAGTGAAATCGAGCTTCAAGGAGTAGGAACTTACAAAATGAATCCCGATTGGAATTTGCGCGGCGGTCTTGGGTATAGATTGGGAGATGCTGCACAAGTCATACTAGGAGCAACCTACAAAGATTTGAATGTAGGTTTTGCTTATGATATTGGAGTTTCAGGTACGAATTCCGCTCTGAAAAATGTTGGTGCTTTTGAGATTGCTGCCAACTACATTTTCAAAATTGCTAAAAAGCCAGTGGTGGATCCAGTTATTTTCTGTCCACGTTTTTAAGGGCTTGCGCAAAAATTTATTTGACCAAAAAGTTAGGTGCTCAACCTATAAAATAAAATATAAACAGATGAAACTCAACCTATTAGCTTTTTTACTTTTTGCTACCTTCTATACTTTGCATGCACAGCCGATGACGGTTAACGAAAGTGCTATGATAGAAATTGGAGACGAAAAGATGGCTGAAGCAGATTATTACAATGCTTTGGACTGGTACAATAGAGCGTACAAAGAGCAGAAAAAAAAGGATAATGACCTTCGTTTTAAGATTGCCCAGTTGCATTATACGTTGCGAGATTACAAGAAAGCAGCCAAATGGTTTGCTCGTTGTGTGAAGAGCGACAAAAAAGGACAATTACCTGAAGCAGTCTTCTATATGGCGATGGCGCAAAAAGCTAATGGAACTTATCCTGATGCCATTAATTCTTTTGAATCCTATATCGGAATAAGTAAGAATGATGCGATGAAGGCTAAAGCCCAAATGGAAATGGATGGCGCCAGAATGGCGATGACTATGAAGCAAGACAAAGCGTTACGTGTCAAAAATGCAGGCAAAACGGTCAACTCTAAATTTTCGGAGTTTTCTCCCAAGTTTGTGGGGGATGCGCTTTATTACAGCTCCATGAAAGCCAAAAAGGCCATTGTGTTAGATGGTAAAGAAGGAGATTATTATGCTAAAGTTTTTCGCGCAAGCGGAGAAGACAAAAAAAATGGTTTTGCGGAAGCGAATCCACTCGATGAATCTGTCAATAGAAAAGGTTTTAATACTGGTAATGTCGCTTTCTCTGAAGATGGTTCAAAAATGTTTTTTACTCGTTCTGCCCTTGCGGGAAATGTATTGGGTACTAGCGAAATCTATGTCGCCGAAAAATCTGGAAGCAGCTTTAATGCCGCTCAAAAATTAGTCGGCCCTAATGGAGATTGGATTGCTAAACACCCCGCTCCTGGAGAACTTTTTGGCAAAGAAGTACTTTTCTTCGTATCTAATATGGATGGCGGAAAAGGCGGCGATGATATTTATTATTGTGCTTCTAATGGAGACGGTACTTATGGATTGCCCGTTAACCTTGGGGATGAAATCAATACACCATATGATGAAGTGACCCCTTTTTATAGAGATGGCAAGCTTTGGTTTAGCTCCAATGGCTACAAATCTATGGGGGGATTGGATGTATTTTCTTCGACTTGGAATGGCTCTAATTGGTCAAAACCCGAAAATTTAGGCCCCGGGTATAACTCAAGCGTCGATGACTTTGGATTTTATGTAGGAGCTGATGGATACCAAGGCGCTTTGGTGTCCAACCGTCCAAGCGTTAATTCCCTAAAGAGTAAGACCTGTTGTGATGATATTTTTATTGCGACTGTAGAGCCGATTGCGGTGGATATCAATGCGTTAGTATATAATGCCGCGGACAAAAAACCTTTAAAAGGGGCAACGATGCAACTGATTGAGATGAATGGTAAAAAGCTAGGGAAGACAGATAGTAAGACCAATGCAAATGCCAATGACTTTCAATTTTTATTGGACTTAGAGAAAGCTTATACGGTTATCGTGAATGCGAAAGGGTATTATCCTGATACAATTTCCTTTAATACAGTCGGTATAAAAGAATCAAAATCAATATCTAAGAAGCTATTCTTAAAGTCATTGCCACCACCGGAGCCTGAGACCGTGACGGTATATATCAATGAACCTATCCGTCTGAATAATATCTATTATGATTTTGATGATGATAAGATTTTGCCTGATGCGGAAGAAGATTTGACGATTTTGTTGGGACTTTTGGAGAAGTATCCAGATATGGTGATTGAGTTGTCTTCACATACGGATAGTCAAGGTAGTCGCTCCTATAACAATAAGCTTTCGCAAAGACGTGCACAGTCCGCAGCGGACTGGTTGGTAAGCAAAGGGATTGCTACGGAACGAATCAAGCCCGTAGGTTATGGAGAACAGATGATTTTGAATAAGTGTACTAATGGCGTACGTTGTTCGGATGAAGAGCATCGTTTTAACCGTCGGACAGAGTTTAAGATTATTGCAGGACCAAAGGAAATCAAGATCCCGAAGATTGTTAAGAAAGATGTAACAGGAAAGGCTAAAAACAACAAATAAGCCACTTTTGGGTTTCGTTGTTGTGAATACTTCAGATTAATATTTTTTCAACCTTCCAATACTTAAAGTAGTATTGGAAGGTTGTGTATTAACTTAAACAAAATTGACATGAAAAATTTCATTCTCTTTTCCATGCTTATTGTAGGGCTGATGCTGACTAGTTGTTCGGCGATTCAGATTATTACGGAGCCAGGCACAGAAACCACGCCGAGTAAGACCCCTACTTCTACTAAGACCACAAAGAAGACCAACAAAGTGGATATGAAGACTACGTCTCCTAAACAAGGCACCAAACCAAGAGAGACTAAGGTGATTTCAAAACCAAAGGCTAAACCCAAATCTACAAAATCCAATAAGTCGGGTAAAGTCATCAAAAAACCTTCAAAAAAGCCTACGTCCAATACTTCTAATAACTCTATGAGCCAAAAACCGACTTCTAAGCCTGTGGTAAGTCGTACCAAACAAGCACCCAAAAGAGTGATTAAAACAGTGCCTGCAAAAAAAGTA
>CAMZKG010000101.1 GCA_947311105.1 uncultured Saprospiraceae bacterium
ATATCGATGAGTAAATTTTCATTTTGTTGCCATACGGTTGCCCTTAAGAAAGGGAAACCTATGGAAGGGTTTCGCAAAAAGAAACAAAATGAAAATTTGCGGTGCCAAGAATGTTGTTCAAGTGTCCCTGCACCGTCACACCCGTTAATCCGCTAAACCGCTAAATTCACCTTTCTCCAAAATTAATACATCTCATAAAGACAAAGCCGACTCTCTTTCGGACCATTGAACAATGGTATCCGTTTAGAAGTCTTTAGTCCAATATTTTTGAGAGCATCAAGGTTCGCCGTAAACACCCAAGCATCCCAAGTATTGAATTTTTGTTTAAGCATATCTCCCAATTCTTTGTAGAGTCGGTCGATATCATCCACTTTAATATTGTCTCCATAAGGCGGATTGACGATTAAAAATCCAGGTCCTTTTTGGGCAGGCATATCGTTGATATCCAGTAAGTTAAGCTCGGTATATCCTTTTAGTCCAGCGCCACGCAAGTTAGTTGTTGCGGCATTTAATGCTTTTTGGCTGTAATCAAAGCCTTTGATGACATGTTCAAAAACACGTTCATTTTTGATGGCATCTTCTTTGACTTTTTTCCAGAGTTTGGGTTGAAAATCAGACCAATTATGGAAGCTGAAGTAGGTTCTATATCTTTGGGCGGCAATATTTCGTGCAATCATGCCAGCTTCAATTAGCAAAGTGCCAGAGCCACACATGGGATCCACCAAATCGGTAGAGCCATCCCATCCCGCTTGCAACAACATTCCTGCCGCAAGGCATTCGCTTAAAGGAGCTGGGAAGGTGTCGTCTTTGCGATAACCACGCTTATGAAGAGACTCACCAGAAGCATCAAAGTATAATCTAATATTGCGATCGTTGATGTGCACATGAAAGCGAATATCTGGTTGATAAGTCTCAATGAAAGGGCGCTTTCTGAATCTTGCTCTAAATTGATCGACAATGGCATCTTTCGTTTTCATGGTGACATACCTAGAGTGGTCAAAGATTCTAGAATTGACTACACTAGATATGGCAAAGGTTTGGTCATAGTGCATGAGTTCGGGCCAATCAACTTTTGACATCTTGTTATAGAGTTCATCGTAAGAATCTGCTCTAAAATTCAGGATGGGTCTAAGAAAACGCGAAGCCACACGGCTGAGATAATTGGCTTTATAAAAAGTCTCTAAATCCGCATCAAATAAAACGGCTCTTTTTCTTATTTTGATATTAGAAGCTCCGAACTGTTCTAATTCTTGGGCAAGCGTCTCTTCAAGACCTTGGAAAGTTTTGGCTAAATATTCGCCAGAATTGGCTAAAGACATTGTTTTCGTAGTTGTTTTGATAAAAAAAAGTGGCAGGATTTTATCCTGCCACTTTTATGGAATAAGGTCTTAAGCTTTGAATGCAGGCTTTAATCTACCTCTACTTCCCCAAGAAGGAAGACCGTAGGCAAACCCTCTACCAGCATGCTTAAATTTAGCAAGTACTTTTTGCTTATTGACTAACTTCTGTAAGGCGCGGTTAATCAATGTCTTAGTCGTTGCATCGTTTTTGTATTCCTTTGCTGCTTTAGCTTTAGCTTTTACGGCAACAAATAAATCAGCGCTGATCATTCCTTTGCCAGCTTCATTGATGGCAGTCATTACGAAATTGTCCCAAGCGGTAACGACAGGCTTTCTGCCTGCACTTCCTTTTCTAGTCGTCTTCTTAGTTACTTTTTTAGCAACGACCTTCTTAGCTGGCGCTTTTTTAGCAACGGCTTTCTTAGTTACCTTCTTAGCTGGCGCTTTTTGGGCAACGGCTTTTTTAGTTACCTTTTTAGCTGGCGCTTTTTTAGCAACGGCTTTTTTAGTTGTTTTTTTGGCAGCAGCTTTTCTTTTAGCCGGCGCTTTCTTAACGACAGGCTGGGCGTCATCAGGAGCTGTTTTTAAATCAGCTTTCAATGCGGCGATAGTGGTGCGTGCATTTTGAATTTGAAAATTCAATTTCTTAACCTCTGCTTGATAAACTTCGATTAAGTCTTTAAGTTGAGTTTTAGTAAACTTAGCTTTACTCATTTTTTTGCGTTTCATTAAAAAAAAAAATCGCGCAAAGATAGGTGTATTATTATTATAAAACAAATTTGCGCAAATCATTGATATACAGAACGTAATAAAGCTAATAAAGTTTGCAGTTGTTAAATTCTTTTGGTTTTAGTGTTTTTAATAGTTATCGCCTAATATTATTTTTGAATACTTGTTGTCTAAAAATAATTAGCTATCTTGCGGCATATTTGTGAAAAGTGTTTTTCAAAACTGAAAATAATAGGAAAATGTTGTTGAATCGATTGGCTTTTATACTGCTCTTTTCTTTCGTAGCGGTGGCTTTGCCATCTTGTACTGATCAACCTAAAAAGGATGTATCTCAAACGGAAATAGAGGACAAGGAGCATAATTCTAAATATATTTGCCCGATGTATTGCGAAGGTAGCGGTAGCCAAAAACCAGGTGATTGCCCTGTCTGTCACATGCATTACGAGGAGAATAAAGACTATAAAGCGCCAAAATAATTTAGGATGCACGATATTGAGCCTTTCTTTCGTTGGCGAGATCAGTATGTCGCTTCTGAAGACCCCCAGTCTCCTTTTTTTGGACACATAAATAGTGAGTTTGAGTTTTCGGATGCTATCTATAATTATGTGATTCACCCACAATGGGATAGTTGCGGGTCTCCGACCTTGTTTCTAAAAGTTTTATTCGTCGATTATGACCGACAATTTGCACTTATCGAATTGTTGGGAGAGTGGAATGATGCAGTACAAAATGACGTGATGTCCTTAAAGCGTGAAGTCATTAATGAGATGATTGATGCGGATATCACGCAATTTGTTTTCTTTTGCGACAACCTGTTGAATTTTCATACTGGCGATGATGATTATTATGAAGAGTGGATTGAAGAGATTTGCGAAAGCGATGGATGGGTTGCTTTTTTGGATACTTTTGATCATGTGGCGGATGAAATGGGGGAGGCTATCGCTCAATATGTGCATTTTGGGCCTGCTTTTAATGGGATCCCCTGGCGGGAAATGAAGCCTGAATTTATCGTTGAAGTGGTTCAAGAGCGGCTGATGCTTGCGCAAAAACGTTTACATTAGGCAATGGTTTGAGAAACCTTGCCAAGCCAAAGCGATAGAGAAAACAAAGTAAGCGAGTAGATAAAAACAGTGGTTTCTTAAACCTTAGCTACTAGGCGTTTCTTAAGCCTTGCCCGTGGCGATACTCGCTTCGCTTGTCTCTACATCTTGCAAATAAATTTGCAAGACCACTCGTTTAACTTGCC
>CAMZKG010000102.1 GCA_947311105.1 uncultured Saprospiraceae bacterium
TTGAACAACATTCTTGGCACCGCAAATTTTCATTTTGTTTCTTTTTGCGAAACCCTTCCATAGGTTTCCCTTTCTTAAGGGCAACCGTATGGTAACAAAATGAAAATTTACTTATCGCTCCGAGTCGGGCATACTGAACGAGTGGGCTCTTGCTGGCGGCGGCAAGCATTTTCCTTATTTTGCGGGAGGAAATTGTCCAAAATTTGCTCATCGATGTGAGTCGGGCAAGTGGAACGAGTGGGCTTGCAAATTAATTTGCAAGATGTAGAGACGAGCGCAGCGAGTATCGCCACGGGCAAGGTGAAGGGGTACCAGACTCCCAATAATGACCAATTTCTATGCAGTTTATCGTAACGCTTCGCTACTCGTAGGCGTGAAATATATTTCACGTTCCATTGCCTGCGGCGGCTACCGATTTCCTTGTTTTTGGTAAATTTTTGTGCTGGCAATCATTCCATCTGACTATTCAATTGAACAAAACGCCAAGGTTTAAGAAACCCCAAGTTTTTAATCTATCTGCTTACATTTTTATCGCTTGGGCTTTTGCTTATTAAGGTTTCTCAAACCATAACTTCCCATTACTCAATATCCCCTTCTCCGAAAGGACGGTATAAAAAATCATCCCTTGCGGTAAATCGCTAACACTCAATAGATTACGACCACTTCGTACCCGTTGCTTGCGCAAAAAACGACCCGTCGCATCGTAAAAATAAATCGTTGTTTCTTTGTATGGAGTACTTGGCAATACGACCGTCAGCTCATCATTGACGGGATTGGGATAGACTTGGATTGGGGATAAAGACAATGGGCGAACCGTCGCATCGGGCGCCACGGCGCCGACCCAACAACCTAATGTATCGGTATCCACACAGCCACCTGGACTTATCTTCATCACAAAACCATAAGTCCCTGACGGGGGTGCGAACGAATTCCGCTCCGCATATCCTACCGAGATAATACTACCAGATGATAACAAAGCGGTTCCCGTTACGCGAGTGCCGTCATAGCCTGTTATCGAATCAGGATAGATGGAATCTTGTCGTGTCCATATCGTATCGCCATCAATATTGAATTTAAAATGCATCCCTTTTACTGACCCATAAGTAGTAACCATAGAATCTTTATTCATCCACCCAGATGCCAAGAAGTTGCCATCTGCCGTCTGCTCCAAGTCGGTAAAAAAATGTGCTGGTTTCTGTATAGGATAAATCCGCTCCCATAGCACATTAAAATCCTTGTCCATTCGAAAGACCATCGGACGTGTCCAGTAGGTCTGCCCACTTGAGTTTAACTCCCATGTCCCAGAGATACATATCCAACTGCTGTCGGGGAGTAGCTCGAAATCCCAAATAGCACTTTGATTTCTACTCGTAGGAGACTCCCATTCCCATTGCTCATTACCTAGACTATCCACCACGATTATCATACTTGTTGTCCATGTCGATTGATTGCCGTTTTGATCATCTGACCGTCCACCTGTAAGAATATATGCATTCTCTCCAAAGGTATTTAGATTTATGGGGATATCTATTATGTCTAGTTTACCATATTTCCTACGCCATATTTGATTCCCACTCTTATCTGTTTTAAGTAAATAGGTATCCTTCTCAAAATCATCTGCCACCTGCACACCCGTCAACAAATACCCACCATTCACTTCCAACAAACTACTATTCCCCGACATGGCTACCCCCACAGGATTTTCATAAAACTTCAAAAAATCTAAACTTAAATCGTGGTGTACCTTGAGTAAGTAGGGCGTGCTTTGTGCACTGCCCGCTATCATATAGCCCCCGTCTGATGTTTTGATTATTTTTTTGCGCCACCGTATTGTCGTTAGCGTTTTTAGCGAGTCAACATAAATCTCTTCGGATAGTATATTACCTAAGGTGTCTAGCTTCGCAAATCTTATTCCTTGATTGAATAAACTATCCCAAGCTAAACTATACAAAATGATCGTATCATTTTCAATTAGCACATCCATAAAATCTGCACTATGAATTTTGGATTCATCAAATACTTTAATAAATCCAGACTGTGCCTGCACACAATGGGTCATTAATGCAATCAATATCACTACTAAACTTCTCATGTCATGAGTTTTTAAAAGCGTGCATCTCACCGTGAGATGCACGCCACAATTTACTTATTTATCACAATATGTCCGCCATAGACTTCTTGGCCATTGACTATCAAGCGATAATAACAAGAGTTACCCGAGACTTTTTCGGTCGTCCAATCCATGCCTGTGCTATTTGGAGCAGGTTTTAGGACTTCTATCAGTCCTCCTGTCTGGTTAGTCACTTCAATGACCACTTCCTTTCCTGATGTAGCAAAGGCACTCCAATCAAAATGTACTTGATAATCCGTTGGATTGGGCGAAACCATCATCTTGGGGCCTGTATAGCCACTGCCTTCGGATGCACCATTTTCTACGTATTGCTTTGGCAAAGTGGATAAAACAGGACGGTAAAAATAGCCATAGTCACTACTCAATAGCTCTCTGGCAAAATAACTCGCCTGGCCTTCTTTGGTCGTTGCAATAGATTCCATCTTGTCCAAAACTCCTTCGGAGAGTGGCTTGCCTGAAGCTTTAATCAATTCGTCAAACATGAACTCCATCTTGTCATAGTCATCCATCTCTTTGGCGCTAAAATCATATTTTTGCTGCATACTCGCTAATACACGACGGCTCATCTCATACTCCTGTGTCGTCAAATAGTCTGCCGCCAGCATATAGTCGCCCGTCTTATTCGCAAAACGTCGCATCCACAAACGTATGGTGTCTAGTGTCACAGTCGTATCAGACAGTGCATACACATAACCGTCATAAGCAGCCGCATCCATTTGCTGGCGATGATAGGCCATTGTTTTTTGCGCAAGCTCAACATCACTACCTGACCCACTATTCTTCAGTTGCTCATAGGTATGCTTAGATTCATCGTAAGATTTACGATGCGTAAAATACCTTTGGCGCATTTCATCTTTATCTTTTTCGACTAAGTGTGTTCCAAATTCCTTGTAGGGTCTCGGACAGGTATTGCCACTATTATCATTAATATCCTTTTTATCCACATTTTCATAAAGCGGCTTTTCCAAAGGAGCATTTTTCAAATAATAATATTTATAATCAGCTCCTGTACCATCCTTTACCCAAAAATCACGCAAATTATCTCCATTAACAACACTATTGTTCGCTGGCCCGACATGTGAGAAGATATTGCGGGCAGGGGCATATTCACCTGTCTGCCCTAATGATAATCCCTGCTTCAACCGCATAGCCCGTCCGCCTTGGGCAGGGTCATTGGCGATAAAATTCCATCCACGTAAAGCTGGATTGGTATGGGTGTTGCAGAGATAATGCAGACCTACATCGGCATTCCCGTTATTTTCTTCTGCCCAGTTAGCATAAGCCATATCCGTAAAAGTATTATTGCGAATAACATTGGCATCTTGTGGCGCCAGCATTCGACAAGTCGTGCCATAAGTGGTCGTATTCCAATTAGTAGTCCCAATAAAAGTATTTTCTTCCAAGGTGATGCCATTGGTGCCCCCTTCATAGGACACGCCTATCTGTCTATCCTCTCCATTGTCATAATATGCCCCATCCATTTCGCCCATATTAAAAGTGTTACGAAGTATCTTGCCGCCAGTTGTACCGATATTATGGACACCCACAGCGCACCTATCAAATTGACTGTCTTCCAAGATATAACTAGAGCGTGACATCTGGATCACTTCTACGCCTTTCGCCAAATCCGAAAAAGTACTGGGCTTCATGGAACTGCTTGCACTAACCCTAAATTGAGAATTGACCGCCAGAATTCCACGACTAGCAGTATTACGTCCAGTCTGTTGACTATAGGCAAAGTCACAGCCTGTTATGAACGTATTCGCTGAACTATATAATTCTACATGATTATTAAAGTTTGGATTGTCGGTTACATCAAAGTCGCAATTTGTTAGTCTTAGCTTAGAAAAACCAGCTTGATTGAGCGCTAAACCGCCACTTCCTGAAGTCATTGGCCAGGACGTATACGCAAATGCCACCCCCGTTGCATTATTTTTAAAATGTGTGTTTTCGCAGAAGATTCTTACCCCATCAGAATTATCGAATGAAGATAATTCCGTACCCGATATCCCCACTCTTGCATGCTCAATCGTACCATTATTACCTGTAAAGCGTCCTCCAGCTTCTACAGATACCCCTCGCCACTCTTGGGCACAACTCGTCAAGCTACCTTTCAAATCCACCCTGCTTCCAGACGATATATCCAAACTACCATCCGTACAAAAACGAGCTTCATAACCCTGAGCAATGGTCAGTGTCGCCCCACTCTTGACTTCTACTTTTCCGTAAGGGCCCAGGTAAGCAGCATCTGGCCAAGTGGTATTGGTGTTGATGGTGTAGTCGTGGCAGGTCGATGATATTGGAGTTAGTTTTAGGATATTAATGGAAAGCTTAGGAATCGAGATTGCGGATAAATTAGTAACTGGTGCATACCCACTTGCAGAAATCTGATCATCAGCCAAAGAAGTAGCACTGATTGTATGTAACTCCGCTTGATAACTTCCCGGTGGAATATACGTCAAGGTTTCATCTGTTTGGCCTCTATTAATTATTAAAGAATATATCGTACCATTGTTATCAATTGTGGCAACATGCCCTAATTTCGTGTAGTCATAAGTTGTATTATTACAAAAAGTAACAGTAGATGGAGAAAAATTTTCAGTACTACTGATTCTTTCCTGACCCAGATTCTTCGCCAATAGTTTTTGGAGCTTAAAAATAGGTAGAGTCGTTATTTGTGTAGCACCACCAGGAATGTTAGGCTCGAAAAAAACATTGTCCTTAAAGTGTGTGGTAGAATTTTGAGAGGCAATATGCAAGTAAGAAAAAGCAATTGTAGTAGGAATGTCCTCAACGATTGATGTCATTATATTATCCGCAGTATATAATGCCTGAACGATACCATGTGGATTCAAAGCTGTATTTTCAGAGAAAGCATATGTCGTAGAAAATTCAGTATTTACGAGCTTAATGCCTCTGCCTTCGGAGTCGTTCTGCAACAGGTTATTAATGGGCTCAATGCTCTCTTTAAGAGACCATTGATTGGCAGACATTAGTAAATCAAATTCTCCTGCAATCCCATTCATATTATTCGGACAATTTACAACTTGACCAGAACCATCTGAATGAGGAAAAAGCCATCCTTGAGGATAAGCATGAAACGCAATATAATTAAAATCTAGTGGTTTTGATGTGGTTGGATCAATGTAATTTAAATATGTATTCACTACATCTGTAACACCACAATTACTACAACTCCAATTAGGACAACCAGCCCCCCAATCAAAACTATTATTAAAACCATCCATTAAGGCGGTACTAATTTCCGAATTCTCTGCACGCATAGCACGAATAAATGGTGCTATATTGTCGCAGTAAGTCGTTGGGTTGGCGGCAAACCCACATCCACCTTTAATCCAACTTGCAGGTAGTTCATTACCTAATTCAAAATAAGCGACTCCATCAATTATCTTAATTGGCTGATTGGTAATAGGGTCATTGAGCGTCAGATTGGTTAGATATTTAACCAAGTTTGCGGCAGATGTATCAGAACCTGTAGCCACATTAATGCCAACTAATAAATCTGCATCCATCTCTAGCGCTTCTTCTATGTAGTGGATTAAATTGTCATAAGGATACTGACCATTCCAACCTTGAGGGTCATCGTAGTTTTTCCACCAAACAAAACCAGCACTACCTCCATATTCGGTACCACCATCAATATTATTTCCTCCCAGACGATAAAGTTTTCTTCCTGTTCCAAAAACTGGTTTTATATCCCTATATAAAGCTTGTTTTTCTGTAAACTTTGTTTCGTTGTATATACCATTCCCACTAGTCACTTGGTTGTGTACATGGTTACGGCAGGTTCCTATCATCCAGCTACTCAATTGATTATGTTTTGCAATTGGGGTTGTAATGGTAATGGAAGGAGTACTCTGTCCATAACTCACCCCCCCCATAACAATACTCCTACAAGAAGTAGCATCAAAGGTGGTCGGTGACGAAGAAAAGAAGAAAAGAGATGTGTAATTTGGTCATAGAAATGACCTTTGTGAAATGTAAATTTCATAATTAAAGATTTAAGAATTAAAAAAAACAGAATAAAATCTGGGCATCCACCCACTTCTACCATACAAAGAGCAGCCACTAGGTGACACCCTTATTTATTCTGATAAATAACTTAGCAATGCTTGTTTTTTGGGGGTATATTGTACAATACAGGGCAATGATAACACAATAACTTCAATTTGCCAAATTTTTATTGTTTTTTTTCACAAAAAAACACCTAAAGGGGATATTTTGGGTTTCCCTTTCTTAAAGGAAACCGTATGGTAACAAAATGAAAATTTACTCATCGGGCTACGCCGCTAAACCCGCTATACCCGCTATACCGCTACACCGCTTGTACCCGTTACAGAAAGGGGCACCTTGGTGGGCTTTCTCTAAAAAAGACTAGCAAAAAATAATTTTGGGGGGCAGGGATTCCATCTGACTAGCCAATTAAACACTTGCACGATTGCACAATTGAACAACAAAAAAGGTTTAAGAAACCCCAGTTTTAATCTACTTGCTTCGTATTTTTATCTTTCATGCTTTTGCTTGGCAAGGTTTCTCAAACCGTACACCGCTACACCCTAGGTCGTGGGCAGAAGCACAAGCTTAGTCGCAGACAAGACAAACTAGTCATCTTCTAGCACCATTTAACATAGAATTAAGGCAACTACGCAATTCTCCCCCTAACTTTGGGTTATACAGTCTCAATAAAACCATTTTCAACATGAGTCGTCAATTCCTTTTTTCTACTATTTTTGTTCTTTTGGGCATTTTTTCGCTTGCGCAAAACAGTCAAGCCCAGTCGATTAGCCATACTATATGGGACGAATTACTCCAAGCACATGTCACCGATGAAGGCATTGTTGATTATACTGGATTTATTAAGGAGAAGGCAAAATTTAAAAAATACCTTAATCTACTGAGCAATAATCCCCCACAACGGTCTTGGAAAAGAACAGAGCAATTGGCCTACTGGATCAATGCCTATAATGCCTTTACCGTAAAACTCATCATTGACCATTACCCCATCAAAAGCATCAAAGATATCAAGCGGGGAGTGCCTTTTGTCAATACGGTTTGGGACATCAAATTTATCGAAATAGGCGGACACAAATATGACCTAAATAAAATTGAACATGGCATCCTACGAAAAAGATTCAAAGAACCTAGAATCCATTTTGCCGTCAACTGCGCTTCTGCTTCTTGCCCACCACTATTGAACCACGCCTACGTTGGGGACAAAATCTATACTCAACTAAATCAACAAGCAAAAAGATTTTTGGCAGATACATCCAAAAACAAAATATCCACATCTAAAACACAACTATCCAAAATTTTCAAGTGGTTTAAAAAAGACTTTACCAAAGATGGCTCACTAAAGGATTTTATCGCCCAGTATGCTCCTGCTTCCTTCAACAAAAAGGCTAAAATCAACTTTCTGAAATACGATTGGAGATTGAATAATAAAAAATATTTAGACTAAGTAAGCTTCAAGGTCATGCGCCCCCAAAGTACCAATCCCAATTTATCCCTATCTTAGCACCATGAAGCAAAAAATAGCTCTAGTCGAGCCATTTTTGACGGGATCGCATCAAAAATGGGCCGAAGGTCTAAAAAAACACTCTAGCCATTACATAGATATTTATGGGATGCCTGGGCGATTTTGGAAGTGGCGGATGCACGGCGGAGCCATTTCGCTTGCGCAAAAAATACTTGATGCTAAGAAAGCGTATGACGTGTTTTTGTGTAGTGACTTTTTGAATTTAGCACTCTTCAAGTCGTTGCTAGCCCCACACTACCCGACCGCTAAATATTATCTATATTTCCATGAAAATCAAATCTGCTATCCGTGGTCTCCCACCGACCAAGATACCAACCTAAAACGAGACCGACACTACGGTTTTATCAATTATACCAGTGCTTTAATTGCGGATAAAGTATTTTTCAACTCTGACTTTCATCGACAAATTTTTCTGACTGCCCTACCCAAATTTCTAGGGCAATTTCCCGATAAAAACGGCCTAGAAAATACACAAATCATCGCCCAAAAAAGTCAAACATTATCTCTCGCAATTGATCTGCCTACATTAAACCCAAATACTAAAAAAATCCCCCAAACTATTTTGTGGAATCACCGCTGGGAATATGACAAAAACCCCGAAACTTTTTTCCAAATCTTAAAAAACATCCAAGACCAAGGTATTCCTTTTCAACTCATCATCTTAGGAGAGCAAACCCAAAAACATCCCAAAATTTTTGACTGGGCTAAAAAACAATTCACAAAAGAAATCATCCATTTCGGCTATACACCTACGAAATCTGACTACTGGATACTCCTCCAGCAAGCAGCTATTTTGCCTGTCACTTCTAATCAGGATTTTTTTGGCATTTCTGTAATTGAAGCCATGCATGCCAATGTCTATCCCCTCTTACCCAATCGGCTTGCCTTTCCTGCCCACATACCGAAAAAACACCATCAAACCCACTTATACAACACACCGAAAGACTTAGAAACCCAACTCCTTTACCTCCTTTCGGAAAAACCTGCCATGAATTTATTCTCTAACTGGGTACAAAAGTATTCCTGGACTAATAGTATTGAAGAGTATGACAAAATGGTTCGATAAAAAACTCCGACGTAGCCTGCCACGCCTCCAACTTCTTCCTTGATTAAGGCAAAATCTGAAGATGCTTGAAGCTGTATTGTAGCCGACTACCGCCGTTCTCTCCCTACGGCTGCTGCCAAATCCGACCCTACGGAATCGATCGTTCACCACCATGACCCGCTACGCCTACGTATTTACACACACACATAGGCTTTTTGCTACTTTTTTTGCAAAAAAAGACCGAACCATTTAATGACAAAAATTTAGCTACCCAATAAAATCCAAACTCCAGGCTTCAGGACGTCCATCAAACATCGCCTTTGTCACCTTCCAAATCCCCTTAAAAAGGTCAGAGTGCCGATAAGTTTCCAAAGCATCTTCACCATCCCAAACACTAAAGGTAAAGAAGATTTTAGGATTATCTTTCGCCTGTAACAACTCAACATGATGGCACCCTGGAAAAGCTTTAATCTTATCCTTATTGGCTTCAAAATTGGACTTAAAAGCGGAAATCTCTTCCTCCTTAAACGTCATTTTTACAATTCTCTTTATCATTTTTTTTATTTTTTTTGGTCTTTGGTCTTTAGTCTTTAGGGCGCTTCGCTTTTGGTGCTACCGCAGCGACTTACTCCGTAGGTGTTGGACACTTTGGGTTGATTTTTTGGCTTTGACGCTTTTGGTCTTTAGTCTTTGGTCTTTAGTCTTTGGTCTTTAGTCTTTAGTCTTTAGTCTTTAGTCTTTTGGGCGCTTCGCTTTTGGTGCTACCGCAGCGACTTACGCCCACGACGTACACCTGCGACTTACTCTGCGACGCACACGCCGCAGATGCACGTCGTAGATGCATGCCGCTGCGGCAGCACCAAAGACCAAAAGCGACGAAGGAGCGCACTAACAGCGACGAAGGAGCGCACCAAAGACAGCGAGCAAAGCGAGCGCAAGCGCAATCTAAAAACCAGAATCATCAATCCCAGCCAAATAATCACCGACATGTTCCGCTACATCCTTCAATACACTTTCGTCAAAAGGCGACTTTAGTCCCGCCAGCTCCACCAATCCAAGAAAAGAAAGGCTTCCCCCTGCTTTGCAAAGATTAACGTAATCGGACCAAGCCGAACCATGATCTTTTATATCTCGCTTCCAAAACTGGAAAGCACATATTTGCGCAAGCGCATAGTCAATATAATAAAAAGGAGAACGGAAAATATGGCTTTGACGTTGCCAAAAACCACCCGCTTCCAAAAAGGCATTGCCTGCATGATCAAAATGGGGCAAATATTTCTTTTGCAAATCCAACCAAGCTTGATTCCTTTCTGCAGGGGTCAACTGCGGATTATTATAGACAATATGCTGAAATTCGTCCACTGCGACCCCATACGGAATAAACGTAATCGCCGAAATCAAATGCGCAAATTCAAACTTCTTGCTGTCCTTGCCAAAAAATAAATTCATCCAAGGAAAAGTAAAAAACTCCATACTCATCGAATGAATTTCCGCCGCTTCATACGTAGGCCATTGGTATTCTGGCAACGGCGTATTGCGGCTGCTATACACCTGAAAAGCATGTCCTGCTTCATGCGTCATCACCACAATATCTCCACTCGTACCATTAAAATTAGAGAAGATGAAAGGTGCGCCATAATTGGGGACAAATGTACAATATCCGCCTGTGGACTTTCCGTCCTTTGCCACGACGTCCAATAAATCGCCCTCCACCATAAATTGAAAAAATTCATCCGTTTCGGCAGATAACTCCTTATACATTTTGGAAGTCGCTCCAATGATTTCTTCAGGAGTCCCGGTAGGCTTAGGGTTGCCCGACGGAAAAGAGAAACTCAAATCATAATATTTCAACTCATCTTGCCCCAAACGCTTCTTTTGCTTCTCATATAATTGGCTGGCAATCGGTACAATGTATTTTTGTACAGCGTCTCTAAATTTGGCGACCATCTCCTGGTCGTAATCTGAGCGATTCATCCGAAGATACCCTAATTCCGTATAATTTTCAAAGCCTAATTTTTTAGCGATTTGGGTACGCACCCCAACCAAATCGTCATAAATTTGCTCCATCTCTTCCCGATGCTCCGCATAAAACCCCCATTTTGTATCCGCCGCTTTTTTACGGATATTGCGGTCTGCGCTCTCTTCCAAGGCGGTAATATTAGACAAATTGTACGTTTTGCCATCTACATCAAGCTGAGCTAGCGCTTTGATTTTCATATATTCGGTCGCCAATTGATTTTCCTTGACCAAATCCTTCATAATCTCTTTCGAGAAAGTGCGTAGGCTCATTTCCGCAAGGTTAAAGAGCTGCTTGCCATATTTTTGCTCTAATTTTTCCCGAAAGGGGCTATCCAACAAAAGCCGATAAAAACGGCTATTTTGCTCATCATAAATTGGAGAATGCTCATCAAAAAACCGATTTTCATTTTCATAAAACTCATCTTTAGAATTGATGCTATGGCGAATAAAAGCCAAATTATACATCGTCAAAAAGCTATTGCGCAGACGATTTATCTTATCAAAAAAATCTACCTGCTCCTGAAAACTTTCCGCTTTCGCAAAAGCATCCATCAATGACCTAAAATCACTGACAAACAACTCCATCTCTGGTCTGATATATTGATATGCTTCAAATTTCATCTTCTTTTTTTTTGAGCGGCAAAGGTAGGTATTTGATTTTAACAAAAAGCATTACCTTTGAGAAAAAAGCAACTAATCTATGCGCTTAAGTGATGAGATTCAGGGATTTATAGAACAAAATCTAAATGAACCCACCGACAAATTAGTCCTAAAAATCAGACAACAACTAGCCATCGAGCCTAGTTTTATCATCAACCAAATTAATGGGCGCAAAAAAGTAAGCCACAAAATCCCTTCTTGGAGCGACAAAGAACTTATTTTTCCATCGGTAGTATCGTTTGAGCAATGCTCTTCTGAATGGACTGCCAAGTATAAGGCAACACTCATTGCCGGCAAAAATCTCTTTGATTTGACGGGTGGATTTGGGGTAGATACCTACTTCCTTGCGGAAAAATTTGAGCAGGTGCATTATTTTGAGCAAAACGAAGCCCTACTCCAAGTTGTCCAACATAATTTTCAGCAATTAGGCGTCACCAATACCATTTTTCAGCCTGGAGATGGCATCGAATTATTGGAAAACAGCCATCAAAATGCCGATTGGATCTACCTAGACCCAGCCAGACGAGACAGCCAAAACAGTAGGGTATTTTTGATAGAAGACTGCACACCAGACATCTTACAAATCAACGACTTTCTACTCACCAAAGCCAAAAATATTCTAGTCAAGCTATCTCCTATGTTAGATCTTGACCAAATCTTGCTAAAAGTAAAAGGCATCCAATCCATTTACATCGTTTCCATCAAAAATGAGTGCAAAGAAATACTTTTGCATATCTCCAAACAGCACAAAGAATTAGCAGCCATCCCCATCAACAGCATCAATATCACCCAAAATAAAACCGATACCTTCACTGCTTTGGCGCCAAAACGAAAACTAAACCATACCGAAATTCAATTGAGCCATCCCCTAGCCTATATCTACGAGCCCAATAAGTCCATTCTAAAAGGCAATACCCAAAATTACCTTGCGGAAAAACTAAACATCTACAAACTCCATATCAATAGTAACTTCTTTACTTCTCAAGAAGAAATCACCACTTTTCCCGGAAGGATTTTCAAAATCATAGACACCATCAAACTCAAGAAAAAACAAATCAATAAACATCTCGACAACGGCAAAGCCAACATCATCGCCCGAAACTTCCCCCTAAAAGCATCCCAGATTTACGAAAAATTCAAAATCATACCCGGCGGCAATATCTATCTCCTAGCCACCAAACTCCAAAATAACGACAATGTGGTGATTGTGTGTACAAAATTGGGGCATTAGGCTACGCTTACGAGGCATTCCTTCGTGATTTTTGGGTGCTAGGCGAGTATGTCTCGGACGGCAGCATCAACTCTCAACCAGCGAAGCCCGAAGGGCAAGCATCTCAACCAGCGAAGCGGCTCAACCAGCGAAGCGACTCAACCAGAGAAGTCCAAAGGACAAGCGACTCAACCAGCGAAGCGGCTCAACCAGCGAAGTCCAAAGGACAAGCGACTCAA
>CAMZKG010000103.1 GCA_947311105.1 uncultured Saprospiraceae bacterium
CCCAAATGCCCAAAATGTCCACCAGTATTCATATTGCTCCCTAAGGCCGCAACATCTAAAATCAACAAAACAGCGACGATATATTTTAACTTTACTCGACCTATCAACAAGAGCCGTATTTCATAGTCTGGCGCAATCATTGCGGAAGCGGCGGCAATCGCCATCACCCCACCCGATGCCCCCAAAGCATAAATGACAACTCCCTGACCATAGGGCAATAACATCGCTGAGAAAAAAAACATCAAGCCTGCCACCACTCCACCAAGCACATAAATGGGCAATACGTGCCTATCCCCTATCAAATCACCCACTATCTGACCAAACATATACAACCAAATCATATTAAACAACAGGTGCAAAAATCCCAAATGCAAAAAATTAGCCGTAAAAAAGACCCATGGATGCGTTAACAAATGTTTCCAATCAGACGATAACGAAAAGAATTGAGTAAATAAATGAAAGGAATTCAGCTGAAAACCTTGAAATACCAACCGTGTCAAAATAACCACTAGAAAAACGGCTACATTAACGAAAATGAGCCGTGTGACCATATTGCCAGTATGGTAATTGCGTATGATGTCATCTTTAATGGAGCTAAACATGTAGCAAGATAAAGGTTTTCGTGGAATATTGGTGAAGAAAATTACATTCTCAGCATCTAAACGAAATGATTTGGTGGTTAGTTTGAGAATTGGGTCTTTTTTTTCAAAGCCTAGCTAGACCATACAAAAAAAGCCCACTCCGTAGGAGTGGGCTTTTTTTAACAAAACAAATATAACTCAATGAAATTCAACAACTTTTGGTGCGGCATTCATGATTTCATCATTTGCTTTATCGGCAAACTTACTAAAGTTCTTAATAAAGATAGAAGCCAAGTAATTTGCTTTTTTATCGTAAGCATTGGTATCCTTCCAAGATTTTCTTGGATTTAATAGCTCCGAAGGCACATTTGGACAAGCAACGGGCATCTCTAAGCCAAATACATGATGCTTGACATATTCTACGCTATTTAGTTCTCCTTGCATTGCAGCGGTTATCATAGCACGAGTATATTTCAGGCTGATACGATTACCGACCCCAAATCCACCGCCAACCCAGCCAGTATTTACCAACCAGACATTAACGCCAAATTTACGGATTTTGTCTCCTAACATTTCGGCATAAACCGTTGGGTGATGTGGCAAGAATGGCTCACCAAAACAAGAAGAGAAGGTCGCTACAGGATCCACAATACCTACTTCGGTACCTGCTACTTTAGCCGTATAACCTGAGATAAAATGATACATGGCTTGACCTGGAGTTAATTTAGAGATTGGTGGCAACACCCCAAAAGCATCTGCGGTCAAAAAGAAAATATTTTTGGGTACTCCACCCATAGAAGGTTTGGCCGCATTATGGATGTGATAAATTGGATACGAAACACGCGTGTTTTGTGTAATACTCGTATCCGCAAAATCCACCGCACGCGCACCCTTCAAAAAACCAATATTCTCCAAAATAGCTCCGTGCTTAATGGCCGCCCAAATATCTGGCTCCTTCTCAGCAGACAAATCAATGGTTTTGGCATAACAGCCTCCTTCAAAGTTAAACACGCCTTCTTCTGACCAACCGTGCTCATCATCACCAATCAACTCTCGATTAGGATCGGCAGATAGTGTAGTCTTACCTGTACCAGAAAGCCCAAAAAAGACCGCTGTATCTCCATCTTTACCAATATTGGACGAGCAATGCATAGTTAACACATCTTCCTCCTTAGGAAGCAGATAGTTAAGTGCAGAGAAAATTCCCTTTTTGATTTCTCCTGTATATCCTGTCCCACCAATTAAGACCACCTTGCGGGTAAAATTCAAAATGGCAAAATTAGGCGCTTTAGTCCCATCAACTTCTGGGTCAGCTTGAAAGCCTGGCGCATTAAGAATGGTCCATTCTGGAGAGAAAGTATTCAGTTGCTCATGAGTAGGACGCATAAACATATTGTGCACAAATCCTGCCATCCAAGGAAATTCTGTAATGGCTCTGATTTTTAGTTCATATTTGGGATTTGCGCAAGCCATACCTTCCTGCACCCAAACATCTTTATCTTCAAAATAAGCTACGACCTTGTCATAAAGCTTATCAAATTTATCGGCATCAAAAGGAAAATTAACATCTCCCCAAGCGACGTCACTAGTATAGGCATCTTTAACGATAAAGCGATTCTTAGGATCCCTTCCGGTAAATTTTCCTGTATTAACCACTAAAGCCCCCGAATCAGCAAGAACTCCTTGCCCAGTAGCGATAGTAGTTTCAATTAATTCTTCCTGCGCCAAATTCCAATAGACATTTCTAGCGCTTATGCCTAGATAGCTTAGGTTCGCAGACGGGTTTTTAACTCCAACATTTTTCATGTGAAACTTTTTTTCAAATATAATGCAATTATTGTGCAAAAAATATGGTTGCAAAGGTAAGCCCATCAAATGAGAAAATCCATACTATTCAAAACTTGCGTTAAAACACGTACATAATAAATGAACCTATGCAATAAAATCAACCTACGCCCTACCGTTACACCGATAAACCGCATACACCGACATACCGAAACTAGAGTAAATTATTAGATTGGGCGCTCACCGTAAGCATTATAAATCTTTTCTTTGAGCTCCTTTCGGGCAAAAAAGATTCTACTTTTTACGGTACCTAGGGGCAGTTCTAATTGATCGGCTATCTCTTGGTACTTATAGCCATAGTAATGCATTAAAAATGGTAAGCGAATACTATCATCTAATGCTTCCAACATGGCATCCAACTCCTGCATCAGAATATTATTCTCTCCATTATTAGATACCGCAGAGCTACCGCTATTAATAAAATATTGATTGTCGGTAGAATCCATAAAAACTCCTGCCTTACGCTTTCTGCGATAGTTATTGATGAATATATTCCGCATGATGGTAATAACCCATGCCTTAAAATTGGTACCTGGTCTAAATTTATCTTTATTGCTTAATGCTCGAAATGCGGTCTCTTGGTAGAGATCTTTGGCATCATCTGCATTTTTGGTTAAGTTGTAAGCAAAAGAATATAGCAAGCTTTCTAACTTGAAAAACTTGGTGTTGAACTCGAAAGTGGACATATCTTAATCGTTATTTAGACCAAATATAAGTAAGGTTTATTGATTTTCCAAAAAAGGTTTAAAAAAAATGACTTTTTTTTGCAACTTTTTTTTGCGATACATCGTTGTCCATTGATTTTCAACTAGTTATACTTTTTGTTAATCAAGTCTTAACAGAGCCTACAAAACAAAAAAAGCACTTCTAACGAAGTGCTTTTTTTGTAATTATATCTTTTTTTCTCTATGTATTACTCTATCAAAATGGATTTATGGAGCATTTCACCTCCTACTTCCAACACTAAATAATACTGACCTGGCGGAATATTAGCCACACTTAAAGCTCCGTTTGAGACCGAAAACTTCTTCACTTGCCGGCCCATCACATCAAAGAGCTGAATGGATTTTACATCTTCTAATTCAAAACTATGTGCTAGATGTATATAATCTGATGTTGGATTTGGAAAAACGGTAAACTCGCCTTGCACCTTGATAAAAACAGACTCGATTTCTGAATATTCATTCTTACCGTCATAGTCTACCTGATTCAAGCGATAATAATTAACATTACTATTGGGATCTCTATCCGTAAATGCGTACTCCACCAATTCATCTGAATCTCCCATACCAGCGACCCAGCCAAGGTCTTCCCAGACCAACCCATCTTCGCTCCTCTGCACCATAAAACCATCATTATTTTTTTCTGATGCTGTGACCCAAGTAAGTTTTACTTCTCCATCGACCAACTCCGCATCAAAAGAAACCAAATCCACAGGCAATATCGAAGCGGAAATATCATAATAATATCCTGAGCCACTTGAAGACCCCATATCATCATCCCTAAATGCACCGACATAAAGATAATCACCGTCTCCAGCCACATCCGTAGCGTAATAATCATAAGATGCACCATCCGATGCTACAACTTGATTCGTAATGGTATTCGCCACCCATTGCGACGTACCGCTATCATATTCAAAGAGATAAATAGCCCCCCTTCTCGAAGTACCAATTTTGTGCTTCTCTGCTCCAATCACTACATTATCCGCCTTTATAAAATCAACCGAACATCCAAACCATTCATATGTACCTCCATCAAAGGCTGTTACTTTATTTGTCAACCCCCAAGTACCTCCTGTTTCTTCATAAAAATATGCAGCACCTGTTTGTCCATTACTTTTGTACGCTCCAACAACCAACTTCGTGTCCCAAATAGATACACTTTTGCCAAAATAATCACTAGCCGCTCCATCAAATGCGGTCAATTTGGCATCTTCTGTCCAAACAGAACCTACCCGAGAATATACATAAACGGCTCCCGCATCAGATAGCCCACTTACATCTGCCTTCCAAGAACCTACCACTAAACGATTATCATAAATGCATACATCGTGTCCAAATTCATCAAAACCTGCTCCATCACTCGGCACAATCTCTTGTTGTTTGGCCCAAATACTGCCATTATATCTATAGACAACCACAGTACCACACTGTACTAATGTGCCATTATAATCCACTATCGCATTTACACCGCCTACAGCCAAATAATCATTATGCAACGAAACACTAGTCCCAAAGTGATCTAAAGAAGTCAATGTAAAGGTTGTAAACTCTGACCAGACGCCATTTGCATCTCGCTGATAAATATACACTTTACCATAAGTTGATGTCGCCGAAGGACCACGATACCTTGCTCCGACAACCGCCCATTGTCCATCAATCGCTACACTAAACCCATATTCATCATCTTCAGATCCATCGCCAGGTATAATATTTTGCTTCTCCACCCAAGTACCATTGACCAACTCATAGAAATAAGCAGAGCCACTACTAGCTCCATTTGGCTCATCTTCAGGGGCGCCTGCTATGGCATAATTGCCCGAAATAGCCACACTTTGCCCGAGCTTGTCACTCGCATCTCCATTGCTGGCATGCAATTTTGTCTCTGGCGGCTGGGCATAGCTTACTATAGTGCTCAGCACCATAAAAATCAGAAAATAGTATCTCATTGTCTCATTAATTTTAATAGTGTGTAGTTTTGAAATCCAAACATAAATATTCAAAATAGGTACTGTTTACAGGTAGTTGCCAAATTTTGCTACAAAAGCCTTTTGGCTCCTATCTTCTGCAAAAAACAGGCACACCTAAACAAATACAAATATTTTAAAATATTTATGCGATTTTTGAAACCTTTTTATTACACTTTCAAAAAACGTGCCTAAGCTTACGAGAAGTCAGAGATTTAGAAGATTTTAGAAGCTGCTACCGATGCCGGCGCATTACGAAATAAAGGAAAGAAAAAAAAGAAAAAGGAATACCAAAACTATATTTATTCTCAGCTTAAAGCCCTATGTATCAATGCGTTGCGCCTTTGTGGCGTTGCGTGACATTCAAAGTCCTAGGCGGAAGCAATATCAAAGGCAGCATAAGTATTCGTAAGTACTAAAAATCACATCTGCGCCTTAACAGAAAGCACAACAGCAATCACTAGAAAGACCATATTGGGCAGCCAAACCCCATAAACAGCCGGGAAGCTACTATTATAAGCAAAGGTTGCGCTAAACTTCGACACGAAAATAAACATTGCCCCCAAGCCAATACCTATCGCTAGGTGCAAGCCCATTCCCCCGCGCACTTTGCGGGCAGATACCGCCACGCCTATCAAGGTTAAAATGATAATACTAAATGGCTCAGATGTACGGCGAAGGATTTCTATTTCAAATTTTTTCGGAGTACCCAACCCCCTTTTCTTTTCTTTATCGATAGCCGCTTTCAGTTCTTTTGTGGTCATTTGCTCCTTCGCATTCAAGTACTGCACAAAATCCTTGGGGCTTAAATTAATCAATGTATCCATCTTTTTGCGCAAGCCTACCTTCAAATATTCTTTTTCTCCATCAATGGTGCGTGCCACATAGCCTTCTAACTTCCAATTAGCTTGTTTTTTATCCTTTAGCGAATCTACCATACTTGCTCCCTTCTCTCCACCCTGCCAAGTCATTCGTTTAGCGGACAAAATATAAGTGATGCGATTACCTTCATATTTTTCTAATTTTACGCCCGTAGCCACCGCCTCCTTCTGATTAAATCTTTCGATAAAAATTTTTGTATTAGGACCGATAAACATGTGGATATTTTCCTTTTTGCCCTTATCCTGATGCTTCCAGACATACGTTTGTTCAAAGTCAATTCTTGTTTTGTTTCCTTGCGGAACGATAGTATGATTCGCAATCATCAACAACCCCGCAATAATACCTGCGCCTACCATATATGGTCTCAATAATCGCCGATAACTTATACCGGCATTCAAGATGCTGATTATCTCCGAGTCAAAGGCCATCCTAGAAGTAAAGAAAATCACCGAGATCAACGCAAACAACGGCCACAACAAGCTATTGATGTGCAAAATAAATTTTAGCGTATAATCAAATATTATCTCTTTTATGGTCACTGGCTCTGAGATATAGGAATCCACTTTGTCCGCAAAATCAATAGCCACCGCTATCAACGTGAACAACAAAACCGTAAAAAAGAAGGACATCAAGTACTTCTTCAAAATATATCGGTCTAGGATTCCTAAAAACATATTACAGTCTTTGCGTGATAATAGGCAAAATATGCGCCTTCCATGTTGAAAAAGTCCCTGCTAGTATCTCCTTGCGTGCGGTCTTAACCAACCACAAGAAAAAACTCAAATTTTGCAAAGAAGCAATCTGACCACCCAACAGCTCACCCGACCTAAACAAATGATGCAAATAGGCTCGGGTATGGGTCTGCGATGGTATCGAAGCAACTTTGTCATCTATAACGGTAAAATCCTTTTTAAATTTGGCGTTTTTTATATTCATCACTCCATTACTTGTATAGATCATCCCATGTCGAGCATTTCGAGTCGGCAGCACACAATCAAACATATCCACGCCCAAAGCAATTGACTCAATGATATTTTCTGGCTTGCCGACACCCATCAAATACCGCGGCTTGTCCTTAGGTAAATGCTCACAAACCAATCCAGTCATTTCATACATCTCCTCGTGCGGCTCGCCCACCGACAACCCGCCAATGGCATTCATCGGCGCATCTTGATCGGCTATAAATTTTGCGGAAGCAATTCGCAAATCTTTATACGTACTTCCTTGAACAATGGGCGACAAAATCTGCTGATAATCATACAAAGGTGCTGTCTTAGAAAAGTGACTAATACATCTCTTCAGCCACCGATGCGTCATCTCCATAGAATTCTTGGCATAACCATAATCACAAGGATAGGGAGTACACTCATCAAATGCCATAATAATATCCGCCCCAATGACTCGCTGTATATCCATGACACCTTCCGGTGAAAAAAAATGACTAGACCCATCAATATGAGACTTAAAATTCACGCCTTCTTCCTTGATATTTCGGCGATGGCTCAATGAATACACCTGAAAACCGCCACTATCCGTCAAAATCGGCCCATCCCAATTCATAAATTGGTGCAAACCACCCGCTTCTTGTAGGACTTCCAAGCCTGGGCGCAGGTACAAGTGATACGTATTCCCAAGAATTATTTGTGCTTCAATCGCAGCCTTCAACTCTTCGATATGCACCCCTTTTACGGAGCCAACCGTCCCTACGGGCATAAAAATGGGGGTCTCTATATCCCCATGAGCCGTCTTCAAGACTCCCGCCCGTGCAGAAGATTGTTTATCTGTAGCGTGTATCGTAAATCCATTCATCCGGCAAAGCTAAGCAAAACCAGCTTATTGCGCTTAGCTATAGCCAACTTTATCGTCTGACAATGTAAACGAATAGGCTTACTCCGAAAAGTCATTGTAATCTATAAGTTACAGAATGGAGCAAATCTTTATTTGGTTCAATCGTGCAATTGTGCAATCGTTCAACTGAAACCAGCCTAAAAATTGGTCTCACAGAATAAAATTTTGCGAAATCTCTAAATAAAAAAGGACATTAACTTTTCGGAGTGGGCTCAAGCGTCCAACTGAAACCAACCCAAAATTATTGTCAAAACAAGAGCCTACAGAATAAAACTTTGTGATTCTCCCTATAAAAAGCGTATTGATTTCTCGGAGTGGACTCATCGAATGTACCACTCAACTGCCCCAAAACCACTAACAAGATAGAAATAAACCCTACCTTTGCCGCTCAATACCAAAATATGACATTCAAAGAATTAGGTTTAATACAACCTATCATCAAGGCTCTAGACCTTAAAGGCTACAAAAATCCGACCCCCATCCAAGAACAATCCATACCGATTTTACTGCGTGGAAAAGATTTATTAGGCGTCGCTCAAACTGGAACAGGCAAAACCGCCGCCTTCGCCCTTCCCATTGTCCAGCATATCTACAATCAACCAAAATCCAAGGGACACCGCCGTATCAAAGCCTTAATTGTAACACCAACAAGAGAGTTGGCCATTCAGATTAACGACAATTTTACCGCTTACGCAAAATTCACCAACCTACGCAACACGGTTATTTTTGGGGGCGTCAAACAAGGCGCTCAAACCAACGAACTCCGCAAAGGAATTGATATTTTGGTGGCAACACCTGGCAGACTACTCGACTTGATGAATCAGGGCTATATCTCCTTGAATGATATCCAACACTTTGTATTAGACGAAGCCGATCACATGTTGGACATGGGCTTTATCCATGACATCAAAAAGCTACTCGCCAAGCTTCCACATAAGCGTCAATCTTTATTCTTTTCAGCAACGATGCCACCGACCATTGTGTCGCTTTCGCAAAAAATATTGGGAGACTTCGAAAAAGTCAGTATCAAACCCAAACAAGCCACTGCCGAACGGGTAGAACAAGGCGTTTACTTTGTGACCAAAAGAAATAAAATAAAACTACTTATCCACATCTTGGAGACTGGGGACGCCGATTCTGTTCTAGTATTTTCTAGGACCAAGCATGGCGCAGACAAAATTGTCCGATTACTTGCCAGGGCCGACATCAAAGCTGCCGCCATCCATGGAAATAAATCCCAGAATGCCCGTCAAAGAGCCCTAAAACACTTCAAACAAGGGGAGACAAGAGTACTTGTCGCAACCGACATTGCCGCAAGGGGCATTGATGTATCAGACTTATCTTTAGTCATCAACTACGACCTGCCTAACGTCTCCGAAACCTATGTCCACCGTATCGGACGAACAGGCCGCGCCAGTGCCAGCGGAGTTGCGCTTTCTTTTTGCATGATGGATGAAAGACCCTACCTAAAAGACATCCAAAAACTCATCAATCAAAAAATCCCCGTAGTCAAAGAACACCCTTTTGTCGATGACGGCACCGAAGAACCACCCAAAGAACTTCAACAAAAGAAACAAGGTCAGTCTCGAAGCAGAAAACCCGATAGAAGAAAACGCCCTTACCCTAAAAAGAAAAACAATAGAAATAACCGTAATCATCCAAAATCCTAAGCATTAAACACCGAAGGTATTTGAACGCCGAAGGCATTGAACGTCCAAAGGACAAGTTGAACGCCGAAGGCATTTGAACGTCCAAAGGACAAGTTGAACGCCGAAGGCATTTGAACGTCCGAAGGACAAGTTGAACGCCGAAGGCATTGAACGTCCAAAGGACAAGTTGAACGCCGAAGGCATTTGAACGTCCGAAGGACAAGTTGAACGTCCGAAGGACAAATCAACGCCGAAGGCATTTGAACGTCCAAAGGACAAAACATCAAGATTATCAGATATTTTTTGCGGAAGCGGATAAAAAAATGTATCTTCGCTACAATTAAACACTTTCGAATCAAATAAATCAACCTTATGAAGCAGATTTTTACCATTTTTCTTGCCGTCTTTGCCATGAGTTTTTCTTACGCTCAATCATTTAGCGTAAGCTCCTTGTCAGAACAAAAAAACCTAGATGGTACCAACGAAGTGGCCATTGAAGTGACTATTACTAATCTCACTTCCGATACCATTAATATCACTTGGGAAAGGACAGAAACTAGGCTGCCCACTGGCTGGGCGGATTATATTTGTGATCCGTTGCACTGTTTTGGCCCTAATACTTCATCTCAAAAATTCACACTTACGCCCAATGGAATGGGAACTTTTTCGATGCACATGAATCCATCAATGGTGGATTATGCAATTTTAAACATTAACTTCTACCCCGAAGGGGCACCAAACGAAGCGGTTACAGGTGAATATATTTTTGGAGAATTTACAGTGGACTTAATAACCGCTAATACACCTTTAGATGGCACGAATGAAATTTTCGTAGAAACCACCGTAACCAACCCTACATCAGATACGATTACCATTGCTTGGGAAAGGACTGAAACTAGGCTTCCAGATAACTGGTCAAGTTATATTTGTGACCCATCACATTGTTTTGGGACTAACATTTCTTCTGAAATGTTTACTATTCTGCCCAATACATCTGGCACATTCGCAGTCCATTGCACACCTTCTACAACAGATGACTATGCCATCCTTGATATCAAGTTTTTCCCAAAAGGGAAACCTGAAAATTCCGTTACAGGAACTTATACTTTTGGGCAAGTAACAGGCACAGATGACCTTGACATTGCGCCTATTGCATTATACCCCAACCCTGCCACCAACTACTTTCAAGTAGAAAATGGCCAAAAAGTAAACTCCATCGAAATGTTCAATATTCTAGGGGTAAAAATCCTAGAATCAACGAATACAGACCATGTAAATGTGAGCCAACTTAAATCAGGATTATATTTTGTTCGACTACTAGACAGAACAGAAAAAATAATCACTACTCAACGATTACAGAAAAACTAATCTTACTTTTTTTCGTAAGATTCAAAAATCCCTATGAATGAAAATTTATAGGGATTTTTTAGTACACATTTGTCACTTTAAAATATCTTTACACCTACCTTTGTCGCAGTAAACTTTAACGAGATGGCCGTCAAGAACAAACCAGCAATAACCTTCCGAAAAGGAAGACTAACAAAATCTACTTTAATAGATTTATACACCAAACTCCTTTGGCCTAGGCTCATCGAAGAAAAGATGATTAATCTACTCCGCCAAGGCCGAATCAGCAAATGGTTTTCGGGTATCGGACAAGAAGCTATTCCCGTTGGAGTCACCGCTGCACTAGAAAAAGATGATTTTATTTTTCCCATGCATAGAGACCTTGGTGTTTTTACGACACGTGAGATCCCTTTCAAACGCTTGCTTTCGCAATGGCTAGGCAAACCCAATGGCTTTACCAAAGGGCGCGATCGCTCCTTTCACTTTGGTGCACCAGAATATGGCATCGTAGGGATGATTTCTCATCTTGGTCCACAACTTTCCCTTGCGGATGGAACGGCACTTGCGTTCAAAATAAAAAAAGAAAAAAGAATTGCGGTAGCCTTTACGGGAGACGGTGGAACTAGCCAGGGCGAATTTCACGAAGCCCTGAATGTTGCGGCAGTCTGGGAACTGCCCGCTATTTTCGTCATCGAACACAATGGATACGGGCTTTCTACCCCTAACAATGAACAATTCAAAGCCAAACAACTTGCCGACAGAGCCAAAGGCTTTGGCATGGAATCCGTCGTTATTGACGGCAATAATATCTTGGAAGTCTATACTACCATCAAAAAAATCGCCGCAGACGTTCGCAAAAATCCACGCCCTATTCTAGTGGAGTGCATGACCTTCCGAATGTTTGGGCACGAAATGGCTTCAGGCACCAAATATGTCCCCAAAGATTTATTAGCAGCATGGAAGCTAAAAGACCCTATCGACAATTATGAGCAATATCTCCTAGATGAAGGATTTTTAGCGCAAGCGGAAGTGGAAAAGATGAAAAAGGCCATCAAAAAGGAAATTCAAGAAGCCGTCGATGTCATGGAAGATGAGCCGAATATCATCCCTAATGTAGAAACCGAAATGACCGACATCTATGCGCCTTACCACCAAATCACCACCCCACCTAGCCAACCTACGACAGAATTGCGCTTTGTAGATGCCATCGCAGACGGCATGAACGAAGCCATGCAGAAACACCAAAATTTAGTCCTAATGGGGCAGGATATTGCGGGATATGGCGGTGTATTCAAAGTAACTGATGGATTATTAGACAAATATGGAGCCGATCGTGTCCGTAATACGCCACTTTGCGAGAGCGCCATTTTAGGGGCAGCGCTAGGGCTTAGTATTCAAGGCATGAAAGCGATGGTGGAGATGCAATTTGCGGATTTTGTCACTGTTGGATTCAATCAAATCATCAATAATCTAGCAAAAGTACATTATCGTTGGCAGCAAAATGCCGATGTAGTTGTCCGTATGCCTACGGGAGCAGGCATGGCTGCCGGACCTTTTCACTCCCAAAGCAATGAAGCTTGGTTTACGCATACGCCCGGCCTAAAAGTACTTTATCCTTCCAATCCTACCGATGCCAAAGGCATGCTTTTAGCCGCTTTTGAAGATCCTAACCCTATTTTATTTTTTGAACACAAAGCCTTGTACCGTAGTATTAAAGCAGACGTCCCCCAAGGATATTATACCACCGAAATCGGCAAAGCCGCAACGGCACATGTGGGACAACAAGCAGTCATCATCACCTACGGAATGGGTGTCATTTGGGCTAAAAAATTAGTCGAAGCCCAGTCTTTAGATGTGGAGATTTTAGACTTGCGTACCTTATTACCATTGGACTATGAAGCGATTGACCTTGCGGTAAAAAAGACCAATCGCGTCTTATTACTTCATGAAGACACGCTTTTTGGCGGCATCGGTGGTGAGTTGTCGGCGTATATATCCGAACATCTCTTTGAGTACTTGGATGCGCCTATTATTCGGGTTGCTTCATTGGATACACCGATACCTTTTCAAGCGGAGTTAGAGAAACAGTTCCTTGCGGAAAAAAGATTGGAAGAGCGATTGATGGAGTTGTTGGCCTATTAGAAAAAAGGGGAAAGCTAGGAGCAAGAATACACCATTCCACCGTCATACCGCTGCACCGCTAGTGCCCAGAAAACTAAGCATACATGAAGCCATGTCTATCCCTATACCGTTAAATTTAAGTACCGAAACTTAAATTAGATGACCCAAATCACCCCACTTTCTTTCAACTAATTTGTCCATTTGATGTTTTTTTATTTAGATTTGTTCCAAATAACGAACATTAGTGAAAATAAACGAAAACACCAAGATTTCTACCATCCTGAAAGCGCAACCTGAAGCCATCGAAGTCATCGCTAGCATCAATAAGCATTTTAGGAAATTACGCAATCCCATACTCCGCAGAACCTTAGCGCACAGGGTAACCATCAAGGATGCTGCTAAAATTGGCGGAGTAGCCGTGGATGTGTTTTTGCGCAAGCTACAAGAAATTGGTTTCGATATAGCACTCCCTGAAACCAAAGCAAACCAAACAAAAAAATCAAACCAAATGGAAACCCTTAAAGACAGCACACCGGCACTCATCTTAGACGTCAGACCAGATATTGAAGCAGGTAATGACCCCTTCAAACGCATCATGTCTTCCATCAAAGACCTAAACGAAGGAGACGTACTCAAAGTCATCAATTCTTTTGAGCCCATCCCACTGATAAACCTTCTCCGCCAAAAAGGCTTTTCCACTGAAGTGAATCGCCCCGAACCTGGAGTGGTTGTCACCTATTTCCGAAAGGGTGAGAAAGCAGAAACACCCGATGAAAATCAAGCGCCACCACCACATAAAGATGATTTTGACAAAGCGGTACAATCCTTTGGTGACCACCTAAAAATCATTGATGTACGCATGATGGAAATGCCCGAGCCGATGGTCACTATCTTGTCCGCACTCGAAACTTTGCCCAAAGATCACGGCCTGTTAGTGCATCACAAAAAGTATCCAAAATTCTTGATGTCCGAACTTGCCACAAGAAATTATCAACTCATCGACAAGCCTATTGATACCAACAATGTCGATTTAATCATTTTTAAGAAAGGATAATGCAGACCAACACAGATAAAGCACCGTCGCCTGATGTAGTGGTCCCGCATTATGTAGCTGCGGCAGGCGGCTTTTTGGTGCTTGGCTTACTCTTGATACTCTTTCGAGAAGATCTATTAGGGCATTATTTCCACCCGCACCTATTTGCGCTTACACATGTGGCAGTACTCGGGTGGATGACGATGCTTATCATCGGCGCATTGTATCAATTAGTCCCTGTCATCCTAAATACACCACTTTATAGCGAGCGCATCGCCAAATGGACTTTTTGGGTCTTTTTAGTTGGAGTTATCGGATTATCCATCGGATTTGGGCTAAGTGCCATGGTGTGGATTGTGCCCCTTTTTGCGAGTATCACCTATGTCGGTCTGATGAGCTTTTGCTATAATATCATCAAGTCCATAGGAGGAGCGAGTACTTTTAACAAGAGCGCCCAATTTGTCATCACGTCCATATTTTGGTTGTTTTTGACGGCGACTTTTGGGCTAATCATGGCGTTTAATTTAGGAAATAATTTTTTAGGCAGCCAGAGCCTGGCTTTCTTAAAAATTCATATTCATCTAGGGCTTTTAGGTTGGTTTTTACAGCTGGTCATTGGCGTAAGCACAACCCTGCTCCCCATGTTTTTTGTCTCCCACGCCCAGACAGACAAAAAACTCAACGCTTCCTTCTGGCTACTCAACGCTGGACTTACCCTACTGATTATCAATTGGTTATCTGTATCAGAGTCAGGGCTTTCTGTTGGATCATGGGTGATTATTGCTACGGGTATTTTCTTTTATGTTTCTTATGTCTATGAGTCCTTTCGGAAAAGAGTCCGCAAATTAGACATTGGGATGCAGGTTTCTGTACTAGCGTTTCCAGCTTTAATTTTGCCCTTAGGATTGGCGTTATTTGTGTTAAATCAAGGCAGTGGTGCGATACTCTATGGGATGAGTGCCTTGGCTGTTTTCTTTTTTCCGCTGATACTTGGTCAAACCTACAAGACCTTGCCTTTTATCATCTGGCTCGACCGTTATCAAAAATTTGTAGGCAAACAAAAAGTGCTTATGCCCGGAGATTTATTTTCTGACACAATCGCTAAAATCCACATGTGGACTTACGGCATAGGATTAGGGACTATTTTATTGGGTATCGGCTTGCGCCAAAATACATTGCTTGCTGTTGGGGCTTTTCTGTTTGTAGTGACAGCCGTTCTTTATGCCTTTAACATTTACAAAATGGTGACTCACCAAGCCCAAATCGAAGAAGCACCCAAATCCAATCTGGAAAAAGACATCCTAGAAGTGCTCCGAGAAATAATGGATCCCGAACTAAATGTCAACATTGTGGATATGGGCTTGATTTATGACCTAAAAGTCGATGAAGCTGCAAAGAAAGTCAATCTAAAAATGACCCTTTCCACGCCTAACTGCCCCGTGGGTGATACCATCGTGATGAGCGTCATGGAAGCCATCATGGGCCGTTATCCTGATTTTGAACCAGATGTACACCTGGTCTTTGACCCTCCTTGGAACGCAGAGATGATTACGGAAGCAGGAAAGGCGCAGTTGGCAGCAGGATAAGACTGAACTCTAGTTACTAAAGCGCGTGGCAAGCCGTGCCGTTCAAGTACAACGGGCTTTAGCCCGTTGTAGCAAGTAAAACGTGCAATGGTTAAAGTCCGTAGAGTAAGTGAACATCGGTCTCTAG
>CAMZKG010000104.1 GCA_947311105.1 uncultured Saprospiraceae bacterium
ATCGCTTTCCTTTTATATTTGAAAAACCAATGAATATTGTAACTATTTAGGTATCCGCAAATTTTTGCCATAAAATGCCCTTTTTGCGCCTGTTTTTGCTATTTTTTTATCACGTAGCCCAGCTACGCTTCAAAAAAAATAGCTTCAACATACACAAAAATGCCTATTTTCTGTCTAAAAATAGGAGCACCTAAACAGCTACCTATTTTGTAGCGATTATTGTACCAAACTAATGGCAAGCTTACTGTTATTACTCAATTTATCCGTTATTTCGGCTTTATCCCCCTGCCAATCGATGTCTTTTAGCCATTCGGGGATATTTATGGCAATTTCCAGCTCATAATCCTTACCTTTTTTCACAACAAAAGCCGAGTGATAAGCCAAGTCAAAAGGAATATTCGAGCCTATCACCGTAAATGTATCCACTGTATAGTTTGCAGCAGACGTATCCGTCACGATGACCCATTTTTGTTGTAGATAGACCTTGGGACTCACCCACATCGAATCTACACCAACCCCCAAAACATGCCCTTGCGGCAAAGAATCCGGGATAGCGGCCTGCTGAAGCTCATCCATGCCCATCTCCAATCGAACACTATCATAAGCCCCAAAATCAACAAAATCTCCAAAATCATATTTCAATACATTGTTTTTCAGCAACACAACATTACTTGACACGAGCGCCTTTTCGGGCAAACCTTGTCCATCAAACACCCAGCGCTCCAAAGAATCATCCACATCTAGCCACCCCGCCCCCCCTTTCACCTCTATATGAGATAGAAAAAATGAAAACGACTCTATCTTATACACCTGCTCCCCTACATCCTTGAAATAGTGCATCTTTTGAAATGACGTACTATCTGTCTCCTTATAATTAACCTTAAGCTTTAACTTTGGGTATTCGCAACAACAGTCCTTATCTGCGGACACATCAAAATTGAGTGCTGCAGGATCTAAGCAGCCTTCTTTCTCATCATAACACCCTGTCAGCGCCAACAATATCATCAACAATAACCACTGAGTTTTATTCATCTTTACTTTATTACCTAAACTCCAATCCTTAGTTTTTATTTTTAGCCTTGTATTCTGCTTGATATTTTTTGGTTTCTTTTTTTATTAGCTGCTTGACTTGCGTCGAAAAGTCCTTATTCAGCATCCAATTCAAATAATTTCTGTCATGGTATAACGTCTTACCGACCAACTTCCCTGCATTGACGCCAAAATTAAACACCAAATTTCCGTCTTTATCATATTTCAAACGTTGGGTCGCATCTGCCGTTGACAAATCATTAGTAAACTCATGTAGTGCCGCAGCATTTCTAACCACAGGATTGGGCAGTCGATTGCCATCGGCATCAATCCATTCTTTGCCGTCATACCTATCCAACTGACCGTTAAACACATCAATCGTTGCACGCACATCTGCCAAAGCATCATGCGCATTTTCTATTTCCTTGCCTGTATAATACCGCAATGCAGCTCTAAGCGTACGTGGCTCCATCTTGTAAAAGATCCGCTGCATATCCAACAAACGTCGTTTGCTTATATCAAATTCAAAGCCAGCCCTAGCAAACTCTTCCATCAACATCGGCACATCAAAACGATTAGAATTATATCCACCTAAGTCCGCATCCCCAATAAAGTCATACAATTCCTGAGCGACTTGCGCAAAAGTAGGCTTATTGCGGAGCTGCTCCGGACCAATTCCATGCACCGCAAATGCTTCTTCCGAAATAGGCACACCAGGATTAATCAATAACATTTTCTCTTCTGGCTCATCCTTACCGACAGAATACTTAATTAAAGCAATCTGCAAAATTCGATCCCGAATGATATTCAAACCCGTAGCTTCAATATCAAAAAACACAAGGTCTCTGTCTAATTCTAATCCAATCATTTTAGTTTTCTTTAAGTACGCTTAATATTTTTTTTGCTGCCGTTTTTCATTAGAAAAGACGGTCTTGATTTGTCCATTTGGCATTCCCACTTTTAAGATAACTTCTACATTTAGAGATTGTTGTAATTTTAATGCCTTATCATACCCCATCGCCATCATCGCCGTTGCCAATGCGTCTGCTGTCATGCAATTTTCCGCAAGGACTGACGCTGACAAGATTGTGTTCCTTTCGGAAAAACCCGTCTTAGGGTTTATGGTATGGCTATATTTTTGACCTTTTACTTCGTGAAAATTCCGGTAATTACCCGAAGTAGCCATCGCTTCATTATCCAACTCAATAATCGTATGATAAGCATTTAGGCTTGCACTTTCTTTGGGCACTGCAATCCCGACACTCCAAAGTGTACCATCCGCCTTATGCCCCTTGGCTCTATTTTCGCCACCAATCTCTACAAAGTAGCTTTCAATTCCATGCTGCTCAAACCAATCAGACACGATATCCACTCCATAGCCTTTTGCCAAGGCACTAAAATCCAATTGCACATTTGGCGCAAGCCGAAAAATCGTATCCTGATGAACCAATAAATTATCAAAACCAACCAAGCCTAAAAGGGAGTCCACCACAGCCGAATCTACTTCTACCAGTGGGCGATGCCCTGTATACCCAAATCCCCAATAATTAACCAAGGGCATCACAGTTGGGTCAAAGTAGCCATCGGTTAGCTCATAGATTTCTTTCGCTTTCGCAAAATTATCCCAAAAATAATATTTCTTTTTAGAAATAATCACCGTATCCGCCCGGCTCATATTAAACAAAGATATTGTTGATGTCGGAATATAAGTAGAGACTTCGGCATTCAAAGCTTTCATCAATGAATCAACTGCTTTTTTGACTTGAGCAGGCTGGGTGCTGGCATAATAGGCGATGTGATAAGTTGTACCCATGGTTTCACCAGTAATTTGGTGCTTAACATCCTGCTTTTGACAAGAAAAAAACATCCCAAGACACAGCAAAAAAAAGGCAACGTGTTTCATAACTATTTGACTTTCACGCAAATATACAAAAAAAGCGGAGAAAACAAATGTTTTCTCCGCTTCATACCGTAAAAAATTAGGTGATACTAAAATCACCAAAAACTATTTAGTTTTTCTCCACTTTCATGGTAGTAAAAGAATTACCAGCTGTGATTTGGACGAAGTAAGTTCCTTGTGGATAATCAGCCAAAGAAATAGTCTGGACTTGATTAGGCGCCATCACTTGCGTCAATGTTTGTCCCATAATATTCACCAAACGAATCTCATCGACTTTCAAATCCGTAGTAGCAATCACAAAATCATTGTTAGTAGGATTAGGATAAAGTTTGATTTTTTGCTGCAAAGCAGGGTTATTCGTGCCGACAATAATATCAAAATCAGCTACATATCTAGGAAAGATTTGGTAACCGTCTGTATATGGTGAGCTAGAATCATACTGTCCTCCAATCCCCGTCAAATGAAATCCATTTGCTAAGTTAGCAGGAAAAGCTGCATTGCCTGCAACATCAACATCGCTATCAATACGCATTGTAAGTGTATCGGCACCGCCATTTGTAATATCTACATTAAAGCTACCAGAAGTATTCCATTGTGAAGCATCGACTAAAAACATCGTCTCTAACTTCACTAAGCGAGACTCCGTATCTTCCCCTAAAGTAGTCACTACCGTTGGAGCAAGTAAAGTATTGCCTGCGCTATTCTTTGTAATTGTCACAGGTACAAACTGAGTCAGTCCTTTATATTGTCCAACTTCTCCAACAACCGTCAACTCATCTCCTTCCGCTACGGTATAACCCAAATCCATATTACCATGACGCACCTGAATACCATCACCATTGGCATCAATCAAAGTAAACTGAACGCCACCGCCCCCAATCATATCAACACCATAAACCACTCCTGTAATCGTACAAGCCACTCCTAGAGAGTCCGCTTCTCCTCCTGGATTTTCGGTCGTAATAATACCAATAGAATAGGTAGGTGAACAAGAAATAGCCACATTTACTGTTGCAGTCTGGGAATCGCCACCAGATTCAACGGTGTAAGTAAAAACGTCCACGATACCGCATTGTCCAGCAGGTGGTGTATATTCGATTTTATTATTAGCATTGACAGTTGCTGTGCCCCCCATAGAAGGCGTACCAACAGTCACAGATGTCACGGCACCAGGAATAACGTCATTCCCTAATACATCAAAGACTGCAGATATATCTTTTAGAGTACTGACATTATCATCTTCTAAAGTCATACTTGTTGGACAACCAGAAGCCGCATCAGGATTGGCTTTAATCTCCTTTCCATTAATCATGATACCAGTACCTGTAGTGGCTGCGAGCCAATTTTCAGGCAAGTTATTATCGGATTTCACATCACAAAGCACCAAAGAAGCGCCATTTCCATCGGGTTCGGTTGGCCATCCATTTTCATCGTCATAAGTCAATGAGTCCAAGTAAGCACCATTAGCATCTTTTAACTCGATGAATTTACCGCCATTACTAAGACCTGTGCCTGACCATTCCATTGGATAAAACCCAAAAACACTAAAAAAGGCCGTGTCATTAACAGCGATGACGGCATATTCTCCATCATTCAAAGTCATTGCCGGAAAAGTAAAATTGGTATTTCCTGCCGCAAAAGTAGCTCCTGTCATATCATACGCCACGCCACTATTATTAAGAATTTCAACAAACTCTAACGAATCCGTTCCCCCTTCGGGCGGATTATACATAATCTCCGTAATCACAATATCCTGCGAAAAAGCCGCCACAGAAAGGAAGGCAAAAATCACAGATAAAATCAGTTGTTTGGTAAGTGTTTTTTTCATTTTTTCATTTTTTTGTTAAAACAAACGTTTGCATTAGCCTTTTATCCTTGCGGAAAAAGACCAAGCAGCCTAAAACATTAGACTGGTTACAAATATATAAGAATTGAAACTAAAAGGTATGATTTTAGGCCATCTAATTAAAAAATTCTATTATCTTTACACAAATTTAACACCCATGAAGAACTTCGTTTTTATGCTTATTTTGTTGTCCATCTTTGCTGCTTGCGCAAATGAAAACAACAACCCTAATTCATCATCGAAAAACAAAAAAGAAACTACCGCTCCACTAAATCCCAACGGTGATAGCGAACTCGCTTTGTTGATGCGCAAAATGGAACAACATTGGAAGGATACCAAAAAAGACTTGGAAGCAGGTAAGGAGATTACGGACATCCCTGACTTCTCTAACTTATTTACGGCTACGCCTACTGATGACCAAATGACTATGGACGACCTCCACGGCTTTGCCGTTTCTTATCTTCAGCAAATTAAGGCGCTCGAAGATGCTGAAGACCAAAAAGCCGCTTATAACAATATCATCAACGGTTGCATTACTTGCCACGATAATAGCTGCAGCGGCCCCATCCCTAGAATCAAAAAACTTCTTATCAGAGACCTTTAGTCGCTGCGCTCCGTTCAATTGTCCTTTGGACGTTCATTTGTCCTTTGGACGTTCATCTGTCCTTCGGACGTTCAATTTGTCCTTTGGACGTTCATTTGTCCTTCGGACGTTCAATTTGTCCTTTGGACGTTCATTTGTCCTTTGGACGTTCATTTTGTCCTTCGGACGTTCATTTTGTCCTTCGGACGTTCAATTGTCCTTCGGACGTTCATTTGTCCTTTGGACGTTCATTTGTCCTTTGGACGTTCAAATTGCCTTTGGCGTTCAATTGTCGCTTTGCTCCGTTTGATTTGCCGCTTTGCTACTCGAAGGGGTAAGGGTCAAGGGGCTTCCAAAAATGACCCACCGTTAAATTTCTTTTTACTTGACTTACACCAATTACTAAAGGTTTAAGAAACCCTAGTTTTTATCTACCTGCTTCGTATTTTATCTTTCCTGCTTTGGCTTGTCTAGGTTTCTCAAACCGAACAAAATCCTTCCCATTCATCAAAAATTCCAAGTAAAGCCGCCTCTAAAGGAAAATGGCTGCTCGAGGCTTTCTTCTGGAATATTGAAGTTATACAATACCATAAATTCATATCCGCCAGGATTATAACCTGCTCCGATATAGACATTTTTTCTTTGCTGCTTATCTGTCAATACCTTGCCGTCTCTATCAACCACTAATCTACCAAAACTATCTACAAAAGCATTTTTGCGCCATTCTAGCTCATATTCGGTATGTAAGAAAAACTGCTGCAAAAATTTCACTCGGGCAAATGCCGAAGTCGTGTACGCAGGTAAACTAGCCCGATGTATCTTGCCATCTGAAGCATTCCCCTTCAAACTCATGTAGGTTATCCCAAACCTTGGGCCAACCGAAAAAGGGGTCTCTTTTATCTTAAAGCCCATCATCGGAGTTAGGCCTATCACAAACTGCGAATAGTTACTAGTGCCGCCAAAACCTAGCTGCATCGTTCCACCATACCAAACTTGCTCTCTCCAAAAGTCAGATGTTTTGGATTCTTTTTCTTTTTTCTTATACGTTTTGGGTTTCTTTTTACCCGTTGATCTTCTTCGTGTTTGTGCGTAAGCATCACCAGCAGGCATCAAAAAAAAGCCCAAAAGCAAAAGGAGTATCCAGTTATATCTCATTTGTCAAGTATTTTTTGTGTAAATATAAGCTAAAACCCAAAAATAGGAGCGATATTGCTTGGTTTACGCTTCAAAAGTCTTAAAGTTTTCATAAAAAAAGGGCTTGGTCGTTGACCAAGCCCCTAAATCTATTACTTCAGGTAAATATAAAAGACTAGAAGTTTACTTTAACACCAGCAGTGAATTTTCTAGGCGAACCTAAATATACTTCAGCTGCATCTGCTTTGTGCGGATTAACGATTGCTTTATTCGAATCTCTATAGGCGTTGTATTTACTATTATCAGTAGCGTCAGACACATAAATCTTATCTAACAAGTTAAAACCATGTGCAAAAATCTTAACCTTCGTAGAACCAAGATTCATCTTGTAGCTAATATGCATGTCTAACAATGAGTAGTTAGGCATCTGCCAGCTCTGGACTCTAGCACCATCGACAACTTCTTCGACTGTTCTTGAGAACGGATCCCACTGAGCATAAAACTTAGAGTAGTAACGCCATAGCACTTTTGCTGACAATCCTTCAACAGGAAATACAGTTGCAGAAAGGACATATTGATTCTGGGGAGCATCACCTACGAGCAAATCTTTCACATAGAAGTTATAAGTGATTGTATCATGCCCAACACCGTTATAAGAACGATATTCACCAGAAACATCATTAGTGTTCTTCCATGTAGCCAAAGAAGTCGTAAATCCAAGCTCTAACATATCGACAGGCTTGTAATTAAGATCTAACTCAACCCCAGTATGAAGCTGATCCATTCCTGTGACATATACTCTGTCCGTTGAACCATCTTGCTCATTAATGCCAAAACTCTTGGTACGATCTTTCCATTGTGTATAATACCCACTCAAACGAGCTTGTATTTTATTATCTTCCGAAAAGAAATTAACTCCTGCTTCTCCAGCATAGAATTTTTCATTTTGTGGATTTTTGGCTTTGGTTCCTGAGCCATCATCAATAACTGCATCAAAAATGGGCACTTTACTTACATACCCCAAGTTGGTAAATACATTAACCTGACTAGAAACTTTAAAGTTAGCACCACCTTTTACCTGCAATCCAGAAATCGCATCGGTTTTAACATATTGTTCTTTGGTTGCATCATCTTTATCCTTTACAAAATGGTTAAGTAGAGAATATTTGATAGAAGATACACCAAGCATTCCAAAAACAGAAAAATTATCTGCATTATACTCTGTTTGAGCAAATCCACCAACCCAATCTACCGTATTGGTGTAGTTATAGGCAACTTTGTCACCCAAACCAACATTAGCGTTAGGATTAAACTCGTCCGCTGTTTTTACCCAGTGCGTACCACCTAACAAATCTCTTACTTCTCTAAAGTGATCAATAGTAGCTGTCCGCCAATCTAAGCCAAAAGTAGATTTCACATTATCTGTCCATTTTACTTTAAGTTTAGAGATTGCACCGATAGTATTTTGGTTATTTCTACTATTCCTTAAAATTCCTTTAGCAGCACCGTTTGCTTTGTTACTAGCAATAGTAGCATCCCAATCAACGATTCTTGAAGGGCTACTATAGCCCACGTGATAATTATACTTCATTTTGCCCATAGTACCAGAGCCACCTCCTTTACCACCAGACCAGTAAGCAGTTGTATAAAGACTGATTTTTGGTGTAAACTTAGCATACCAGTTAAGATTCACTAAAGGCTTATTGTAGAAATTCTCTCTTTCATTGATAAAATCCTTGCTGTATCTATCATGCTCCTTACCATTCCAAAACTGCTTGCCGTCATAACTACTAGACACTTGGTTCCAGTTTTCGTTATAAAATCTAGGCTTTGAAGCCAAAGAATCATTTGCTTCAGGGAATTTATCAAAAGCAGCAACATCATAACCATCAATGCCACGAGCAATATCATGCCCATAAGCTGCGATATTTTGCTTATAAAGGTTTTGGCCGTGACGCTGCGGAGCGCCCATTCCAAAAAGCTCTAATTTATGCTTCTTATTTATAATGAACGAAGTCCCTAGGTAATATGCCCAAGCATCTGTCCAAGTCTTGTCAATAATACCTTTCCCTACTTTACGAATCGCACTTGCGCTCAAAGCAAATTTATTATTGATCAAACCACTATTACCCGTCAAAGTAGCCTTCAAGAACCCACCAGAACCTACTTCAAATTTGGCATTACCACCAGCTTTCTTACTTGCAGGACTAGTAACGATATTCATGGTACCACCAATAGAAGGAGTCGCCAAATTAACCGCACTCAATCCACGTTGTAACTGTACAGATTCAGTGGCATCACCGATACCATCCCAGTTAGACCAATAGACCCAACCATTCTCCATGTCGTTTACAGGTACACCGTTAACCATAATTGCCACATTTCTTTGGTTAAATCCACGTACGTTGATACGAGAGTCACCAGATCCACCACCTTGCTCTGTAGCATACACAGAAGGGGTCATATTCATCATCATTGGAATATCCCGCGAACCTAGCGTCGCTTCAATTTTCTCTTTATCAAGAGTAGCTACTGCAACAGGAGTACGTCTTTCAACGACATAATCTGCAACAACTTGTACTTCGGAAAGACTGTAGCGGTCTTCCTCCATCATAATTTCGCCTAAATCGACATTGCCATTAGATACAGTAACCATTCTATCAACTGTTGTAAACCCGATGTAGGAGATGGTCATCTTGTAATCCCCCTTTTTCAAGTTGGAAAAACTAAAACTCCCGTCATAGTCGGCAACAGTACCAGTAGTCATTGGACCATCTATTTGGATAGATGCACCAATTAATCCTTCTCCGGTACTGTTGTCAATCAGTTTTCCAGAGATGGAGCCTTGGGTAAAACCAATTACCGTAAGGCATAAAACAAAAAATGAAGTGAAAATCAATTTCATGAGTGAAAGAAATTTTTGAGTTATCGAAAAGAATTTTTCGACTGCAAAGGTAACAAAAAACACTTTCAAAACAGAATATACTACTTTTCTTTACATAGAATTAATTTGATATAAACACTATTTTTAGCTAAACTCATGACAAACAATTGATTACATATATTTGCGTTTTATGTAAATATTTGACAATCCACTAATCAAAATCCAAACGTTTTGGTGTCTTCTGACATTTATTCTCTCTTTCGAGAAATTTATAGGACAACTTTTCTATCTTTGACCAAAGATATTCCCCGATTATGAAGCAAATTGCCTGGATTTTATTGTTTTTTGCCCTTTTTGCGCAAGCTTGTGCCTATACCATCAAAATCAAAGATGGCAAAACGGCTTTTGACCAAAAGCAATATGCCACTGCCATCCCTTTTCTAAAAAAAGAGTTCAAAAAAGCTAAATCACCAGCAAAACAAGGAAAAATCGCTTATATGCTCGGAGAATCTTATCGCCTGATTGGTGATGGTGCCGAAGCGGTGGATTGGTTTGCTAAGGCTTACGCCAAAAGTTATGGCCCTGATGCTTTGAAGGCGCAGGCGCTTGCGCTAAAACAAAAAGGAGATTACGAAATGGCGATGATGGCTTTTCAAGAATTAGGGCGTGAAATCGGCAGCCCTTACGAATATCGCCGCGAAGTCAATGCTTGCCAAGATGCCATTGATTGGAAAAAAACAGAAAAAAGACGTGGTATTACCATCGAAAGACCCGATTTTAACACTTCCGACAATGATTATTCGCCAGCCATCTACAAAGATGGGCAACTAGTCTTTGTCTCTGACCGCCAGACCAATACCGAAGATAAAAAGAAATATGCTTGGACTAATCGCCGTTTTGCGGATTTAGTTGTGCTTAAAGATAAACAAATCACGCCTTTTGACGCAAGTCTCAACACGCCTGCCAATGAAGGGCCCTTGTGTTTTAGCCAAGATTTTAGCGAACTGATATTTACCAGATGTGATGAAGAAGGAGAAGACGCTGTCCATTGTCGATTATTTTCATGCAAATGGGACGGCAATAAATGGAGCGCCCCCCTACCACTCCCCTTTCAACTCGAAGGCACCAACTACATCCATCCTGCCTTATCTAAGGACGAAAATACACTCTTTTTTGCTTCTGATCATAAGGATGGATGGGGTGGATACGATTTATATTTTTCCGAAAGGACTAATACAGGATGGTCCACGCCACAATTACTTAGCCGAATCATCAACTCCATAGGCGATGATGTTTTTCCTACTTTGGATGGAGACACGCTTTATTTTTCATCCAACTATCACGGGGGCATGGGGGGACTTGATATTTTTCGCTCCACTAGAACGGGCACCAATCAATGGACACCACCCAAAAATCTTAAATCTCCCTTGAATTCTTCAGGCGATGATTTTGGACTCATTGTCACCCAAACAGGTAACGGTAAGGATTTTTTGAAAGAAGGCTATTTGTCTTCTAACCGAAATGGGCAAGATGACATTTTATTTTTTCGCAAGAAAGCAGTCATTAAACCACCCGTCGCGAAGCCGAAAGAAATCGTCTATAAGAACTTCCTAAAGGTCATTTCGCTCGAAAAAATATATGCGGATCCCGAAAACCCATCGAGCAAAGTTTTGGGGCGCAAACCTTTGGCAGAAGTGCAATTAAACATCACGCCAAGCACGCTTGAACCCATCAAGACCAATGAATACGGGGAGTATGAGTTTGAATTAGACAAGGACACAGATTATACTTTTTCGGGCTCAAAGGAAGGTTATCTAACGACTTCTGTGACCTATTCTTCCAAGGGTTTTGGGCAAGACCCCGACAATCCTGTTCAGCATTATGAGCTAGAGATGGTACTCGATAAAATCTTCAAAAACAAAGAAATACGCCTAGAAAATATCTATTACGACTTCAACAAGTCTGATATTCGGGAGGATGCCAAGCCGTCGCTCGACAAGCTCGCTGCGATGTTGATTAAAAATCCAGACATAAAAATTGAATTGGCTTCGCATACTGATTGCCGTGGCGGGGAGAAATACAATAGAGAGCTTTCGCAAAAAAGAGCGGAAAGTGCTGTTGCCTATCTCATTTCCAAAGGAATTGATGCGACTAGGTTAATGGCGCATGGATATGGCAAATCTCAACCTGCTGTCAATTGTGCCTGTAGCAAATGCACGGAAGAAGAACATCAGTATAATCGTCGGACTACTTTTAAAATCTTGTAACTTTGGAGGTTAAAGGTGAAGGGGTGAAAGGGGTGAAAGGGGTGCAAGAATAAATATTGAGTCCACTCCGAAAAGTCAATGCCCTTTTTTATTTGGAGATTTACCAAAATTTTATTCTGTGAGACCCAATTTTTAGCTGGTTTCAGTTGAAGAATTGCAGGATTGAACAAAATAAAGTTTTGCTTCACTCTTTAGCTATAGTTTACAACGATTTTTCGGAGTAAGCTCAAGATTTAGTAATTTGCCGAATGGTACAAAAAAAAGCGACTTTCCGCAAGGAAAATCGCTTTTGTAGAGGTGACGAGCGGATTTGAACCGCTGTAGGAGCTTTTGCAGAGCCCAGCCTAACCACTCGGCCACGTCACCAGTTGTGGACGACAAAGGTACGCCGTTTTTTATTAAACTGCCAAAAATTATTCCAATTTAATCATTTAAAGGGCAAAACTCTCTCCGCAACTGCAAGAACGGGAAGCATTTGGGTTATTGAAGTAAAACCCTTTGCCATTAAGACCGCCAGTATAGTCTAGTGTAGTATCAAAAAGATAAAGAAAACTCTTGGCGTCGGTGACAATTTTTACGCCTTTGTCTTCAAAGACTTCATCGCCTTCTTGTGGCACGTTGTCAAAGTCCATTTTGTAGGACAGTCCAGAGCAACCGCCACTGACGACACTTACGCGCAAGAAGTACTCCCCTTCGAGACCTGTGTCTTTCTTCAGGTTTTCTAATTTATCTTTGGCAATATCTGAAATAAAAATCATTTTACTCCGCTTTATTTTTCGCTTTATAATCTTCGATAGCTCCTTTGATAGCGTCTTCCGCCAATACAGAACAATGAATCTTTACAGGCGGTAGCGCCAATTCTTCCACTATATCCATATTGTCAATCTCCAAGGCTTCATCAATAGACTTGCCTTTTAGCCACTCTGTCGCAAGTGAAGAAGAAGCAATGGCAGAGCCACAACCAAAAGTCTTAAACTTGGCATCTTCGATGATGCCTGTCTCTTCATTGACTTGAATCTGTAGGCGCATCACATCCCCACACTCTGGAGCACCGACAAGCCCTGTACCTACATTTTTTTCATCCTTATTGAGTGTTCCTACATTTTTAGGATTCTCAAAATGGTCAATTAATTTTTCGGAATAAGCCATAATTCATTTGTTTTAAACTGTTCGTGATGTCTAAATACAAAAATAGCCTAATTGTTTATTTAAAACAAGTCTAAATAAGGATTTAGTCGAAAATAGTTTGTTATTGGTCGTTTGGGGTAGTAAAAGAACAAAATAGTCGGCATTTTCGTTGGACTCCAACTTATACACGGAGCGATTTGGTTTGGAAGAGTAGTCTGCTGACAAACTTGGCGAAGGTCGAAGTCAAAAGCACACTCGATGCAGCGCATCGGGGAGCATTTTGGCAAAGAGATTCCGAAAATTTGGCGCAGAATGACTTGCAAACTAATTTGTTCCATGTAGATACACTAACTTTGTCCTATGAAAAAGAATCAGAGCCTTTTACTCAAAGTGATAACCATTTTGGTCATTTATTTTGTCCTATACTACTATGGCGGCACATTGGGGCGTCAAATTTTGTATCCTGTCACCCTTTTTGTGACTTTTTTACATGAATTTGGCCATGCCATGGGGGCCATCCTAACGGGCGGGCATGTAAGTGCACTCCAAATCAACCCCAACGGAAGTGGTTTTACCAAGACCATTGGGGGCAATCCCGGCATCATCTTGATGGGTGGCTATATCGGGAGTGCTATTTTGGGTAATTTGCTCTTCTACATTGGAGCCAAAAAGCAAAAGTGGGCAAGTGCGACCTTAGGTACTGTTGGGGTTTTAATGGCGATTACGGCATTTATATGGTTTAATTCTATGACCAGCACGGTTATTTTGTTGTTATTTGCTGCAGGCGTCTATGCTTTCACGCAATACACCCCTTGGGAGAAGGAGATTTTGATGTTTTTCGGGTTGGCTGCAGTCTTATACATCATTCAGGATTTTAATGTAGGGCCGAGCTCTGACTTGCGTAAATATGCGAGTACCTTGGGCTTATTTTCTGCTACAATTTGGAAGTATATCTGGCTCGGAGTCGTGGTCTTTATCTCTTTTGTGAATTTGCGGGTTATTTTGACGGGGAAGTAGGATGCTTTTTAGAATGTAACAATCGCTTCACTTGGATTAATAGGCAATACATAACCATAGCCACCTTCCACATTGCTTTCTATAACCACGGGCTCCGAAAAGCCGACTTCTTCATTATCACTAAAGTCGATAATCGTTTCATATTCGGGATCAATTTTAGAAATAAGCAGTTTTATTTTATGTAATAATACAATAGCCCTAGGTTCCCACTGAATCGTTTCTTTATTAAATAATGCGACTATCTTAGGATTGTTTTTATGAAGACAATCCTCATGAAAAAAATACTTATGCGCAAACCAAGACGCAGGGCAATCAATAGTATTGCTAGACTCCTGTAAAAAAATAGGTCGAACCAAATTTAAAGAGTCATATCCTATCACTTCTGCATAAAATAATTCATTTTGAGTAGGCTCAAAAGAAACCTGAATAATACCTTTATCGCTCCCATCAGGTTGGTAAGACATAGAAAGTCCATCTAAGCTATCAGGAATACGCAATTGAACAGAAGCGGCATCAAAACCAAAGGCAGAAACAACAAGTCTATACTCTTTACCCTCCACAATCGAAATATTTTGCGAAAGCTCAAAATCACCTGAATTATTCACGTTCACCAAAGTATCCACGGGTATGCCATCCTGAAATAAAACAGCTAAGGCATTATTTAAAAAAACTTGATCAAAATCCAACTTTTCTTGCGGTGGAATTGATTTGCTGATATTTAGCAGTACTCCTTTTTGGGGCGAAATGGTACCATGCAAAACGATTTTCGCTTGTTCATCTCCATCATATTGAAGCTCAACTTCCTTAAGACAGCCCATTATAGACCATAAAACAACTAAAAGAAATAATTTTTTCATCTTAAAATTTTAGGCGGTAGTTTATAGAAGGAATAATGTTAAACAATGATTTTTGGAGCAAAATTAATCTCGGCGGTTTGCTGACGACGCCTTCACCATCATTAATAGCGACAACGTAGGAGAATGGATTATTTCTAGCATAGACGTTATAAGCCCCAAATGCCCAACTCGCTTCCCGATCCCTTCTAGTACGATATTTTCGTGTAAAACTTAAATCAAGCCGATGATAATTTTTTGTTCGACTACCGTTTATATTGTCAAAAACCAATTTGAATCTATCGACAACACCCCCAGGCTCCCTAGGTGCCAAATAAAAAGCACTAGGCAAAGTCAATGGTCTGCCTGACTGCCAAACAAAAGTACCAGAAGCATTCCATTTTTTGGAAATTTTGTAACTCAACACTAGCTCAAGATCATGCCTTCTATCATAATTTGCTGCAAACCAATTTCCATGATTGGTTTGTGTATATTTTCTATTGCTCCAAGCTAAAGTATAGCCTAGCCACCCCGTTAAACGCCCTTGATAATGATTAACAAATAGCTCAAACCCTTTTGCTTCACCAATCCCTTTACCTATAATATTTCTTTCCCAGTCCCCTTTTTGAGTAAAAAAGTAAGCGGAACCAGGCTTATATCTAACTAGGTTGTTCATCCATTTATAATACACTTCTGCGCTAAAACGCAGTTTTCTATTGGGTATGTCTTTTGAATAACCCAAACTAACCTGTTGAGCGTGGGACGAAGGAACATTTGTAGTCCCAGGAATCCATATTTCATTGGGCGAATCAGACCCTACAGCAGTGAGCAGATGAAAGGGCTGATTCATTTCATCATAAGCCAACTTAATAGTTTGGTTATTCTTTTTATAAGAAATACTTGTTCGCCATTCCAAATCATTGAAATCTAAAGATTTACTTTCGTAAAAAGATGCCCGAATCCCCGCACGAATCTTTAATGAGCTGAAAGGCGACCATTCATTTTCATAAAAGCCCGTAGTACTTCTTACCGCGATTTTTTCCAAGACACTTTCTGAAGCGGAGACATTGCCCAAGGAGTCAAGCTCCTCCGTTTCAAATTCTACAGGAGTAAATTTCTTTTCACTCAATTCGCCCCCTATAACACTCCTGAATTTTGGGGTGAGCACCCATCGAACTTTAACTCTTCCTGTCAAGTCTGAAATAGTACTTTTTGTTGAAAACAAGTAAGTGCTAAATTGAAACAAGTCTTCATGCTTTGAACCAAAGGCATATTTATTATAATACGCACCCATATCAACAAAAACATTATTTGCTAATTGATTATTGTAACGGATACTCGCCACTTTATTACCCCATTTTACCCGATTATCTGTTTCTTGAAACTTTGAGTGAAAGGAATCGTCCCCTTGAAAATAACTTAAATATAGACTCTGTTTTGGGGTTATTTTTAGTTTCACCTTTGAATTAAAATCATAAAGCCAGTATCCATATTGCTCATCAGAAGACTTCTTTCCTAAGCTTAAGATTGGGCTAAGATTTAGCATCCTTCCAGCAATTAAATAAGAAATACGATTTTTCAATATAGGTCCTTCAGTAACTACACTGGAATTTATTAAGCCTATCGAAAGATTCGCTGATTGCTTTTGCATATTTCCATCTTTCATCGTTATATTCAACACAGATGCCAACCGTCCACCATATTGAACAGGAAATCCCCCTTTGTATAATTCAACATGCTTGACAGCTTCAGGATTAAATGATGACATAAAACCAAATAGATGATTAGAATTATAAACGGGTGTGCCATCCAACAAAATTAGATTGTGACTCAAATCTCCTCCTCGCACCAACATGCCTGAGCTCCCCTCTACTCCACCAGAAATTCCTGGTAGCAAAACCATTGCCTTAACGATATCGACATCTCCCAGCAGGGCAGGTAGTCTCTTTATTTGCTTCATGGATGGGGAAAATTGTCCAATTTCTTTTTGTACTTTTTTCTTTTCTGCTGACACGACAATTTCTTGCAATTCTTGTACATCTAACTCAAAATAACAAGACCCATATTTATTATGACAAGTATCTACCTTATACCCTATATAGCTGGCAATCAGCTTATTATACTTAGAACTAACTTGAATTAAATACCGACCATACTCATCAGTTGTTGTCCCAAACTGTAAATCTTCGGTATAAATATTAGCACCAACAAGTGGCTCTTTAGTAGCTGCATCCACGATTTGTCCACTGCACTTCCAAACTTCTTGTGCCCTTAACTCCTGCGGCGTAGCAAACACCAAACAAACGATTAAATAAAAAAATGAATTCAGTTGCATTTAGAAATATTGTTTAGTTAATTATTACATGGCACCCACCATCACCAAAACAATCATGGTAAGTATTATTATCATCGAAGATGAACGGAAACGGTATATTCCAGTTCCACATAATTGTTTTCTTCAACCTATACCCTTTGCGCCCTGTAATATTGTAAGAATAAGCCACGCTTCCATTTCCAAAAGGGTCACCCAATTGGCTCCAGTGCCCGCTACCGATGATTGCTAAGTTTCTCTGATATCTAGGGTACCACCTTCCAAAGCTCTTTCTTTTTGCACGAGTTTTAAGAAATATTTCTGACACATTCATTGGTACAAATAAGGCAAAAGCAACGCCTTCTGTCTTTCTCTTGTCTGACCATGAAAAAAAAGAAGAACATGTACCCCTAAAACCAGCGCGACTTGTCACGTTAAGCGGTTTTTCTAAAATTGGAGTCGTCACTAAATCAAGAACGGAAGAATAGCTACTAGATTCTAGTAATGGTAAATATTTAACATTCTGCGTTTGATAAACAAACTTATCAGAGTACTTCAGAATTTTATCACCGATTTGAAGAATCCCTTCAGAATTTAAGACACTTTTGATTAGTTCAAACCTTACTACTGGCTCTAAAGTCTCATCCCCATCAAAGCCATCAACAAAATGCACCAAATTAGGATAATCTTCATAGCGGTCAAAATCCTTATCCGCCAATTCAATATAAGCCTTCAAATAAGATTTAAAATTTGCAAAGGCTCTATCGAGAGCAAACTCATCATCTTGATGCTCAAATAAATATTGCATGGTCTTTTTAAAGGCTACTTCATCCTTAAAGATTAAGCGCCCATCTTTTGATTCTACATTAGTAAAATCTTGCGATTTCGTAGTTACTGTGTCTTCTATATTCAGATTTTGATCTGTTTTAGAGCAAGAAGTAACTAGAAAGAAAGAAAGATTATGTTTTTCATATCTTTTGTTTGTAGATTTAATAAAATACAACTGAATTCGGTAGCAAAGTTATAACAAATAAAACAAATAAACAATATATGGCCAAACTTTTCATCTAAAAGTGGCAAAATGAACATCCAGCCCAACAAAAAAATCACCCAAACAACTCATCCATAGTCAGAACATTATCCACCAATCCTAGACTATTTTCATTTTGGTGCAAACCAAATGTCGTAATCATCCCAATAAAGAGTTGTTTTTTTGTTTGAGTGGTGGTCTTAAATACGGCTTTTTTAGCTCTTAATTCTTTTGCATAAGCCTTTGAAATCACAAATTCTGTACTATAAAATTTAATCTCAAATAGCTCTTAATTCTGTTCCGCTCGTGTTCCATGCTGTATGCCCGTTAACTCAAATTTTAGGACTTGGCGATAGGTATTTCTAACCAAAAAGGTTTTTCCAACACGCCTTCTGCCTATCACAGCTATCAACTCGGCTTCCTTAGTAACTAAGGCCTTGTTTAAAATCTCCTTTTCTTTCTCTCTTCCTACAAACATGGTATTTATTTTACATAAGCAATAGCTATCCGCAGCTAAAACCATACAAATATAGTACTTTTAGCTGTCAATAGAAAGCTATCCGCAGCTAAAACTATGATTTTAAAGCAGTTTTAGCTGGCAATAGCCCAAGTTTACGTATATTGATTTGACCCATTCATGATGAAATAGCGGTTCAATTGAGTGAGCATCATACGGGAGATTTAACAGGTGCTATTTGTATGGTGTTACCCACCAATAATCTCCAACACCAACTCCCTAGTCAGCTTCCTCCCCTTTGCTTGCGCAAAAATATCAGCAAACAAAAATGTAAAATCACAGCCTTCTTTCCAACGACTACAACCATAAGCCGTCTTGCCTTTTAGGAGAATGCCTTTTTTGCACTTTGGGCAAATGACCGCATCTTTTTGGGGCTTGGATTTAGGGGGTGTTCGCTCTAACCTTAATCCAAAATTATCATCAAATACCACCTTGCCATTTACTTTCGCTCCACCATCTTTAAAGCCCTTTAAATTCACGGTCGAGCCTTTTGTTGCCAAACGTTTAATCTGATTCTCAGATATTTTCTTACCCATAAATTCAAAAGGAATCCGCAGACTACATCCTGCTTTCCACTCGCTACATCCATAAGCGGATTTGCCCTTTAGTAGTTGTCCTTTTTTACACTTGGGGCAGGCGATGCCTTTGGTGCTCCCCTTCGCTGATGTAGATTTTTTCTTTTGGGTCGTGGGTGCGGCTATTTTACGCACATTTTGCTCCATACGAACTTCGACGACCAAGTCATCTACCATCTTCTTCATTTCCTTGATAAAAGTAGCTGCGCTATACTCTCCTGCTTCGATCAACTTTAGCTTACGCTCCCATTGCCCCGTAAGCTCTGCCGACTTAAGCAATTGATTATGAATGGTTTGTATTAACTGAACTCCTGTACTTGTCGGATGGATTTGTTTGCGTACCCGTTTGGTATATTTGCGTCTAAAGAGCGTTTCGATGATATTAGCACGGGTAGAAGGGCGCCCGATACCATTTTCTTTCATCAATTCTCGGAGTTCTTCGTCCTCTACTTTTTTGCCTGCGGTTTCCATGGCACGTAGGAGTGTGGCTTCTGTATAATACTTGGGTGGTTTGGTTTGTTTTTCCATGAATTTGGGGTCATGCGGCCCACTCTCCCCTTTGACGAAAGTCGGCAAAACTACTTCTTTTTTCTTATCTGCCTTCTTACTTAGTGGTAATACGGTGCGCCAATTTTCTTCTACAATTTCTTTGCCTGTAGCCTTAAATTCTACTTTTTGGACTTCACCTAAGACTACCGTATTCGACACAATCGCATCGGGATAAAAAGCCATAATGAATCGTCTAGTAATGATGTCATAAACTTGTTGTTCGTTGCCGAAAAGGTTTTTTTGAACACCTGTCGGAATGATGGCGTGGTGATCTGTGACTTTATTATTATTAAAAACCTTTCTTGATTTCTTAATTTTACTACCTAGTAAGGGTTGTGTAAATTGGCTATAATTGGTGAGTTGCTTTAAGATACCTGGCACTTGGGGATAGACATCGTCAGGCAAAAAAGTAGTATCTACTCTCGGGTAAGTAACGACCTTTTGTTCATACAGTTTTTGGACAATTTTCAAGGTTTGGTCGGCAGAAAGGTTGAATTTATTATTGCAATACACTTGCAGTCCTGTCAGGTCAAATAATTTGGGGGGTGCCTCCTTCCCTTTCTTTTTGGAGACCGAAGTAATGGTAAATGGATGCCCCGTTATCTTCTCCAAAAGTGCCTGTCCGTCCGCCTGTTTGGTAAATTTTCCCGCAAGGGCACTGAAGTCCGTATCCCGATAAAAAGTGTGTAGCTCCCAGTAGGTCTGCGGCTTAAAATTAATAATTTCCAAATGTCGCTTGACCAACATCGCCAATGTCGGAGTTTGGACCCGCCCAATAGAAAGCATCTGCTTAAATCCGCCATATTTCAACGTATAAAGTCGGGTTGCATTCATCCCCAGCAGCCAGTCTCCTACCGCCCGCGAAGTACCTGCATAAAACAGATTATCGTAGTCCGAAGCATCTTTCAGGTTTTGAAAACCTAACTGTATGGCCTGCGTAGTCAAAGACGAAATCCAAAGACGCTCCACCTTGCCTTTGTAACCTGCATGCTTGATGACCCACCGTTGAATCAACTCACCTTCTTGACCTGCATCCCCACAGTTGATGACTACTTTCGCTTTCGCAAAAAGCTTTTTAATCACCCCAAATTGCTTCTCAACTCCATCATTATCAATGAGTTTTATCTCAAACTTATCAGGAAGCATGGGTAAATTATTAAGATCCCATTTTTTCCAATAGGGCTTATAATCATGGGGCTCAAATAGTGTGCAGAAGTGCCCAAAAGTCCAAGTCACTTGATAGCCATTGCCTTCAAAATAGCCATCCTGCCTAGATTTAGCCCCTAAGATTTTGGCTATTTCTTTGGCGACGCTGGGTTTTTCGGCTATGCATACTTTCATGATATTATTCTTTTAGATTGCATTACGGGCAAGTCAATTAGACTAATTTTAGGAGTTTTGTCTTGTCAGAGATTCGATGATCAAAGACTTTCGTCAAAAGGTTGAGTCCTGGTTTTTTGCCTACTTCGATAGCGCCCAATTCTTTTTGCATCCCAAGTGCTCTCGCCCCATTAATCGTAGCCCATTTTAATAAAGTCTCCATAGGGATATAAGAATTATACTTGGCAATCGTCTTCATCTCATCAAGGATAGATAATTTCCAGTTAGAAGTTAAACTATCCGTACCGATGGTCATCTTGGCATTTTTATCCAAAAAAGCTTGATAGTCGGGCAGTCTATTTTCGATATAGAGATTGGCATTGGGACAAGTTGCCCAATAGACGTTTTTGCTCCATTTTTGAGCTGCCTGAATGTCTTCTTTTTGCGTAAGCGTATTGTGTACAAATAAGGTGCGACTCTTTGGATCTAAATAATCCATTGCCTTGTAGATAGATTTCTTGCCTGTTTGCTTAAACCCTTTGATAGATAATCCAAAGCCTTTGTAAAAATCGACAAATCCCCCTTTTTTGTGGATAAAAAATTCATCTTCGGCCGCTAATTCTTGATTATGGATACTGATGGTGGCATTTTGGGAATTCAATGTTTTGATTTTTTCAAAAAGCTTGTCGCTCACGCTATATGGTGCATGCGGCACATAGCTTTTTCTATGACCTTTCGGCAATTTGATGGCTTCATAGACTGGTTTATATTGAGCCATTGTCTCTTCTACATTGCCTTGCAGCAAATCAAATAACTCTACAAAAGTATAATATCGAAGATTCCCTTTTGCTTTTTGCGCAAGCGTATCTACCTGATTGCTAATATCGCCTACGGCTACAATTCCATTTCGAATCATTTCTTTTTCTGCACGGACAATGGCGGCATCTATCTGTTTTTGCGGAAAATCTCTCATGGTTACCACCTTGCCAATGAAGTTTATCAAGCCAGTACCAGTATCCACAAGCCCTTTCATGTGCGACAATTCTAAGTGACAATGTGTGTTGATAAACCCAGGTACGATGTGTCCACCTTCATAAAATTTCACATCCTTTGGGACACTCCCTTTTAACGAAGCCACATCTACTATAACCCCTTGACTATCAACAGATACAACGCCATTTTTAATTACTTTGCCCGTAATAGTATGGACATAGGAAGCCCCAAATTTTTGCATATCCTTTGCTTTTGTGCACAAAGATACATAGAATTGGGCAACTCACGGACAACCTATGAAAACTTGGTGTCGAGTAGGACAAGATGGAACACGGAGAACACCGATGACACGGAATGGCACGGATTTTCACGTTACGACAGTCCACAGCAGACTCAAGTTTCGCTACTTAGAAAATCCCGTGGCTATAGGCATTCTCAGCTTTTAGCGAAAAATAGCTTAAGAGAACTTGTCCGTTCCTGCCATCTTGGATTGGATTTATTTTTTTGTAGCAATGGTTCGGTAAAAATAATACTCCGACGTAGCCTGCCACGCATCCAACGTCTTCCTTGATTAAGGCAAAATTTGAAGGTGCTTGATGAGATGTAAA
>CAMZKG010000105.1 GCA_947311105.1 uncultured Saprospiraceae bacterium
ACTCCGACGTAGCCTGCCACGCCTCCAACGTCTTCCTTGATTAAGGCAAAATTTGAAGCTGTATGAATAAAAAGAAATCCTTGCCAAAAATCTTCAAATTTCACCTTACTCAGCGTCAGAAGTTTCCGACGTGACCTGCTACGCCTACGTATTTACACCGCAAACCTTTCTTAACCCATAGCTTCACTATGGGCTAAGCAGGGAAACCCCTACGGGGTTTTAGGTCGATCGCCTATTTAATTTTTCTAACTTCGATTCAGGCATTAACTTCTATTTTACGCAACTCAGTCAAAAACATAACTTGCAATAAATAGAAAGAAGCCAGTGTTTATGGGGGTAGTTGCTACTTTTTTGCCCAAATAATGACAGAACCATTGATAAAAGAGCGCAGCGATTTTTCTACACGAAGCAAAAATATAAATTTCACACCAACTGTTGAACTATCCATACTTCCTCCTCTTCAAAATCAAGAAAAGGATATTTCTTCTTAGCTTCATTTATCTTTTGAATAGTCCTTTTCAGATGCGCCTGATAGGCTTCTCCAAAAGGAGCAAAAGGGCGGTGCGCCGTGGCTTTTTTAATTTTTTGGACATCTCGAATAACCTTCCTTGTTGATTCATCAAAATACAGCTTATCAAAATAACTAAAAATATATTCGATAGCTAATCGATTGGGATGCAACAAGTCACTTTCGTAAAAACGATAGTCTCTCAAGTCATCCAACATCAACTCGTAAGACGGGAAATACCCTACACTAGAAAATTTACTTTGCAATGTTTTTACCGCTAGTAACAATGTTGACTTACTCCATTGATTTTCCACAAATCCATCTTTTAAATGCCTCACTGGACTAACCGTAAAAATAATATTTAATTGGGGGTTAAAACTTTTTAGTTGATTTATCGCTTTCGCAAAAACCGTAACTACATCTGACTTTGCTAATAGCAAATGCTCAAAATTGGATGCTGGAAACTTATGACAATTCGCTACTACTTGTCCAGAGTCCTTCAAGCGATACACCTTTGCAGTGCCAAGACTCACAAACAACACTTTCGCTTTCTTAAGAAAATGATGAGCCGCATCAAGAGAGTCATTTATTTTTTTTAGCGCAAGCATCGCATCCAAATCTGCAAATCGTCCGTGATGCGCAAAGCTCACCCAACGACCAGATTGCTCCACTAAGTCACTGATAACGTAGGACTTATTCGCAACAACACGCTCCAAACTCTCCGCAATAGAGATGGGATTATAAAGAATACCGAATGGATTTTGGAGTAAATTAAATTTTGCTCCTTCAAGTTGATCCCCGATATGCTCCGCAAAACAAGAACCCATCAAGCAGACACCCGATTGATGCGTAATACTCAAGTCTTGTGGCACATCAGGAAGAATGGTTCGAAAAGCGCTCATCGTTTACTTGCGTTTCGTTCTTTTATTGACAGGTGTCTGTAAATGTATTTTTTGACCCAGCTTGGGTATTAGGACTTCTTTAAAGCCCACTTCTTGTAGCATTTTTTTAAAGGCTTTTTGGGTGGAATAATTACCATGCACCAAAAATACTTCTTTGGTCGTTTTTCGTTGATTCGACAACAAAGCCAGCATTTCATTTTTATCTCCATGTGCGGAAAAAGAATCCATCACTTCGATTCTTGCTCTCACCTTTTTGACTTCTCCAAAAAGGTATAATTCTGGCACTCCTTTTCTCAACTCTGCGCCAGGAGTCCCGTCGGCACAATAGCCAACAATCAAGAAGGTAGCCTTCGGATTTTCAATATTATTAAACAAATGGTGCTTAACTCTGCCCGCATTCATCATGCCTGAAGCACTAATAATAATCGCGGGTCCTTTGAGCGTATTTAGTTTTTTGGAATCTTCAACCGCTCTGATATAGTGCAAATTGCGAAAGCCAAAAGGATCTTTATCCGTCAATAAGTATTCATTCAAATCATCATCATAACACTCTGGATGTATCCCAAAAATCTCTGTAGCATTTACGGCCAATGGGCTATCCACATATACAGGAATCCTTGGTAGTTGCCCAGAAGAAGCCAAGCGATCCAGCAGGTACACAACTTCTTGGGTTCGACCAATACTAAACGCTGGAATGATCAATTTGCCTTTCTTTTTAACGCAAGTCTCTTTGATAATTTTTAATAACTTTTTTTGTTCGCCAGGAGCTTCGCCATGCACCCTATCCCCGTAGGTTGATTCGGAGATGATATAATCTGCCTTAGGCATCGGCTGTGGATCTCTCAAAATAGGGCGTTCAGGACGTCCGATATCACCCGTAAATCCGATAGTGGTTGTTTTCTTACCTTCCCTAACCCGAAGGCTTACGCTAGCACTACCCAAAATATGCCCCGCATCTTTAAAAACGACTTCTACATCGGGATGCACCGAAAACCATTGGTCATAGCCTGTGGTCTTAAAGCGATCCATCGTTTTTTTGACGTGTGCTGGTTTGTACAACGGTTTTTTATTGGCTTTCTTTCCTTTTCTTTTGCGCCATCTATTGGCGTATTCGGCATCTCTTTCTTGGATTTTGGCGGAGTCCAAAAGCATAATTGCGCACAAACTCCGAGTGGCATGAGTGGAGTAGATTGCTCCCTTAAACCCATCTTTTACGAGTTTAGGCAAACGCCCTGAATGATCGATATGTGCATGAGACAAGATGACACAATCTATCTTTTCGGGCTGAAAAAGCCAACTCGTGTTGAAGTTTTTCATTTCCTTTGCACGCCCTTGATACAGACCGCAATCTAATAATATCTTAAATCCATTTTTTAGGGTTATCAAGTGTGCACTTCCAGTCACCTGCCGCGCAGCTCCACAAAATTTAATATCCATTATTATTTTTTTAGTTCGTGCGCCTTTTGGGTACGATAAACCGTACCACTAAATAAGGCCTTTTTTTCTCCCGCAAGGGAAAAAATCTCTACACTATATTTTGCTATCTTACTAGAGCGATGTATCTCCATGGCTTCCGCCAAAATAACTTCTCCTTCTGTTATCTTATTGAAATGCGCTATTGATGTCTCAATGGATAAGCTTATTTGACCATATCCATTGGATGCAAAAGCCAAAGCACTATCCGCCAAAGAATAAGCAATACCGCCATGTGCGATCCCAAAACCATTGAGCATGTCTTTGCGCACGGTCATTTTGAGCAAACAAGTTCCTGGAGCAACGTTGATGACTTCAATCCCCAGCCATTGGCTAAAGAAATCAACATCCATCATTCCGTTGACAATGTCTTCCGTTTTTTTGTTCATTTGCTGACTCTTAGTTTTTGACCTATTTTCAAATTGTTAGATGTCAATCCGTTTAGCGCTTTCAACTCGTCCACTGTCAAACCAAATGCACGTCCCAAACTATACAACGTATCTCCCTTGATAATAGTAATATATGTTGGCTCTTTGCCGGCCGGGGTATCATTGGTGGGCGTGTCATCTACAGGCGTTTCATCTACCTTGACGGGAGTGTCCTCTACTGGAGCATCATCCACAATGATTGGTGTACCATCAATAACGGGGCCTTTTCCATCATCTGTCGCATTATCATCGACAATAATTGGGTCTTCATCAGTGGACTTCGTATCATCCAAATCAGAATTTGGGTCAGTGATAACAGGATCCACATCAATCAAAATTTCATCTTTATCTTCATCAGAAGGAGACACTTCTATATCCAACAAATCGCTGTCCTTAGGGTTAGCGGGCTTCGTGCTGCCTTTGCCTTCATCATCCATTTTTCTGGTCAACGGCGGAATCTCTCTACTGGCCGAAATTTTATATTTGACTACTTCATTGCGTCTATGCCAGCCACGAAGACGGATGCGCTCACCGATCAAAGGCTGGGCATTATCGGGGATTCTATTTTTGCGCTTCAGTTTTTTGAGCTTTACGCCATATTTTTGGGAAATATCAAAAAGAGTTTCGCCCTTTTTCACATAGTGGAAGGCTGCTTTACCGCGCCAGTTGTTGCGTTTGGGTTGCAAATACAACTTGTAGCCTGCCGGCAACTTGTTGTCGCCATCCATGACAGCGGCATTATACTTAACAATTCGCTTAATTTTTACATTATTTTGGAAGGCTACTTGATAGACAGATTCTTCCCCATTAGCAATAAATACCTTTAAATCATTGATTTTGCCAACGCGGCCAAAAATCTTATCGTTGTTAGTTGGCTGATTGTCTTTATCCTCGTCATACACGACATCATCCATCCGATCATACTGAGTCAAGTCATAATCTTCAATCAGCTTAATCAACATTTGTGGATAGCGTGGCGCCGTAGCATAACCCGATTTTTTTAGTCCAAATGCCCATGCTTGGTAGTCATACGGGTCTAGCTCAAAAAGCGGCCCATAACGATACGCCTTTCTTGGGTCTCGCAAAAACTCTGAATGAGCGATAAAGGAGGAGACGGGATTTTTATACACTCTAAAACAAGATTTTATCTTCTTGCCAAAGTCATCAAAATCATCGTCTTCCATGTGGTATTTCTTGCCACGCCATTTGGGGCCACATTTGATGCCGAAGTGGTTTTTGGCTTTTCGCGCAAGCGTACTTGTGCCTGCGTTAGATTCTAGGATAGCTTGCGCCAATTTGATACTAGCAGGGATGCCTGTCCGACTCATCTCAGAGATGGCGGTCTCCTTGTATTGCTCAATATAATTGAGATAAGACTGATTAGTTCCTTGCGCAAAAATAGTTGAGGCAATAAGGAACAAAAAAAAGAAAAGTCCTGTTCTTTTGGTAGGTAAATTCATAGCGTCTGGATTATTGTTTTGTTTCACGCATAAAGGTAGCGGATAATATGAAAAAACGGAAATTCTAGTGGAGTTATGCGATAATTTTACGCTTTTTGTGCCTTTTTCGCCTATATTTGCCGACTAGTCTGCCTATCCTAGACTTAGAAACCACTTTTTGATGAAAAAACCAGAGATAAAAAAGAAAATTGAAATCGTCAACCGAAAGGCTAAGCACGAATATTTTTTCATTGACGAGTTAGAAGCTGGCATCGTTTTATTGGGTACCGAAATTAAAGCTATCCGCTCTGGTCTCGCCAATCTAAACGACGCTTACTGCCATTTTAAAGGGGACGAACTCTTTGTCATCAACCTTTTTATCGGAGAGTATTCGCATGGCAATATCCATAATCACGAGACACGTAGAGAGCGAAAATTACTCCTTCGACGCCAAGAACTCAAAAAACTACAGCGCAAGGTCACCGAAAAAAGCATGACCATCTTTCCCTACAAGCTGTATATTTCCGATAGGGGATTCGCTAAGCTCCAAATCATCCTTGGAAAAGGTAAAAAGTCTTACGACAAACGCCAATCCCTTAAAGAAAAAGACTCCAAAAGAGAATTGGGACGAATGAATAAATATCGAGAGTAAAAGAGCATGTGGGCTTCATCGTTGCTAAATTGAAGGCGTTTTTTTGGGGCGACTGTGCTCTTAGCTTTTTAAAATCTTACCGTCAGTGTCTCAACAAATTCAACTTCTGGAGCATTCACTTTAATAGTTTCGCCAGTATCTTGATCTAAAATTTCTATGGACTCTCCTTTTATGCTTTTCAAGTAATTCTGCCTTTTAGTTTTCATTTCCCTTAATTGATTTTGTTTAGCAACCAATTCATTCCAAACATCATCTCCAGAATAATTAAATTTTCGCCATTTAGACAACGTAACTCTAGCACTGCCAAATTCAAAGTCTCGGTTTTCTGCCCCCTTCATATTTTCAAAAACTTTTTGTTTAACTCCTTCTGTTAGCGACTTTAGATATATTTCGTACCGCTTTAATTCAACATATACTTTTAATAGGTCAAATTGTTAACTGTTCACTTAAAGATATTGTATTAGCATGCTCCTTCCCAAGTTTCACCAATTCATTTTTACTGAGTTTTGTGTCTAGCTCCCCAATTTGTTTTACTATTTTACTCATTGTTTTTTTTTTGCTGGGCACATCTTTCGGCATCCTTTATATGTACCAATACTAAAAATAACATTCAAGGACTTAGTTTCGCCCAGTAACATCCACCTTTAGCCGTTGAGGGCGGTTAGCAATTTCCCAAGCCGTATAAAAAGTCAACTTGGCGATTTTGGTCATTTTCTCAAAATCAATCTTATCGACCGTATCAGAAGGGCGGTGATAATCATCGTGTGTTCCATTAAAAAAGAAAACCGACGGGATGTTATTTTTGGCAAAATTGTAGTGGTCTGACCGATAATAAAACCGATTAGGATCATTGTCCGCATTGTACTTATAGTCCAAATCTAATTGCGTGTAGGTGTTTGCGTACTTCACGATTTTGTCCAACTCCGTGCTCAGTCTATCCGCTCCTATCACATAAATATAGTTTGGATTTCCTTTGTGGTCATCATCCACTCGCCCTATCATATCAATATTAATGTCTGCTACGGTGCTCTTCATCGGTACGATTGGAGACGCCACATAGTGCTCCGAGCCAAGCAAGCCCTTTTCTTCCCCCGCCATCCACATAAATACGATGCTTCTTTTGGGGCCCATTTTGGCTTTTTTCGCTTGCGCAAAAGCATGGGCAATCTCAATCATGGAAGAAGTCCCCGAACCATTATCATCTGCCCCATTAAAGATATCTTCTCCTCGAACGCCTAAATGGTCATAATGAGCAGAAATGAACACATATTCGTCTTTCAACTTAGGGTCACTTCCTTCTATAACGGTCAAAAGATTGGCACCATATAGAAAGTTTCTATCTATGTTCAAAATCGTTTTTATCTTTGTTTTTGCCTTAAAATGCTTAGGCTTACCTTTCTTTTGGATTTTTCGACGGTATTTTAGGAGTTTCTTGTATTTCTTGCCTAAAATTTGTTGAGCTGCATTTTCCGTAATTTGGATATTATTGCAGAGTTTTTCTTCGGGCTTAATGCCTTCACCTAATTGCCAATGGCGGTTAAGCCTTGGGCGTGTTTCTGGTAAAGAATGGTTAATAACGAAAACCAGTTTTGCGCCATGTCGATAAGCGGCTTCATATTTCAATTGTTCATTCTCTGTCCATTTAGACGGCGCAGAAGAATTAGAGATTACAAAATTATTGTTTTTTCTTTTGGGCTCCCCTTCTAAGATAATAATGGCTTTTCCCTTTACGTCAATCCCTGCATAATCGTTGTATTGAGCATCTTCTATGCCATAGCCTAAAAACAAAATATCATCAATATCTACAAGCGGCAAATCTGCATTTGTTTGTATTTTGGCATAATACTCTTTCTCATTTAAGAAAACACCGTTTATGCTGATGCTTTTTGCGCTCCAGCGTTCTTTGTGATAAGAAAAGGGCTGCTCAAATTGGGTTTTCCCTTCATCGTCTCTTACGCCAAAAGGTGGCAAATGATAGTTTCGAAGTCTTCCTGTGATATACTTTGCCGCCTTCGTCAAGCCAGGCTTTCCTGTTTCGCGCCCTTCCATGGCATCACTTGCAATAATCATCAAGTGTCTTTTTAGGCGTTCGGGGGTGATGGTTTCTGCAAAGACGACGCTTGCATCTTTTTTGGCAGGTTGGATTGGGTGAGCAGTTGGCTGTGCTTGGCTATTTAGCGCAAGCAACATCGCCACAATAAAAATAATTGATTTCATGATTAGTTTTTTAAGGCTGGTTGGATTATTTCCTCCTTCGTATTTTGCTGCTTCTTCTGCAAACAAAGCCCATTGGTCTTTGTAGTGAAACGACACTTGCCCCCACTCTTTCATGGGTCTATTTTTCCCGGAAGGGTCAAGCAGCTCTATACCATCTAAGCTAAGTGCATCTATAAGTCCCAATATTAACAGTGATTCTGATTGGTTTCAGTTGAACGATTGTACAATTGAACAAAATAAAATTCAGCCGACATCATGATATGGACATTTTGTCAATTCTCCGTTGATGCCGTCCTCCTTCAAAGGGGGTTTTTAGAAACACTTTGACCATTTCTATCGCTAAATTTTCGGAAACGAATCTAGCAGGAATGGCTAATACATTAGCATTATTATGAGCTCTTCCGAGCTCGGCAATTTCTAAAGTCCAACACAAAGCCGCACGAATATATTGGTATTTATTTGCTGTGATGGCGACCCCATTTCCGCTGCCGCAAATAACAACGCCAAAGTCAAACTCATCTAACTTTACATCTTTTGCAACGGGGTGCACCGCATCAGGATAGTCCATAGAATCCTTAGAAAAGGCGCCCCTATCCAGTACTTCCACCCCCATCTCCTTGAGCGTGGCCATAATGGCTTTTTTATGCTCAAAGCCTGCATGATCAGAACCAATAGAAATCTTCATCCTTAATTATCTTTGCATTCCGCCTGGTTGCCCTGGCATACTAGGTTGCTGCGGCAAATAAGGTGAAAATTTTTCTTGCAACTCTTTAGAATACGCTTCGTCTCCTGCCTGTCTTACTAGGGCAATCATATTGCTCATGACCGCTTGCGCCATGGCTTGGTCATTCTTATAACTGGAGTTCACTACGCGTTTGTTGATGGACGTATAGAACTTCATATTATTCAGCATATTCTTTTCAAGCTGCTGAAAATGGGGTTTCGCTTTTTCATAACCGCCTGCTTGAAGATACACACTCAATACACGCATGGTATGATAGTTATATTCAAAATTCATATCAGGGAATCCTTTGAGATACAAATCCAATAATTCAATGGCCTTATCCTTTTTCCCTTTGGCGACAAAGTCTTGTGCTGCACGAATGATTAATTCTCTTTGCGACTGAATGGCAGCGCCATAGCTATGGTCAACAAACAAATCTTCTTTATCAAAATTACCCCACCAAAACTTCTTTACACTTTCTAGGACTTTTTCGGGCGCTACACGTCCCATGTAGGTCACTCCACCACTTGCGGCACCGGGCCCTTGCCCGCCTTTAGACCAAACAGGTACAATTCGAGAAGCCAAGCCTTCTAGCTGTAGATAGTTTTTGTACCAAGCCACTTTTTCTTCGCGACAAGTAACCGCAAAATAAATTGGGCGCTCCCAAAGATTGGAAGCGATGATATCCAATACGGCTAGCTGATCTTTTAGCAAGTAGTTACCGGTCAAGTTGATGTCTAATTTTGGTACGATTTGGGCGGTATCTTCAAGTCCGACGACACCGTATTTTAGGACTTCTTGCTTATTTACAGGAATAACAAGGTGTTTGGTTGGGAAATAAGAAACAGCGGGGTCACCAGTTTGCTTGCGCAAAGGATGAGATTCTCCCGCAAACTTAAGCGCCGCCGTAGCAGGCATTAATATACCTTTTCCGTAAGGATCAAGATACAACATATTGCGGTAGTAGCCTTGATAAGCTTTTTTGGAGATGGTCATTTTAATTTTTGGAGAATTATTGACTTTTCGGCGGGCTAAATCGATGTACCAATCCACGGCAATCAAGCTCAAATTAAGTACTCTGACGTCTGTCCGAATGTGCTCTATTTCTTGTGCATACCAGAGTGGATAAGTATCGTTATCCCCATAGGTGAAGACAATGGCATTGGGCGCGCAAGACTCTAAAAAGTTGTGCGCATAATCCCGCGATGCCGTGATATTTTTACGCCCCATATCGTCAAAGTTCTGGGTGCCCATCAATATTGGAGCGGACAAAACCAAAGCCGTAGCTATTCCGGCCGGAGCGATGCCTTTCAAGGATGCTTTTTGCGCAAGCCCTTCAAAGATCGCTAATACCCCCATGCCTATCCAAATGGCATACGCAAAAAATGAGCCTATAAACACATAGTCCCGTTCTCGGGGCTCATTGGGTGGCTCATTGGCATAAACGACCAAACCAACTCCCGTAATCAAAAACAAAAGCATCAACGCCGCAAAATCTTTAGGTCTGCGCATCAAATGAAAGACCAAACCAATCAACCCAAAAATAAAGGGCAAGAAATAATAAGTATTTCGGGATTTATCATTTTTCATTCTTTCTGTTATCTTGCTTTGGTCAAAGCCTAAATGCGCATTGTCAATGGCGTTGATACCAGAAATCCAGTTCCCATCACTTTTATCCCAAGCATAAAATCCCTGCTCAGCATTCTGTCTTCCGACAAAATTCCACATAAAATAGCGACCGTACATCCAAAACATCTGATAATCCCAGAAGAAGCCTATATTGTCTCCCATGGTGGGTTTGCCATTATTTCCTGTCCACATTTTGTACAGGGTCGGTCTAGGCTCATTGCTATCATACATTCTTGGGAAGACCACTTTATCGGCATCCCGATAGACGTAGGACATTTTTTTGTCCATGACCACGTACTTTTCTCCATTCCAACCTAGTCTGTCTTCTTCTTTGGAGTCGTAGGGTTTTGCATCAAACAAAGGTCCTTTGGTGAGCGAGCGCTCTCCATATTGTTCCCGATTCAGATAAGGCAACAACCTAAGTGCATCTGACGGATTGTTCATATTGATAGGTGGAGCCGCGTTGGCACGCACCACAATCACTCCATAGACCGAATAAGAAACCGCTATCAAAGCAAAGGCAAAGATTAGGTTATGGATGTTTGGATGCCCCTTCTTGCGAGAATACCATAAGCCCGCACCAATAGCTCCCGCAATGACCAAAATAGCCGCAAACAAACCCGAATGCCTTGGCATACCGCCATTTACTAATGGGACTTCAAAGAATTTCCATAGGTTAGGAATCCCTGTAACGATTAATTTTTGAATCAAAAGAATCAAAACAACCCCAACAATCATCGCTACACCTGCTTTTAACAAGCCTCCATTTGGGTATTTCTTAAAATAATAAAGTAAAGCGATGGCTGGAAAAGCCAACAAACTCAATAGGTGAACCCCCAAGGACATACCAGCAGCCACCAAAGCAAAAATCAACCAGCGGTCATTTTCGGGGTCATCTGATAACGCATACCATTTTACGGCAGCCCAAAAAGTCATCGTTGTAAAAAAGGTGGACATGGCATATACTTCTCCTTCGACCGCAGAAAACCAGATGGAAGGCGCAAATGCCGTCACCAACCCTGCGACAATCCCCGCTCCTGCCACGGCTATATTTTGGCCTTCATCCAAATCTCCTTCTCGTCCGACAAGGCTCAACTTACCAAAATACATCGTAGTCAACGCCACAAACATTGCCGCAAAGGCGGTAAACATCCCCGAGCTTAAGTTAACCATAAATGCCACATAAGACAAATCATCAGATATCATGTGCCCCAAAAGCGCAAACATCCGCCCGACAATCATAAACAATGGCGCCCCTGGTGGATGCACTACTTCCAGCTTATCGGCTCCTGTCAAGAACTCTCCACAATCCCATAGACTGCCAGTTCTTTCTACGGAGAAAAAATAAACCACAAAGGCTATGGCAAAAACAATCCATCCAGCAATTCGAGATGTACGCTTAAATGTACTCATTTGGTCATTATTTTAGAAATGGTCTTAAATACCATCAATGTATTTATGTCGAATTTTGTCTGCTAATAGAGACTAACCATGCCCGTTAACAGAAAAAACCACGCAAAAATAGGTAAATATCTCCATATTATTACTGTTTTGTATGCATTTTTACAATTGGGGATTCTTTCTTTAACGTTTGTACTTTCCTTTCCGTACCTTTGTAGCTCTAAAATTGATAGGATTATGATCAAATTGCTCATTTTGGGGGCGTTAGGTTTTGTACTCTACCGATTGGTTTTCCAGCCTGCGCGGGAAGGCTATTTAGATGATTCTAAGCCCCGAATAATAAAGAAAAAAGGGCACAAATCCACTCAAAAAGAAGGCGACTATACGGACTATGAAGAAATTGACTAAAGAAAACATCGTCTTCGAAGACGACCAAATGATTGTAATTAACAAACCGCCTGGCGTCCTGTCTCAGCCCGATGCAAAAGGAAATACCAACCTTCTTTCGCTTGTTTCTGAATACATCAACCAACCGGCTTTTGTGGTTCATCGTATTGACCGCCCCGCTAGTGGCATTATTATTTATGCCAAAACCCAACGGGGCGCCAATGAACTTTCTGCCTTTTTTCGAAGAAAAAATATCCGCAAAGAATATTTGGCGCTTATTGAAAAAAATGGCGACTTAGCCCCTGTAGGGCGGCTAGAACATCTCCTTGAAAAAAATGGAAAAACCAATAAATCCTACGTCTCTCCTTCCGGAAAAACAGCTATCCTAGAGTATGAAATCATCCTTACTCTCGATAATTATTATCTGGTCAAGGTGGATTTAAAAACAGGGCGTTTTCATCAGATTCGTGCCCAATTTGCTGCCGAAGGTTTCCCTATCAAAGGGGATAACAAATATGGCGCAAAAAGAAATAACCGCGATCGCTCTATTCACCTTCATGCTTGGAGAATACAATTGCCTTCTTACCCAATGTTTACAGCTGGACTTCCCAAAAATGACCCGTTGTGGAAAGTGGTGAAACTTGAACTGGGATGACGGGGTAGCGGGTTTAGCGGGTTTAGCGGTGTAAACTAAAACCAATTACAACAAAATAGCCAAGGTTTTGTAAACCTGATGTCTCATAGCATAGCTTGACAGGTTTTATGTGGAAAACTTTTCGTAAATTTACGAATAATGAGTGAATTAAGACCAAAAGTATTGAGAACATTTAGCGAATCCTTTAAAAAAGAAAAGGTACGCATGCTTGAGAAAGGCGAAATTACGCCAACCGAATTGCGAAACCTTTATGACATGTCCTATAGCAGTATCTATAGATGGAAGAGTAAATATGGTAGTTTTCCAGCCAATGAAAAAGTTGTAGTGGAGAAAGAATCGGATAGTTATCGTCTCACAGTTGTTAAAAAAGATTAAAGATCTAGAAGCAATGGTAGGGTGTTTCGATGGAAGTAAGTTACTACAAAGCAGTGGTAGAGCAAGCCAGTATAGCGTATAAAACGGATATTGAAAAAAAGTTCGCATCAAATCACTCATCATGTTAAAGCAAGTTAAAGAGCGTGGTTATTCGATGGAACGGCTTTATGCTTATCTTGGGGTTACTCGTCAAGCTTTGCATCAGCAGCAAAAAGCAATGTTTTATCAAACGCTTAAGGAGCAAGAGATTTTACGACAAGTACGCCACTTTCGTGAAAGGCATTTAAGGATGGGGTCTCGCTGCTTATACTACAGCCTTGATATTAAGAGAATGGGAGTAACTAAGTTTGAAGAGCTAATGTCAAGAAACAATTTAACTGTACCACTTAAGCGAAAACGAATCAAAACCACAGATAGTCAGGGTTGTAATTATTATCCTAACTTGATAAATGGGAAGATACTCACAGGCATAAATCAATTAATTGTGTCTGATATCACCTACTACTATACTGTTAATCAGATGCTTTACATATTTACATTAAAAGATGTGTATAGCCAAAGGATTCTTAGTTTAAGAGCTTCAGATAACATGAAAGCCCTTAATGCTTTGAAGACACTAGATGACTTTATAAAGGTTCGTGGCTCTGGCCCCTTTCCTTTTTTGATACACCATTCAGACAATGGAAAACAGTATGACGCTACCGTGTTTAAAGCGGAGCTTGCGAAATTGGAGATACAAATTAGCCGAGCTGGCAATAGTCTAGAGAATGGCTCATCAGAAAGCTTAAACAATATCATCAAGAATCATTACTTGTATGATCACAGCCAAATCAAGGATGTGAAGCAGTTGCAAAAGGCATTGGATGAGTTGAAATGGAAACTGAATAATGAGAAGGCTATAAAATCACTTGGCTATAGAACGGTGGTGGATTTTGAGAGATATATTCTTTCCTTGGCAGAGAGTGAAAGGCCTATAAAAAAACTGTATGACTTTGAAAAAGATGGGAAGAGTTAAAGATGCCCGACTAAACATGGGTTTCTTTTAGGCATAAAACTCTGGAATTGCGGTATACGTTTAACCTAAAAAAGCTACCTTGCGGTCACAAAGGTGAAAACAAGGTAGCATATGCATATCGCATATCCGTCGATCTCTAGTATTCCTTGGAAAGTTGCTCCCCAGCAGAGCTTTCCTCCGCTTCCTAGAGACACACAAATTTGATTGGAATTTTGATTTTTAACCAGAAAAGTTATCCACATTAGTGGGAAAGGTTAAACTTTCCTGTCAACCATATATATGAGAGCTCACTTTGTCGAACCAATCGTCTTCGTAGCTCAAATAAGCTCTGCAATTCACTCAAAGCCTTGGTAGGCATGGTATAGGTCGTTAATTCTTCTCTTCTTAAATAACCATAGTAAGCAATTTTGGTTGCATCATTTTTGTCATCTTTACCCCGTGTAATGCCCATTGACCTTTTAATCTCCAAGCCAGAAACAAACGTGAACGGAACATTCTTCTCGCTTAAAAACAGGGCTAAATTGTAGGAATACAATCCAGTATGCTCAAAGATAAAAAAGATTTCATCTTGGGTAAACGCTGAAACCTTGTACACCCACTTGAGTAGTTTCCTGAAACCCTTTTTGTTATTCACAAATTTGTCATAATCTTGGCTTTTGTGTATTCGTACATCATAGTCATTTTTACTGATGTCAATACCAACAATTTCTTTAAATTCCATGATCTTCTGTTTTGGTTAAAAAATTGGTTACTAGACTAAAACCTTTATTAGGTATAATACCTGAAATTCTATATGGCCCTCATAACCATTGGTGTGGAAGGATGGAGACTAATACGGCACTTAGAACTTACATTCTAGAAACTTGAGCTTACTCCGGAAAGTCGTTGTGGTTTATAACTAAGGAATGGAGCAAAACTTTATTTGGTTCAATTGTGCAATCGTGCAATTGTTCAACTGAAACCAGCCAAAAAATTGGTCTCACAG
>CAMZKG010000106.1 GCA_947311105.1 uncultured Saprospiraceae bacterium
AGCCCAAGAGCCCAAGAGCCCAAGAGCCCAAGAGCCCAAGAGCCCAAGAGCCCAAGAGCCCAAGTGGTGGGGGTCGATACCAATTAATTTTTTAAGGAGAAAAAAAGCAAAGCTTTTATATCGCCAATCATCAGCCTTTAGGAAGGGGGCTATGTGGTATGAAACCGCTAATAATGAGTATAAAACATTGATTGGTGCAACGACTTACTCGGTTTCTGACAATTGTGAATGTGAATGTGAAGACTCAGACTATGACGACCAAGGTAATCCAGGAGTTACGGCGGTATATACGGAGCCTTTAGCTTCTTGTGACGAAAGTTGTAACCAGTTTGAAGATCCTTATGGCCACACACTCTGTAAAAAGAGAGCAATTATTATCCCCCTTGAAAAACAATCCGACGGCGTAGTCCTAGCCGAATCCGCCGCCAATATGGCTGGCGCAACGGTTAACGAAAATAGCCCTGGATTCACCAAAGACGACTTCGTGATGTATGGTTCCATCCACATGCAGATGCGGAATGATAAGAATCTTGAAGAGAAGCTTAAAAAGCTATACACGGGTTATTATGATTATAAGTTTTATTTAGACCTAAAATAATAGAAGATATGAGATATGAAATACTTTTTATTTTCTTTGCAATACTTTTTGGTTGTAACCCAAAGGCTGTAGAGCCGATAGTTGAACCTAATCCTTGTCAGCCCTATCAGGAGTGTGATACCATGGTGGTTTGGAAGCAGCGTTGGGCAGACTCTTTATTATTTGTAACGACGCTTAAAACAGAATTGTTATCTAATAATAGATTGTTGTATTCTATAAGGCGACCAGGCTATTCAACAGAATTGATTCGACTAATAAACGCTAGCTCCCAAGAGTTAATATGGGAGTGGAAAGATTACATTCCAGGCACCAATGGTGGTTTTAGTAGCTACGAAGTAATTGATGATAAATATCTTTACTTGAACTCCAATCATGAGCATTATTGTATTGATTTGGAGACGGGTCATACTGTTTGGAAAAATCAAGAATCGGGTGGTGATTATTTGACATCCCATTTTGGGGATAAGATATTCCACTTTAAGCGGTTTGGTGGTTGGCATGCATATCCGGATTCAAGTGTAATGTATATGTCGGATATTCATGATGGTGTTTGGCAGCCCATATTTAAGACTAAGAAGGATGAAGGAGTGGATGGTTATTCTTCTACATTAACACCACCATCAATATATGTTGACAGTCAAGGAGACACAATACTGATATTTCAAGACCGTCGTGGGCGTCCGAATCCATTACCGTGGCACGATACTGAACTATATTCTTACAACTTAACCAAAAAGGAAGTCAAATGGCGAGTGCAGCATATCGCACCTACGGATGTAAGTAGTATTGTGAATCCGCCTGTTTTGGACTTAGACAATAAGCGAGTGTATTTTTTGACCCGTTTCACCGTTTTTTGTTTTAACTTGGAGACTGGTGCGGAGATATGGAAAGTACCGCTAGACTATGCTGGTGTAGTCAGTGGTAATTACTTTTTGGCAGATGGCAAGCTGATAACTAAGACAGATCAGGGTTATTTGATTGCCTTTAACGCAAGTACAGGCAGTCGAGTTTATTATGAAAAAATGGGTGGTTGTTGCGTGGAGAATATAAAAGTGGTCGGAGATCGAATATATTTTACAGATCAGGCACTTTTTGTAGCTGATGTACGAACGGGAAAGCAAAAGTGGAAGTATTATGGTTCGGGGGATTTTTCTGGTGGTGTCGCTGTTGATGAAGCCAATGACGTGATGTATGCTGTCGGTTCTTATTACTTGTATGCATTGGAAAAGCCAAAGTATTAGATAGTTTGAAAAGAATGAGCCCCTAGCATGCTTGGATGCTAGGGGCATTTTTTATAGCAGCATTCGCTGCAAGCAGCAAAAAATGATTATATTTACGTGAAAAGCAATCAGATGGACTAATCCTAGCCGAATCCGCAGCCAACATGGCGGGTGCAACCGTCAATGAAAATAGCCTAGGTTTCTCTAAAGACGACTTTGTGATGCCTGGTTCTATCCATATGCAGATGCGGAATGATAAGAACTTAAGGATAAAGTTGATTCGGTTGTACACAGGTTACTATGATGATGAATTTCATTTGGATCCGAAATAATAGGAAATATGAGATATTTAATGTTTTTTCTTCTAGTTTTTATGCTTGGGATAGGATGCCACCCCAAGCCTGCTCAACACGCTGTAGAACCCAATCCATGTGAGCCTTACCAACCATGCGACACGATGGTAGTATGGAAGATACTACAAGCTACGGATAGTTCTTTTGTTAGTCCAGATGGATTGAATCCAACCCTTATTGGAACCGATAAGTTATTGTATTCGATTGAAGATTCAATTACCGCACCCACAATCGTGCGACTGATTAATGTGAATACGCAAGAGTTGATATGGGAGTGGAAAGACTATATTCCTAGTACTTCGGATGGATTTAGTGGTTATGCTCTAGTTGGAGAGCAATATCTCTATCTGAATTCCACTCATGAGCATTATTGTATTGATTTGGAGACGGGGCATACTGTATGGAGTCACCAACTTCCTATGAAAAATGGTGACTATCTGACATCTCATTTTGGGGATAAGATTTTTAATTTCAGGTGGTTTTGGGGGGGGGCTTTTCCAGATTCAACCATCCTGTATATGGCGGATATTCATGATGGTATATGGCAGCCTATATTTAAGACTAGGAAGGATGAAGGTGCGGATGGTTATAGTTCTTCTTTAAAACCACCATCAGTATATATTGATGGGCAAGGAGACACGATATTGATTTTTCAAGATCGACGTGGACGCCCGAATCCGAATCCCCGTTTTGATACTGAGCTTTATTCTTACAATCTTACAAAAAAGGAAGTCAAATGGCGAGTGAAGCATATAGCACCTACAGATGTCAGTAATCAAATCAATCCACCAGTCGTAGACTTAGACAATAAGCGAGTGTATTTTTTGACTCGTTTCACCGTTTTTTGTTTTGATCTGGAGACTGGTGCAGAGATATGGAAAGTACCATTGGACTATGCAGGTGTAGTCAGTGGCAATTATCTTTTGTCTCATGGCAAGTTGATAACGAAGACAGATCAAGGTTATTTGATTGCTTTTGATGCGGATACAGGGGCGCGAGTGTATTATGAGAAGATGGGCGGTTGCTGTGTGGATAATATCAAGGTGGTGGGCGATCGGATTTATTTTACGGATCAAGAGATATTTGTAGCGGATGTCAATACTGGCAAGCTGAAATGGAGATATTCTGGTTGGGGAAAGTTTTATATGGGTGTTGCCGTAGATGAAGCCAATGGCGTGATGTATGGGGTTGGTACGCAATACTTGTATGCGATGGAAATACCCAAGTATTAACGTTATAGTCCCTAGCTTAAGGGAGTTGGGGGCTGTTTTTTTACGGTATAGCGGTGCAGCGGTATGACGGTGTAATGGAAGTGCTAAAACCTTCAACCAAAGCCAAAATAAAGGCAAAGTAACAGCCGCCGCAGGCAATGGAATGTGAAATTTATTTCGCAGCTTCGAGTAGCGTAGCGTTACGAGTGATTTCTCGTTTATTAGAAGAGTGTAAGATTTTGATTCTCAGGCATTCAATTGAACAATTACGCACTTGAACGCTTGAACATTTATTAAAAAAAGCAGCCAGTAAAACTGACCGCCTTTTGACGAAGAAACAATGTTTTGTATTAATTAAAGCTAAAGAAAAGCCCTGCCGAAGCGCTATACATGTCTTTTGGCCCCTTATTGTCTCGGAAAAGTGGGGTGGCGGATGCTTTCGCATAAAAGGAAATGCCACGGTAGCCGATTAATACCATTGGGCTAATTTTGAAAGGACTAAGGTTAAAATTACCTTTTGTTTTGTCCACTTGTTTTTTGCCATCTAACTTGTATTTAATCTTGGTTCTAGCGGATAATAAATAGCCTGCTTCTAAGCCTACAGCTAGTCTGAAACCATCATCTGCATGTTTGCGTGTATTCAGCTCTAAGAAAATAGGAGCAGTTAGATGGATGGTCTTGAATTGATTTTTAGTAAAGCTATTGGTGGTGTCAGGGGTAGCCCAAACGTGGTCAGCATCATATTGGAGTCTAACATTTCTGTTTAGTGCGTATTGCGTAAATTCAAGTCCCAATCCCGTAGAAACACCGACATAAGGAGTACCTAAATCCCAACGCCTAGAAAAAGGATTTATCGCAAAACTTCTATTTTTAGTGCCATCAAGATCTAGGAAGTCAGGGTAGGTACCATCTGCAATTAGTGTGCTCGTACCTATCTGAATGCCATTCCACATGGCGTCATCATTTGTTATTTTTCCCTTATTCTTGGTTTCGGTTGGGCTATGTTGGTTGGTTTCGGTTGTTTGGTCGTCATCTTCATCGGTTTTAAAAACGACGATTCTAGTTTTTCCTATTGAAATTTCTGTGGTGTCAACTTTGGGGGCTTTTAGGGTATCTTGGGCGTTGCCGATGGTGGTTATAAAAGCCAATATGATGAAAAGTATCTGTCTCATGATTATTTTTTTTGAGTGATTAAACAGTGAAAATGTGCATACATTTGTGAGTAGGACGCCTTTGGGGGGGGATTAGTTACAGTGTGTTTTTAAACAAAGTGTTAAAACTAGTTTGTCTAGTAGGCAAAAAAAAAGGCTATCTCATTTGAGATAGCCTTTTAATATTAGAAGGGAAGAATTATTTTTTGACAAACATCACAAATTCTACACGTCTATTTTGTTCACGACCTGCTTTGTACATATTGTCAGCGATAGGTTGCGTCTCTCCATAACCTGCATAGCTCATGCGGTTGGAGCTGATGCCTTTTCTGACAAGGTAGTCATAGCAAGTTTTTGCTCGTCCTTCCGATAGTTTTTGGTTGGACTCGGCACTTCCTACACTATCTGTGTGACCGCTTATGCTCAGACTATAATCAGGATACTTAATCATCAAGGCAGCGATTTCGTCGAGAATAGCTATTGACGTAGCTTTTAGCGCAGTTTTTCCCGTTTTAAACTGAATATTTTTGGTGATATCAGCCAAACGCTTCGCATCTGCTTTTTTCATTTCTGGGCAACCAGCATTACTTCTAGGCCCTACTTTGTTAGGACACTTATCATCTTTGTCTGCAATGCCATCACCATCGGTGTCAGGGCAGCCATCTAGTTCAAGTGTGCCTTTTACGTTAGGGCACTTATCTTTAGGGTCGATGGTGCCGTCACCATCCGCATCAGGGCATCCGTTTACGGTACCAGCAATATCTGGACAGTCATCAATGTCGTCATTATATCCATCACCATCACGATCCTTGACAGGGCAACCATTGTTAGATTTAGGTCCTTTTTCGTTAGGACATTGATCGTCTGCGTTTGCAATGCCATCACCATCAGTATCTGGGCAGCCATTAAGTGCTATTGTTCCTTTTTCATTTGGACAAGCGTCATCCCCATCGGCGATACCGTCTCCATCTGCATCAGGGCAACCACTCAATGCAGCTAGACCAGCAGTATTCGGACATTTGTCGTCTTTGTCAATGATACCATCACCGTCGCTATCCGCAGGAGGAAGCTCCACAGGCTTAGGCGGCTCGACTTTGCCAAAGACAAAAGTAAATCCTAGTGCATGCTGAATGTTAGAGCGCCAATCGGTTAGGGCTGTTCTATATTGGCTTTCAGCAGTAAAGTAAACACCTTCACCAAGACGAAAATCAATACCTATTCCTGCCGGAAATTGTAAGTCTGCTTTTTTCTCTTTATTGTTCATCATGCCACCAGCACCTACTACTACGTAAGGAGATATAAAGTACTTTTTGCGTGGCCAATGAAATTTTAGGAGTGCATCAGCACCATAAAACATGGTTGCCGGTGTACTTCTGAAGGCGGCAGAGTCCAAAGGGAAGCTATTAGCACCAAGTCTTAATGGGATACTTATATCCAAATAATTTTTGATGGCTTTAGAAAAAACAACTTCGACACCATGCCCCATGTTCTCAAAGTCGGTGCCATATTTGTCAAAATTATTATGTAGTGGAGTTTTATAATCCAACCAAGTTTGGCGGACGGCCAGTCCCCAGTCTTTATTCTCCATTTTTGCTTGCGCAAAACTAGAAGAAATGGCAATAAGTACGACAAGTACTGTTAGAAGATTACGCTTCATAATTTATTTAAGTTTTGGTGAACCAATTAGGCTTTGTTTCTCAAAGCAAATATACATATAAAAACTAATCTGACACATGAATTTATGGAGTATTATTAGTAATAATACGTAATTCAGTGAATTAGTTAAGGAAATTGTACGAAAAAGCGATGAACTTGATACAGTCTTAGTCGATTAAGCCACGACCTTCTTTTTTTACTAGTTCGTTTTTGGTTAGCACCTTATAGACGCGATCCAAGAGCCCATTGATAAATTCTTTACTTCTATCGGTACTATAAGCTTTCGCAATTTCGACATATTCGTTCATGGTTACTTTGGCAGGGATGGTCGGACAATCGAGAAACTCAGCTGTACCCATCTTTAGCAATATCATATCTACTGTAGCGAGGCGGTCGGACTCCCAGTTTTGGAGCTCTGGCCCAATCGTTTGTAGTAGTCTGGCGTCGTTGTTTGCAAGGAATTTGGTTAGGCCTTCACCAAAAACATTTACAGCATCATCATCTGGTAAATACTCTTTGTAGAAGTCTTCATTAAGGGGCATTGCTTTGATGATTTTTTTGGAAGCACCAATAATCAAAGAGTCATCATCAATCCAAGAAGGGTAGTGTGCCCACATGGTTTCAATAAAAAGCTCACTTTCTCTTACGCAAAATTTGTATAGAGCGAGTAGCATGTCCCGATGATCTTCTTCTGAAGAGTTCGTTAGGATATACTCTTCGTAAGAGTTGCTGTGTGCAGCAGAGAATTTTTTGTAGATAATAGGAGCCATATCGTCCCCCGCTTTTTCTACAAATTCTGCTTTCTTAATAACTTTTTGGATATAGGGGGTATTTAAAAATGATTGTAACAATTCATTTTCAAATAATTTAGGTGTAAAAGCTTTGTCGAACTTACTGGGTAGATGCTTACTCTTTCTTTTTTTCTCGTCTTCTTTGGCGACTTCGGCGACCTTTGTCAGCAAGAAGATATTGAAGAGTAGCAGTTCAAATGCTCCATCTATTTTGGCATGGTAGTTTTTGACTAAATCCTTTGCCTTTAAATTATCTTCTGCAGTGGCTGCATATAAAACCTGCATCACTTTGATGCGAATATTTCGACGACTGAGCATGTTGATTGTTATCTTTTGCTTTGATTATAGGAATCAATGAATCAAAAAGATTCGTCCCCTTCCTGTGTTTGCAAATGTAAAAGTTTATTTTTTAAAAACTAACTTTTTAGGTATATATTTATATAATTTATCAATTATAGTGGTTATTCGATAAAATAAGCCCCTTTAGTCGCCATTTTTGGTGTGTTTTTGCGCAAGCCCACTATAATATACTGTCGAGTTGGGCTCAATGCTTTTGGTAATCCACACATTACCACCTATGATAGAATGGTGCCCGACAATCGTCTTGCCCCCCAAAATAGTGGCTCCCGCATAAATGACTACATTATTTTCGATAGTCGGGTGTCTTTTAGTTTGTGCCATGGATTTTTCTACGCTCAATGCGCCTAGTGTTACGCCTTGATATATTTTGACATCATCGCCGATATGGGTTGTTTCTCCAATAACAATTCCTGTGCCGTGGTCGATACAAAATCTTTGACCTATATTGGCTCCTGGATGGATGTCGATGCCTGTCAGATTGTGCGCATGTTCCGCAAATATTCTAGGCACATAAGGAAGCTTAAGAAGGTATAGTTGGTGCGCAATACGGTGCGCCGCAATGGCAAAAAAACCAGGGTAAGTGCGTATCACTTCCATTGTGTTCTTTGCGGCGGGGTCGCCTTCCGAGATGGCATCTGCATCATCTAAGAGCATTAATCTGATTTTTGGTAAACTTTCGTAAAATTGATTTACAATGCGCTCACAATCAATGCCTAAGTCATCGTGAATGGCTTCTACCAAGTCAAAAAATCGTTGTTTTACATTCCTATAGGCATTATCAAAGCTACGTTGGTTGTGATAGGTCTTATCCGAAAATTGATGAAATAAGAGCTTTAGTAGCCCATTTAATACATCCGAAGCCAGCTCTGGAGAAGGTATCGTACAATGGGTCATTTGTTCTTGAAAAAGTAAAGCTCTAAATTTTTTTTCGTCCATTTTCTTTGTTTTGCTTACTTGTTTGAAAAGTACTTAGGAGCACTTAAATTGCTCCTAAGTACTTCAAAATTAAAACAAACCGCCAGTAATATCTTTCAGTTTGTCACCAACGACATTCTTAGCCATATCGCCAAGACCACCGCCCATTCCAAGCTTGTCCATTAGACCAGACTCAGAGACTTCGCCGCCATCACCTAAGATGCCGCCTAATTTGCCCATGATATTTTCTAGTCCAAAGCCGGAAATCATTGTAGCGACTCCAGAAGGAAGACCTAGTTTGGACATCATATTGGCCATAAACATTTGTTTGATACCGCCAAAAATAGGGTTGCTACCCATACCACTTCCGCTGTTAAACATCCCTAGGATACCAGCAACATTGCCGCCAGTCACTTCTTTCATTAAGCCTTCTTGGATGCTCTCTTGAGCCACGGGTAAGATGGATTTAGCTTGCTCTACAGGAATACCTGCTTTGGCAGCAATATCATTGACTACATCACCGCCAAATGATTCAAATAATTTATCTAACATTTTTTTATTGAGTTTTGTGAGCTTTCGCTCGTGAATTAAGAATTGTTAAACGCAAAGATATGAGAAATAGTGTCCATATGCTACTAGCTGTCGAAAGGTCCTTTGTCCAGGCGGCGCTTGGTTTTGGCTTCAAATTGAAAGAAAATAACTACTTTTGGGCAACCAACTGGAAAAAAGAAATAATGCGCAACGAAGAAAGCCAAATACTGGAAAACCTAAAAGCTAGTCTCGATTCAAATCGTTTCATCAAATTTAGCCTAGGTGACTATAAAGGTCATGACTCCAATCTTAAAAAACTCTATGTCAAAAGAGTGACTATAAAGCAAAAAGAGATGCTTTCTTTTGTCTTTCGTCACAAGACGCAGGATATTACCAAAAATTATGATTTTGCGGAAGCTATTAAGCTGCTAGACGAGATGATCGGGTTTAAAGGGTTTCGTTTTGGCTTGCTTTGTACGTTGGATTTTGATGAACAAATGCAGGTTTTTAAGTCACGTATAGCACTCAAACGTAAGCCGCCTTCATTGAAGCAGCTTCCGCCAAAAGCCCATGATAAATCCAAAAATAGAAAAATTGAAGCTAAAGGTAAGCGTTATTTGCATGAACTAGGGATCACAGATCCTTTCGGAAAAGTCTATAAAAAATCTCAGGACAAATACCGACAGATCAATCATTATATTGAGATTTTGAGTACCTTGTTGAAGGATTTGCCCTTGCGGGAAATGACTAATATCGTGGATATGGGGGCGGGCAAGGGGTATTTGACCTTTGCGTTGTATGATTATCTGAATAATGTTTTGAAGATGCCTACACGGGTGGTGGGGGTGGAATTTCGCAAGAATTTGGTGGATTTATGTAATAATATCGCCCAAAAATCTGATTTTCAGGATTTGTATTTTGAAGAAGGGACTATCGAAAAGTATGAGTTTAAGCATGATGCGAATGTCTTGATTGCGTTACATGCTTGTGATACGGCGACCGATGAAGCCATTTATAAAGGTATTACGGGGCAGGCGGATTTGATTGTGGTTGCACCTTGTTGTCATCATCAGATTCGTGCAGAAATCGAAAAGAATAAAGTCAAAAATGAATTAGATTTTTTATTGAGACATGGTATTTTTCTGGAAAGACAGGCGGAGATGGTGACGGATGGAATTCGGGCTTTGATATTGGAGTATTATGGGTATTCTACAAAGGTGTTTCAATTTGTCTCTGATGCGCATACGCCAAAAAATGTATTGGTCGTCGGAAAAAAATTAAAAGAACCTAAAGCAGATCAAACCGATATCCTAAATAAAATCCAAGAGATAAAAAAGTATTTTGGGATTCGGTATCATCATTTGGAAGTGCTTTTGGGCTTAACGGAGCAAATGGGGTAGGCGGGCAAATGGTTAAATCTCAAAGAGCATAGATGGGTAAGGAATTGGCTATTCTTGTAAAAAAACAACTCTATTTCAAAATGGCAAGCGCGGACAATCTTCCTTGAGCTTATTTTTCTAAAAGCTGAGATTGTCAATAGTCACGTGCTTTTTTAAATACCAGAAACTTGAATTAAGTCATTATGCTAAAAGATTAGGGCGCTTAAATAGTAAGATATGTTTTATATTAATACTTTGTAAAATAATAGCAATTAGTTAGTTATATATATTTATATGGAGTCTTATTGGTTTGGCTGCATCTTTGCTATTGTTGGAGTAACGGTTTGGTTTTTTTCCAATTTTAATTTCACATTTTGATTTTGGTATTTTAGCACAAATCGAATATTTATTTTTTAACAAGTTGCATCTTGTGATAAGAATATTTTCAATTAGGTGCAGCGATTTTGGGAGAAATGAGCTTATGAAGAAGATTACAAATTATGTATTTGGTTGGCTAGGAATGATGCTTTTCGTGGCATCCTGTACTGGGCCATCCGATATTAGTGTAGAAAGGGAGACGGTGGATTTGGCTTTCCCTATTTTTAAATCAGAAACTTCTATTTCTGACTTGATAGACCAGGGACAAGATAGTTCCGCGCTGGTTGTCTTTGCAGACAATAGGATGGGGCTAGTTTATGAGTCTGATGTTGATGTGGAAGTACCGATGCCAGAGATGGAAGATTGGGGGATAGACTTACAAAGTCCGATTACTGAAATTCCAAATTTGCCGTTGGCAGGAGTGCAGGTTGAAAAAGCAAAATTTGATGCAGGAGCATTAGTTTTTACTTTTGCCAACAATCAATATACAGAAAATGTAAAAGTGGTTTTAAGAATTAATCAATTGTCTAAGAATAATACCATTTTTAGCAAAACCATAAATCTCGATTATAACGGAAGTTTGCCAGTCAATCAAAGCTTTTCTGAAAACTTAGCTGAATATGGAATGGACATATCGACTTCTCCTTTAAAGGTAGAGTATCAGGCGAGCCTGAGTGATGGTACGATGGCCAATATTGACGAAGCTAAAATGCAAATGGAAGATGTCAATTTCGCATGGTTAGCAGGTCAATGGACAAAAAAAACAATGCCACTTGATATTCCTAATCAAAAAATTGGCTTTTTTGAGCACTATACCAATAGTGGTTCAGTCGTCTTTACGAATCCGAAACTTAAAATAATCGCAGAAAATAGTGTAGGCGTAGGTTCGCAATTGGTTTTTAATACAATTAACGTGAAGACACTAACGTCTGGTACAGTGCCGTTGTCCGGGGCGTTTTTTGATAATAATTTTTCTCTAACCTATCCAAATATGGAGCAGGTGGGTACCGCATTGACATCTTATACAGAGTTGACTAAAGAAAATTCTAATATTGTAGAAGTGCTTAATGCGCAGGCCAAACAGATTCATTTTGATGCAGATTATGTCATTAGCCCTAATGGAACAGATAAAGGCTTTATTGCCAAAGATTCAAAAGTGAACCTAAACATGCGGGTGGAGCTTCCTTTTGAAGGCAAAGTGAACGAGTTTACGGTCGAGAAAAAGTTTGATGTGAAGTTTACAAATGAACGTGTAAAGGCAGCTTATCTGAAATTGCAAGCCATCAATCAGATTCCGTTAGATGCACGTATTCAGCTTTATTTTGTTGATAATGCGGATGTTATACTTGATTCTTTGGTGGCATCTAATGGCGTGTTGGCCATTGAAGCTGCGCAGATTGACGGTTTAGGGAATGTGACTCACACCAAGGAGTGGCAAGAAGAAATCAAAATAAATGCAGAAAAATGGGAGAGAATTAAAACCGCTCAGTCTGTGCGTTTAGTGACTTCCTTTACGAGTGCCTTGTCTGCTCAAGTGCCGGTTAGTATTAAAGCCAATCAGCTTGTTCAGTTGAATGCAGGGTTAAAATTAGTTGTATTACCTTAAAAAAGATAAAATGAAAAAATATTACAAAATAGTTCTTCTTCTGATTCTTGGCACTTCGCTACAAGCGCAGCAAGAATTAAGTGAGAGATTGATGAGTCACTTGAATAATTTTTCCAAAGTGAATCCATCATATTTTCCCCAAGATGGATTGATGATTAGTCTCCCTTCTGTTGGTTTGAGTTTAATGCATACAGGACCAAGTTTTCAGGATTTGTATGAAAAACAATCAACTGGAAAGTATCAGATTCGGGGCGATCAGGCCTTAGAAGCGTTTGACTCACATAACCTATTTGGGGGCGCATTTAGTGCGGATCTTTTGGGAGTGGCTTTTACTAAAGGAGAAAATTCTTTTAGCCTAAACTATGGCATGTATGCCAATGGATCTATTGATTATACTGCTGATGCTGCAAAGCTTTTATTGAAAGGAAACGGCGAGTTTGTGGGGCAAACCCTATCTATTGGGCCAGAGATTAGTGTCAATGTTTATGACAAAATTGGGCTAGGTTATGCTCGAAAATTTGGTGATTGGAGTGTGGGGGCTCGAATGAACTTCCTTTTTGGAAGAAAAAGCTTGAGCACACAAGAGCATTATGTTAATTTGACCACAAGCAGCGATTATTACGCTTTGGATTTACAGACTGATTATGTCTTAAGGTCAAGTGATTTTTTGAATATTGATAGTGAAACCAACAAAGTATCACTTGGAGAGATGACTTACAAGCCTGGTTTAGGTAAAAATGGCAAGGGATACGGTCTTGATTTTGGTTTTACTTATCAGGTCGATAAACAGCTAAGTATTTTTTCTAGTGTAACCAATATCGGCTCTATTCTTTGGAAAGAAAACACTTCTATATACTCTAGCCAAACTCATATGGTTTACGAAGGGGTGCAGATCCAAAGTTTGGCTAATTTAGACACGGCTTCCCTTTCGGGAATGTTGGACTCCATACAGCAGTTTGTTGGGCTTGAAGAGTCTGAAGGGACTTTTAAGACGGTGCTTAGCCCTGCTTTTATGGGGGGGGGGTCCTTGAAAATTTCTGATAAGACCACTTTTAATGGAGTGATTGTTTTTAATGAAATAATGGGCAATTTTTTACCAGCTGTGGGGCTTGGTGTTCAACGACAATTAGCTCCTTGGGCTAAGGTTGGCGGCTCCTTATCCTATCAGAATAAAAGAATCAATCATATTGGATTGAATACAACCGTAAAGTTTGGACCAGTCCAGATGTTTATGGCTACAGATAATATATTAACTTTTATTGCACCGAGATCATCAGGTACGATGCATTTTCGGGCTGGGATGAGTGTGATGTTTGGGAAGGTTGCTAGACAAAAAACTATTTATGGGCTTGGCTAGTAGAAGACTGTACTAAGATAAAAAGGGGTAAAACGATTTTGTTTTACCCCTTTTTTTATTACCAATGGTTCGGTCATTTTTTTGGCAAAAAAGTAGCAACTAACCCCATAAACACTGGCTTTTTTCTATTTAATGCCAATTATGTTTTTGACTGAGTTGCGTAAAATAGAGGTTATTGTCTGAAGCGAAGTTTGAAAAAATAAATAGGCGATCGACCTAAAACCCCTTCGGGGTTTCCCTGCTTAGCCCATAGTGAAGCTATGGGCTAAGAAAGGTTTGTGGCGTAAATACGTAGGCGTAGCGGGTCACGCTGTAAACTTCTGACGCTGAGTAAGGTGAA
>CAMZKG010000107.1 GCA_947311105.1 uncultured Saprospiraceae bacterium
ATATTCTGGTCTTCTTCGATTTTGAATAGCAAATGATAGTAACTTGCTAAATTCCGTTTGTGGCAGTTATTTTTTACCGAACCATTGATTAAAAACAGATGTATCGAATCAAAACTCGATACACCTGTTTTTTTTTGATTCCAACAATCGTATTTTGGAGTGTCCGTATTTGAACATCTAGTGTCTCATTTTGATACATTTTTTTATTTTTCTCTAGTATGTAACTAGCTGATATTCAGCGCTTTATTATCTTGGCACGCTATTTCCATAGCTAAAACTAAATAGCGAAATAGAATGGACAGAGTGATTACCCATAAAGAAAAAAATACCCAGCGCATTAAGCGAGTAGGCCTAGGTGCTTTAATTGCTCTAGGTTTGATTTTGCTTTATTATTCTAGTTCAAATTTATTGGTGTCTCCTATAAATACAAATGAGTTTATCATTTCAAAAGTAGGACTGGGAAATATTGAGAGTAGTTTTAATGCGCAGGGGCAAATCATTCCAGAAAGAGAATTGAGCATCAATGCGCCTATTACCACAGAAATCCAAAATATTTTTCAAAACATTGGAAATAAGATAAAAAGTGGAGATAAAATCCTAGAGCTAAACGATGAGTTTTTGAGATTGGGCTATGAGAGCGAAAAGGATAATCTATTATTGAAGAAAAATAGCATCGCACAATCTACTTATAAATTTGACAAGAAAGTCAAAGACCTTAAGCACGATAGTGAAATATATGCGCTGAGAATCCAAGAGCAACAAGCGGACTTGAACAACCTAAAAGTCCTAGACAAAATGGGTGCAGGTACTAAAGAGAATGTCCAAAAAAAAGAGATCGCCCTACAAATAGCACTATTGGAAAAAAAGAAAATTGATGATGAACTTTCTTTTCAAAGAGCATACAATCAAATTGAAAAAAGAAACTTGGCTCTTCGTGTTCGGATGAATGAAAAAGACCTGCAAAAAATTAAAACAAAATTAGGAAACACAACGATTACTTCTCCTATTGATGGCGTAATCATGTGGATAAATAAAAATATTGGAAAGCAAGTAAAAGAAGGCGAAAATATTGCTAGAATTGCCGATTTGTCCTCCTTCAAAATATCTGCTACCTGCTCAGATCGTTATGCCAATCAAATTTCACTCAACACCCAAGTGCGATTTAAAACTGCTACGACAAATATTATGGGGCAAATTGTTAATATAGAGCCTGTTGTACGTGATAATTTGATAAAGTTTGATGTTCAACTAAATGACCCAAAGCAAAAAAATTTACACGCTTACGCAAAAGGTGAATTACAAGTGATAACAAAGACGGTGAAGCAAGTCAAGCGCATTCGGCGGGGAATTGGAATTAAAGGAGGTAAGCGCCAAGATTTATTTGTCGTACGTGGTGATTACGCAGAGAAAGTAGATGTGAAGATTGGCGCTTCCAACTCGACTTACATCGAAATAATCAGCAATCAAATTCAGGTAGGTGATCAAATTATTGTCTCGGACATGAAGGCACACCAATACAAAACTAAAATCCCTTTGACTCATGAATAAAAAGGTATTTGTTTTGTTGCTTTTTTTGTCTGGTGTTGTTTGTGGACAAACGACTCTACCTGAACTAATTAGCTTTGGTTTGACAGAAACTTATCAAAGCAAAAATATTCAACTAAGAAGACAAATATTGGATGCGGAAATTGCTTCTTTTAAGGCTGCCGTCGGGTGGCAATTGGGTCTTGGTGGGCAGGTGCCTGCTTACGCAAAATCAAATTTGAGCACGGTACAAAATGATGGAAATATTGCCTTTCAAGCCGTAAATTATAATAACAGCTCCATTGGAGCAAAATTGTCAAAAACTATTTGGCAGACCGGGGGAGAGATTCAGATAGCTTCGGGCTTACAAAGATTTGATAATTTTAGTTCCCAGAAGCATGTGTACAATGGGATCCCAATTCGACTATCCTTTCGACAAAAGTTAACAGGTTATAATCCATACAAGTGGGAAAAAGAGAATAATCAAATTAAGAAAAAAATTAATCAGCGACAATCTAAAGTGGACAAAATGATGATTCGTCGGGACATTACAGAAGCATTTTTTGATGTGCTTTTGGCGCAGAATGAAATTCAAGCCAGTGAGAATGATGTGGCACTTACACAAGAGTTGATGAACATTGCGCAAGTACAGGATAGCTTGGGCGTTATTTCACGAAAGCAGCTCTTGCAATTGCAGCTACAATTGAAATTGGCGCAGTCTAAGCTTAATATTGCGGACTCTCAATTGATGTCTGCCAAAAGTCGATTGAGCACCTTGCTAGGTAATCGCAAAAATTTAGAGGATAAGTTTGCAATTCCACTTCCTGTGTCTTCCCATGCTGATGTCGATGCTATTGTCCATTTTGCGAAAGCAAATAGACCAGAATGGTTAGAATATCGTCGAAGAATTCAAGCACAGTCCGAACAAGTAAAGTGGACTGCTCGAAAATATGGCCCGTATATCGGTCTGGAGGCATCTGTTGGAGTGATACGAAGTGATGTGGCACTATCACCGATTTATACAGATGCCCAACAAGATTATGGCATTAGTTTGAGCTTTAATATCCCTATCTTTGATAGCCACTTAAAACAAAATAAAGTGCTCACTGAAAAGCTAAAATTAGAAGAACAAAAAAATGAAAGTCAACAAGCCCTGATGAAATTGGAAGATGAAATCATTCGCTTGGCTAAGGAATTTGATGCTTGCCAAAAACGTTTAGATTTTGCCAAAGAAATACAAGACATTGCGACTCAAAACCTTAAAATCACTACGGAGACTTTTAAGCAAGGCTTGATAAATATTGCTGAATTAAACCTAGCTATTCAAGCTAAAAATCAAGCGTTGCGCAACTATCTAACTGAGACAAGAAGATATTGGCTTTTTTACTACGAACTAAACCTTTAAAAAAACTAAAACATGGTAGAATTAAAAGAAGTTGTGAAAAAATATCAAACAGCAGATATTGAGACCACAGCATTGCATAACATTAACCTTTCGGTACAAAATGGGGAGTTTGTGTCCATTATGGGGCCTTCAGGTTGTGGAAAGAGTACCCTGCTGAATGTGATTGGGCTCTTAGATAAGCCTTCGGAAGGAAAAATACTTTTTAATGGGCAGCTGGCTAATCAGTTGAGTGCCAAAGAATTAGCTAAATTTAGAAATCAAAACATAGGTTTTATTTTCCAAAGCTTCCATCTAATCAACGACCTAAAAGTAATTGATAATGTGGAGTTGCCGCTTATTTATCGCAAGATGTCAAGCAAAGATCGCCGCCAGTTAGCCGAAGCGTCTTTGGAAAAGGTGGGGCTCCGAAATAGGATGAATCATCATCCTTCGCAACTTTCAGGTGGGCAAAGACAGCGAGTGGCGATTGCTCGTGCCATAGTGGGGCAACCTAAGTTGATTTTAGCGGATGAGCCCACAGGAAATTTAGACAGTAAAAATGGTCAAGATGTAATGCAGTTACTCATTGACATGAATCAAAAAAATAGCACAACCATTATTATGGTGACGCATGATGAGTCGATGGCCAAGCAAACGGAGCGATTGATTCGTTTGTATGATGGAGCTCAAGTTTATTAAACCCAAAAATAAATATTATGATTAAGCATTATTTAAAAAATGCCATTTCGGCTTTCGCAAAAAATAAATTTGTGACTTTTATTAATGTATTTGGGGTAAGTTTTACATTAATTGTTGTTACTCTTTTGTTTTCTTTTTTTGACCTAGAGTGGGGAACAAGTGGTCCTAATGAGCACCGATATGATATCGTTCAACTAAGCAGTATGGAAATGATTGCCTACAGCTATGATACTATCTATCATTTGGATTCTTCTTTTGTTGATGATGCTTGGGTGTACGACACTGTTGACTATGATGTACAAAAAGGAGATGGCGTTTCCAATTCTACGTCTCAGGTATCTTACACAACCATAAAAAAATATTTGTCTAATCTAAAAGAAGCTAAAGAGAAAACATTTTTTACATCTAATGCAAGTAATATTTTTTTGCCATCAGGAAAATTGAGTATTAGTACCAACTATACGGATGAACATTATTGGAATTTGTATCCTTATCAGATTTTGGAAGGACGATATTTTAATGAATCGGATGTACAGAATAATAAGCCCGTGATGGTTATTACAGAAAAATTGGCGAAGAAATATTTTGGAAAGAAGCAGGTAGTTGGTCAAGTTTTGGAAATGGGTCAAAAGAAATGGCAAGTAATCGGCGTGGTTAAAAACCCAAGAGAATATGAATTTGATTGTTTTGTACCCTATACCCACTTGGCCCCGCATGAACTAAATGATGAGCAGCCATTAGGCCGGTTTGTCGTGTCTTTTCTGACCGAAGATAAAGTACAGGTAAAAAGGTTAAAGGCGGAGTTGGAAGCCCTAGAAAAAACAATTGCCCCTTATGAAGACTATACAGATTTTTTCTTTTATCCGACCACCTTTCGAGAAGGTTATGCGGCTCATCTTTTGGTGGCGAATTCAAAGGATGCGAAAAAATCCTTGCGTAAAATGAGATTTAGATTTTCATTATTTGGCTTTTTCTTTTTATTGCTTCCTATACTTAACATGTTGAATATCAATCTCTCCCGAGTTTTTGAACGTCGGTCAGAAATAGGAATCCGAAAAGCTTTCGGAGCAGAAACAAAAGATATTTTCCTACAATTTTTGTTTGAAAGTGTACTACTGAGTCTGGTCGCTGGGTTGTTAGCTATGGTGGCTTCTTATTTTATAATCCATCTTGTAAATCACAGCGAAATCCTAGATAATAAGTTAATCCTAAACTCGGGGATTGTTTTGTATGGCATGCTAGCAGCCATTGTTTTTGGCTTTTTGTTTGGCGTATTACCTGCTACAACCATATCGAAACTTAATATTGTTAAAGCACTTAAAAACTAAAATGATGAATACTCAAATACTTAAGCTCTTGTGGCATAAAAAAGAAAAGCAATTCTTCTTTTTTATTGAAATACTTATTATCTTTTTTGTGATAACGATGACATTCTTATATGGCTATGACCACTTAAAAAACTACTTTGTCAAACTGGGATATGAGACCAAAAATCAGTATATCGTTCGAGCGGATTTTAATTCATTTAAGGATAGTGTAGAGCTGGTGCGCATCAAAAAATTATTAAGTCAAGAAATAAAGCAGATTGACGGTGTAGAATCCGTAGCTTGGGTCGCGGGTTCCGCGCCTATGACCTACAATAATTGGGGATTTGGTAATGACGATTTAGGATTTCGCTACCATGCAAATTTTTTGGGCGCCGATAAAAATATAGTATCCGCATTAGAGTTAAATATTGTTAAAGGCCGCGGCTTTGAACAAGATGATTATAATGATAAATATATTCCAATCATTATGAATAAATTGCTGTATAATTTACTCGTAAAGGCAAAGGGGCATGAAATGGTGGATTCCATATATACGGCTTTTACGGAATTTCATATTGTTGGAGTGGTTGACCACTACAAACAAAATAGCGAATTTCAAAAGGAAGGCTACTATTTGATTGCTTTGGATCACCCATTATTTCTTGATAATATAGATGGAGGTCTAACAAATCTATTGATTAAGGTTAAAGATGGAGCGAATCCAAGTTTTCAGAGTAAGATTAGTAGCACCTATGGTGATGTGGCAAAAATTCATGACATCTATATCAACCAACTTGATGAAGATCGAAAGCATGAGAGCGCATCTTATTGGTTGCAGCTAATCGCTATAGGAATAATTGCGTTGTTTTTATTGATCAATATTAGCTTAGGCCTTATCGGAATATTATCTCACAATATCAGTCAAAGAAAATCGGAGATAGGCTTGCGCAAAGCACTTGGAGCCACAACATCACAGGTGGTCAGGCAGTTTGTGGGAGAAGTGATGTTGGTGGCTGGAGCCGCCTTGTTGGTGGGCTTGATGGTCATCTTACAATTGCCTTATGTTACAGAATTTGAATTTGAGAAAAAGGATTTATTTATTGCGACGGCATTATCCTTAACTTTTATTATTATTTTACTACTTTTGAGCAGCATTGTGCCTAGTTTGCGTGGTGCACGAATCGAACCAAGTACTGCCTTGCATGAAGAGTAACCCAAAAATATTAATTATAGATGATGACCGATTAGTGGGGTCATCAATTTCCTTGTTGTTAAAGAAAAAAGACTACGAGATAGTATATTTGAGCCATCCATCCAAAATAAAAGTCTTTTTTCAAGAAAACAGGGTGGATTTGGTGATTTTGGATATGAATTTTGCGATTGATACTAGTGGCAAACAAGGCCTTGCTGCTTTGCAGTTGATACAATCACTGCAAAAAAATGTGCCCGTCATATTGATTACAGGGTGGGCGACCGTCCAATTGGCCGTTACTGGAATGAAATATGGAGCCGTAGATTTCTTTGCAAAGCCTTGGGAGAATGCAAAATTTTTAGAAAGTATTGATAAATTTATCCAGGCACAACCGGTCATCACCAAAAATCCGAATTACATCGTTGGGAAGCACGAAAGCATCCAACAGCTCTGGAAAATAATCCATAAGGTGAGCCAAACAGATGCATCTATCTTAATTACAGGGCCTTCGGGCTCTGGTAAAGAGTTGATTGCGGAAGCCATTCACCAAAATTCCAACAGAGTCGAAGAGCCTTTGGTCAAAGTAAACCTAGGGGCTATTCCTTCCACCCTATTTGAAAGTGAAATGTTTGGCGTAAGCAAAGGGGCTTTTACAGGCGCAGAGCGCACAAGAATAGGAAAGTTTGAAAAGGCAAATAATGGAACCATCTTTTTAGACGAAATAGGGGAGCTAGCCATTGAAAATCAAGTCAAATTATTGCGAATTTTGCAAGAGCGGCAATTTGAAAAATTAGGAAGTAATTTGGAGCAAAAACTGAATGTTAGGATTGTTTCTGCAACAAATAAAGATTTGCCCAAGCTTATTTCTGAAGGGAAATTTAGAGATGACTTGTACTATCGACTAAATGTCATAGAAATAAAAATCCCTTCTTTAGATAAACGCAAGTCGGATATTCCTATCTTAGCCAAACACTTTGTGGAGCAGCTAAATAATATTTATGACAGAGCGATTTACTTAGAACTACCTACTTTGAAGTGGCTAGAAAATCAAAGCTATGCAGGCAATGTCAGACAATTAAAAAATATGATTCAAAGAGCTTACATCCTTTCGGAAAAAGCGTCATTGTCTATTAAGGATTTCCAACAGGCAGATACTATCTCTATTGGTGAAAAACCTATTCAAAAACTCAATGAATTGGAGAAAAGAATGATACAGCGTGCCCTGAAATATCATAATTTTAATATTAGTAAAAGCGCTGATTCTTTAGGCATTACACGTAGCGCCCTTTATCGGAAGATGACAAAGCATAAATTAGAACGAGATTGAAGTTAAAATATAAATATGGCGGTTGGATTATTGTAATTCATTTTGTGTTGGGCATAAGTGGATATCGTGCTATTCAATCGACACAGAAGCCGTATCTTATTTTTGTACTAGAAGCTTTCATTTTGGTGTCTTTGGCATTGTCAATTTGGTTTTATACAAAATTTAAATTTCCTAAAAATTTTATAAAATTTAGCAAACAACTTATCCAAGAAGATGATTTTAATGTGCAATACCTAAAGACGGATAATGAACAATTGAATGAGTTATACGAAGTGTTTAACGCAATGGTTGAGAAAATTTCATTGGAACGGCGATTTTCTGAAGAGCAAAATCATTTTCTTAAGGATGTACTTAATGCTTCTCCCGTCGGCGTAATCCTATTGAATCTGGATGATAAAATCGAGTCGATCAATCCAAAAGCAAAGAGCTGTCTAGGTCTATCGGATGCAGATATTGGGTTAAGCCTAGACGAATCAAAGGCAATCATAAAATTTAATTTGGCAGCCACAGATTCTAAAATCGTAAATATCGGTGGCGCCCAAAAATTAAAATATTCTATTCGTTCTTTTTATCATCGTGGCTTTCAACGTAAACTACTTACAATCAGCGACTTACAAAAGGAAATATTAGAAGCAGAAAAGGTGTCCTATTCCAAAGTGATTCGGATGATGGCTCATGAAATTAACAATTCCATCGGCCCAATTAACTCTATCCTGAATACCGTGAAAGACGAGTATCCAAATGACGATTTAATTAATGACGTATTGACAACGGCCATCAGCCGCACCAAGTCGCTGAATGTTTTTATGCAGAACTTTGCCAATGTTGTTCGCTTGCCCGAGCCTATTTTGATTGACCAAGATATAGTGTCTTGTGTTGGCTCGGTACTACGCCTTATGCAGCCAATCATCGAAGAAAAAGGGATTACCTTGCACACAGAGTTACTCCATTCGCTCAAATTAAAAATGGACTCCCATCAGATGGAGCAAGTACTCATAAATATTCTTAAAAACAGCATTGAAGCAATTGACCAACATGGTGAAATAAAAATCGTATTGACTAAACACAGCCTTGTTATTTCTGACAACGGCAAAGGGTTTTCAAAGAAAGAAGCTGCGATGCTTTTTTCCCCATTTTACACCACTAAGCCGCTAGGTCAAGGAATTGGATTGACGATTATTCAACGGGTTTTAGTAGGCCATGGATTTGATTTTTCGCTGACAGCCAAAGAGGGTTGGACACATTTTGTTATTGGGTATAATAAAACGATCCAGTGAAAAACAGTGAACGGCGGTAGCCGCAACAACACAGCTCCTAGATGCTTATCTAAGCTTAGCCCATAGAGCAACTATGGGCAAAACACAGCGTCCCAAAAAACAAAGCTACAAAGTTTTACAATCCAAGCAAAATCTCTACAGGCTCTTTTGCTCCAAAAAGCATGCGCTCAGGATTTTCTAGCATCTCTTTAATTTTGTATAAGAAGCCGACCGATTCTTTGCCGTCAATAATGCGGTGATCATAGGATAAAGCCACGTACATAATGGGGCGTATGACGACTTGGCCATTTTCAGCAACGGGGCGTTCTACAATATTGTGCATACCTAGAATGGCGCTTTGTGGTGGATTGATGATGGGTGTACTTAGCATAGAGCCAAACACACCGCCATTGGTAATTGTAAAAGTACCGCCTTCCATCTCTTGCAAGGTAATTTTCCCATCTCGGGCTTTGATGGCCAACCGTTTGATTTCGGCTTCGATCTCAAAAAAGCTCATGACTTCTGCATTGCGCACCACAGGAACCATCAATCCCTTCGGGGAGCTGACGGCAATGCCGATGTCCGCATAATCATGAAAAATAACTTCCTTGTCTTTTAATTGTGCATTGACTGCGGGGTAAAGTTGGATGGCTTCGGTGACCGCTTTTGTAAAGAAAGACATGAAGCCAAGATTGGTGCCATATTTTTTCTTAAAAGCTTCTTTGTATTTTTTACGGATGTCCATGATGGGCTTCATGTTCACTTCATTAAAAGTGGTCAACATAGCCGTTTCATTTTTGACGGAGACAAGGCGTTGTGCAATCTTCCGACGGAGCATAGACATTTTCTTGGTCTCCGTGTTGCGACTCCCGCCCCATCCTTGTACAAATGAAGCATCAAATCCACCCGATAGTGCCTGCAATACATCTTGCTTGACGATACGTCCTTGAGTGCCAGAACCGTTGATTTTATCGGCGGGGATATTGTGTTCTGCCATGATATTTTTTGCGACGGGTGTTGCCTTTTTGTTCGTAGCATTTGGGGTAGACACAGCAACTTTGGGCGCAGGTGCCGGTGTTGGCACCGTCTCTGTTTTGGGCGTTTCTTTCTTTGGTTCGGGGGTATTTGCGGAAGCGGGTCTGGGGGCACTGGTATCAATCAGGCAGATAACTTGGCCTACTTTGACCGTGTCTCCATTTTGGGCTTTGAGTGTGATGATTCCCGCTTCTTCAGAAGGCAGTTCTAAAGTGGCTTTGTCGGAATCTATCTCGGCAATAATTTGGTCTCTATCGACCCAATCACCATCTTCTACTAGCCATTCAGCGATTTCTACTTCAGTGATGGATTCACCTGGACTAGGGACTTTTAATTCAAATAAAGACATGGTTTATATTTTTATTTTGCGTGTGCAAAAACGTGATCAAAAATGGTTTTTTGTCTCTTTTCAAAGACTTCTTTGGAGCCGGAAGCCGGACTACCTGATGAAGCTCTCGAAATGACATTCAGCGGAACTTGGCGATAGTTGAGAAAAATATAACTCCAAGCACCCATATTCTCTGGCTCTTCTTGTACCCAAATGTACTGGGCTTTAGCGCCATATTTTTTAACAATCTTAGCCAACTCCTTTTCAGGTAAAGGGTAGAGTTGTTCCAGTCGAACAAGTGCTATATTTTTGCCTTTTTTTCTTTTCTCTTTTTCTTCCAGTAGGTCGTAGTAGATTTTACCACTACACAAAATCACCGTATCAATGTCCTTCGTTTTTACCGAAAGGTCATCGATTACCGTCTGAAAATGACCTGTCGCCAATTCCTTCATCGAAGAAACGGCCTTGGGATATCTCAGTAATTTTTTGGGAGTAAAGACAATCAAAGGCACTCTAAAGTCACGCTTAATTTGGGTGCGCAACAGGTGATAAAAATTGGAGGGAGTAGTCGCATTACAAACCTGCATATTCGCTTCGGCGCATTGCTGCAAAAAACGCTCAATTCGAGCGCTAGAATGCTCCGACCCCATGCCTTCATAGCCGTGTGGCAAAAGCATCACTAGCCCATTCATTGCTTTCCATTTGTCTGCTGCCGAAGAAATAAACTGGTCAATAAGAATCTGCGCCCCATTAAAGAAATCTCCAAATTGAGCTTCCCAAATCGTCAAGCCATTAGGCACCCCAAAAGCATATCCATATTCAAAACCAAGCACCCCATATTCCGACAGGAGCGAGTTGTAAATATGAAAAGCACCTTGTTGGGCAGAGATGTTTTTTAAAGGGTAATATTCATCTTCAGTATCTTCGGCTTTGAGCACTCCGTGTCTGTGCGAGAAAGTGCCACGCTCAACATCCTGCCCCGAAATACGGACTGGATGCCCTTCCGACAGCAATGTGCCATACGCTAAGGTCTCAGCTGTACCCCAATCCAACTTGTCCGCTTGCACCATTTTCAAGCGGTCTTGCATTAGTTTTTTAATCTTGCGAAAAAAGTTAATATCATCGGGTAGCGTGAATAATTTTTGCGCAAGCGCTTCAAGCTTCTTTTGGTCAAAACTAGTATTTACTTTTTTGTCGAAATCCGCTAACTTTGGCAGGCTATAACTATCCCATTCTTCGTGCATGAAATTTTGGATAATGGCTTTTTGTGAAGACTTTGAGAGCTCAAATTTTTCATTTAATTTTTGCTCTAGCGTTTCTTTCTTTTTTCGCGCAAGCGCATCACTCAACACAGCTTGAGCATTTAGTTTTTCAGTGTAAATCGTCAATAAATCCGGATGCTTGGCGATTGTCTTGTAGAGCTTAGGCTGAGTAAATTTTGGTTCATCACCTTCGTTGTGTCCATATTTTCGATAGCCCAACAAATCAATAAAAACATCTTTGTGAAAATTTTGTCGATAGGCAACCGCTAACTCAATAACCTTTGCTACCGCTTCGATGTCGTCTCCATTTACATGAAAAATTGGGCTCAAACTCACTTTGCCGACGTCGGTGCAATAAGTACTCGTTCTTGCATCCAAGTAGTTGGTTGTAAAGCCGACTTGATTATTGACAACAATGTGTATCGTGCCGCCTGTTCGGTACCCATCGAGTCCTGCCATCTGAACGACTTCATAGGTCAGTCCCTGCCCCGCAATGGCTGCATCGCCATGAATAATGATGGGCAAAATCTCATTTTCATCGTTGAGTTTAGTATCGAGTTTGGCTCTGCTCAATCCTTCTGCAACTGCTCCGACCGCTTCGAGATGAGACGGGTTTGGGCAAAGCGTTAGTTTAATTTCTCCGTTGTTCTTTGTCTTTATTTTTTTGGTATAGCCTAGGTGATATTTGACATCTCCATCAAAAGAATCGTCATCATCATATCCTTTGCCATAAAACTCATCAAATATTTGATTATAGGGCTTCTCAAAAATATGGGCAATTGTATTGAGTCGTCCCCGATGTGCCATCCCAAATACAAACTCCTTGGCGCCTGTCTTTACGGCTTCTTCGACAAGCTTGTCCAAAGCAGGAATCAGGACTTCGCCGCCTTCAATGGAAAATCGCTTTTGCCCGACAAATTTCTTTTGTAAAAATTGCTCAAAGACGACGGCTTTGTTTAGCGTGTCATGGAGCTTGATTTTTTGCTCTGGCGAGAAAGTGAATTTATCCTTGGTCTCAATCCTTTCTTGAAGCCACTTAACTCGCTTGGGGTCACGGATATACATATATTCGACGCCGATGGATTGGCAATAAATCCGTGTGAGTTGTTGGATGATTTTTTTTAGGGTGGCAGCACCTATGCCGATGATTTCTCCAGCCTGAAAGACCGTATCGAGATCGGCTTGCGCCAAACCAAAATTTTCAATATCCAAGGTCGGTGTATAAGTTCGACGATTTCTGACAGGATTGGTCTTGGTGAACAAATGTCCCCGAAAGCGATAACCGTTAATCAGGTTAATGACTTTAAATTCTTTGTGCATCTGTTCGGGCACCACGGATTGTTCGGCGCTATAGTCGGTTTGATAAAAATCAAATCCTTCAAAAAATTTACGCCAACCAAAATCCACAGAATCTGGATTGGTTTTATACTGTTCATATAGATCTTCGATGACTTGGCTATGAGCCGCACCTAGAAAAGTTAGGTTGTCTTGCATAATTCGATTTGTAGTACTTCATTTTCCTTTCGGAAAAAGGAGTGTTCTGTTGATTTTTTGAATCCACAATATTTAGTTGTGGGTCTTTTTCAAACGAAACATGACCTAGATTGTTTGCGAATATCGAGAGAAAGCCACCATCTCTGCTGCGTTTATCGTCAAATATCTTGCAAAAACATGTATTCTTAGCTAATAGTCGATTTTTGTCTCTATTTTTGACAAAATTTAAAAAATGATGAATATGTTAAAGTGGATGATATTTCTAGTTTTTTGGGTGCCCAATGTATGCCTTTTTGCGCAAGCGCCTGCCAATCAGCCAGATTATTCGAGAGTGCGGGTATTTTTTGGAGAAAATAGCCTAGAAGATCTAGCTCGTTTGGGGCTTGAAGTGGATCATGGTATTTTCCGCAAGGGGGCCTATATCGAAAATGACTTTTCCGCAAGGGAAATAAATTTAATCAAAAATGCGGGCTTCAAGTATGAGATTCTCATTGATGATGTCCAGGCATATTATCAGTCTCCCCATGCTTTCGCAAACATCCAATCTCGTGGGGACAATTGCGCAACAGAAATTGATATAAACCACTGGAAAACACCCGATCAATATAGTGGTGGCTCGATGGGTGGGTATTTGACGCTGAGTGAGTTATATATCGTATTGGATACGATGGCTGCTAGATATCCTAATTTAATCACGGCCAGAATGCCAATAGATACTTTTTTGACGCAGGAAGGGCGACCAATTTATTACTTAAAGGTCTCCAACCATCCCAATATGGACGAAAATGAGCCCAAAATCCTTTATACTGCGCTTCACCACGCACGAGAGCCCAATAGCCTTTCGCAGATGGTGTTTTATCTTTGGTACTTGCTCGAAAATTATGAGACTGATGCCGAAATAAAAAACTTAGTCGATAATGTGGAGCTGTTTTTTATCCCTTGTGTTAATCCCGATGGATATGTGTTTAATGAAACAACCAACCCTGATGGTGGCGGTCTTTGGCGCAAAAATCGTTGGGTAGAAGCAGATACAACCTTCGGCGTGGACTTGAATCGCAATTATGACTTTCATTGGGGGTACGATAACACTGGCTCTTCTCCAAACAAAGAAAATCAGACTTTTAGGGGGCCATCCGCCGCTTCTGAACCAGAAATAAAAGCCGTTAATTTTTTGGCGAATCAATTCAATTTTGAGATTGCCCTAAACTATCATACCTATGGGAATCTACTCATACATCCATGGGGCTATAGCGATATGAACACAGCAGATCACGCCACATTTTCGGCGTTAGGCGGTATTATGATTAAAGAAAATAATTTCTTGCTTGGGACAGGAACATCAACAGTTGGTTATACCGTCAATGGAGATAGCGATGACTGGATGTATGGCGCCAAAAATATTTTTTCGATGACTCCTGAAGTCGGTCCAGGTTTTTGGCCTGACCCTGCTAACATCGAATATCTAAACAAATTAGCAATGCACCAAAATATTACCGCTGCTCAGCTTTTGCTCAATTATGTTCAAGCCAAGATAAAAGATATTTCTTTGACACCCAACAGTGGCGCACTAAATGTGGAAATAGCTCATACTGGCTTGCGCCAAGGGGCTTCAACGGTCTCTTTGACTTCTTTAGATGCTAATTTTAATATTTTGACTCCTGCCTATACCGTAAATATGCAACACTTGGATACTTTGGTCAAGTCCTTTGACTATACTGCTTCAAATATTGCCGATGGGCAAATCATCAAGTTGGTACTGCGTGTCCAAAATGATGTTATTGAAAATCGAGACACTATTGAGCTTGCCTATTGGTCTAATGACTTAATCGCTTTTTCAGAGACTGGCGAGCATCTAGATACTTGGTCAGGAGAATGGGCAACGACTACAGAGTCCTTTCATACTGCTGACAAGTCCATCACGGATAGCCCTAACGAAAACTACCCATCTAGCGCTGAAACTTTGACTATGACTCCAGAATTAGACTTAACGAATGTGCTGGGTGCTGAATTGACGTTTTTTGCCAAATGGGACATCGAAGCCAACTATGATTTTGCACAAGTAATGACTACCAAAGACAATGGATTAACTTTTCAACCTTTGTGCGGTTTGTGGACAAAAAACGGCACAAATGATCAGGACGAGAATCAGCCGCTTTATGATGGAACGCAAAACAGTTGGGTTCAAGAAGTCATTGACTTGCAAGATTTTGTGGGGAATAAAATTAAAATCGCATTTAGGATGGTATCCGATAATTATGTCGAGAAAGATGGTTTTTATTTTGATGATTTAAAGCTGGTGACTCACTTAGCCCCCAATGCAAATACTAATATTCAGGAATCGCTTTCGCTAAAAACATTCCCTTCACCTGTGGATGATATTTTGCACATTCAGCTTTCGCAAAACATTACCAACGATTGCAACGCATTGATTTACAATAATTTAGGCATCTTAGTAAAGAGTACCAAACTTTCCAAAGGAAGCACAAATGCCAACTTGAACGTAAGTTCTTTGCCATCAGGAGTTTATTTTTTAAAAGTGGATATGGGGAGTCGGCAGTGGTTTGAGAAGTTTGTGAAAGAGTAAGAGTAAGAGTAAAGCATGGTAAACTTCCTTACAGGAAAATCAATATACACTCTCTTCCCAACAAACTTAAAATCCAGCACCGCAAATTTTCATTTTGTTTCTTTTCATAAAGCCCTTCCATAGTTTCCCCTTGAAAAAGGAAAACCTATGGAAGGTAACAAAATGAAAATTTGCTCATCGCTTCGAGTTGGGCATGTTGCATGATAAGGCAAAGGCATCGACGATGGACGCTTAAAACATCTGCTGATAGATAGACTGTAGCTCCTTTAACGTTTCTTTTTGGCGAATTTCCTTTAGATATTCGGTAACGACTCCTGTCAACGGATGGTCTCCTGCTTGTGATTTGAATTCAGCAAGGATTTTGGCACCTGCGAATCTTCTTTCGGGTACTTGAGTCATATCCGTGGAGATATTTTTTATCCGTTCAAAGGCCTTGCCTAAGTTATTGGGAGCGACTTTCAGCACTGTAAGTACATAATTGCCAAAGAAGTCCACAGCTTCATACCCTTTAATTTTTGTTAGATTTTTTTCAAAAAAGGCCAAATGCGCAGGAGTCGGCTCATTGGCATAAATCTCTGAAATGGAAGAAAGAATACTTGGATTATCCACGTTTTCCAAGGGCTTTATAGCTTCAGCAGCTTGCTCGGGGGCTAGTTGACTGATTGCCGACAACGCTCCACCTGTTACCGTATAAGCCAAAGAGTTATCAGCCAAAATAGTTTTCATGAGTGGCACGTATTTTTTATCACCGGTTCCGGCGAGTATTTTTAATGCATTGGCTCTTGCCTTGGTGGAAGCGTCTGTTTTGGCTATTTTTTCGATATTGGCTAAAGTGGGAGCATCTAGTTTTTCTCCTTCTAAAGCGAATAGCCCTGTCTCACGAATACCATGAAAAGGGTCTTTAAGCAATGTTTTCGCAAAGTCTTTTAGTTTTCCTTTTTCCCGTAAGGGAGCCATCAAATGTCGCACAGCGCGGACGCGACTCCGATACGAAGGCATAAAATGGTATAACTCTTGCCAAGAGACATCGGTACGACCCAAATATTCTATCGTGCCAACAAGTGTCCCTTCTGGGTCTATTTCGACAATTACGGGGTCAATGTCCGAAGCGATGGTAAAGCTTTGTTTGCGCGCCTTCATTTCAATAGAATGTCGGGTTGCCTTGCCTTTGTTGTCATAAATATCAACTTTTAAGGGCAATAGGAATACTTTAGGAACATCCTCCCCTTTTTGAGTTTGCTCAATCGTGATAGTGACCTGTTTTGCGGAAGCGTCATAACTATGACTAACCTCTAACTCTGGATGCCCCGCGTGGTCATACCACTGATCAAAAAACCAGTGCATATCCATGCCTAGTTCATCTTCAAATGCCATACGCAGTTCATCAATTTCGACAGCACTTAGGGCATTAGTTGTGAGATAACGATTTAGCGAAGCAAAAAAGGCTTCGTCACCTACTAAATTGCGTAACATGTGCAAGGTGCAGCCGCCTTTGTTATACGAATGTCCATCAAACATATCCTCCCGGCTACCATAGTGATAGTCAATTAAAGGGTGATAAGGCGTATTGTCTAAATAGCCCGACAGCTCTTCCCAAAGGTGTTGGTCGGCTTCATCTTTACCGTGTTTGTGTTCCAGCCAAAGGTATTCAGCATAGTTGGCAAATCCTTCATTCAAAGTGGTATTGGCCCAAGATTCGCAGGTGACATAGTCGCCAAACCAATGGTGAAACATCTCATGGGCTACAATCAACTCATTGCGAGTTTGATCCATCAACTCCCGCTTTGTGCCATTGACGAATTCTTGAAAAATGACTGCGGTTGTGTTTTCCATGGCGCCCGATACATAGTCTCTAACGACCACTTGATCATACTTTTGCCACGGGTAGGGCACACCCAAAATATCCGAGTAAAAAGACAATAACTCCTTGGTATAAGGAAAGATGTCGGTAGCATAATCCTTATATTGATGCTCTACATAATAGGCAATAGGCTTACCATTCCAAGTATCTCGTACAACGGCATAGTCTCCAATCGCCATCATCATCAAATAAGGAGCATGCGGAATGTCCATCTTCCAATAATCCGTGCGTGTACCATCTGCATTTTTAACCGAACGCTCGAGTTTTCCGTTGGAAAGGGTTTCGTATTTATCCGCCACAGTGATGGCGATTTCGTGAGTGGCTCGTTCGTTGGGTGTATCGATGGTTGGACACCATTTGGAGTTAGATTCTGTTTCGCCTTGGGTCCAAATTTGGGTTGGTTTTTCAGGATCTGTTTCGTTTGGATCAATAAAATAAAGTCCTTGGTCAGACTGAATAGCAGCACTTCCCCCTTTGGGCCCTTGAGTCGGGTGGGCGGTATATTCCAGATAGATTTTGTATTGCTCCTTTCGGGAAAAATACTTGCCTAATTGGATATTGATTTGGGTATTATCGTAATCATACTTTAGGGACGGGCCATTAGGGCCATTGAGTTTTACTTGCGTAAAAGTAAAATATTTAGCATCTAGGGTTAGGTTGTTTACGGGATAAAAAACGGGTTTTAGCGTCAGCGTTGCTTTGCCCATTAATTCCTGTGCAGGAATATTGAAACGCACATCTAACTTTGTGTGAATCAAGTCATTATCTAGTGTGCGAGAGCCGTGATAAACGGGCAACTTGATGTTTTCGGGCTTGGTTTCGATTTTTTTTGCTTTGACAACCAAATCGTCTAATTCGCGTGTCTCCATAGGCGTGACGACAGCAGGCTTAGAGCTTGTGCAAGATGCCACCAAAAAAGCACTAACAAGAAGGAAGGCCAGTAATTTGTTCATTTGTGAGTTGATTAAGTAGTTTTTAAACCCGAGATTAGGTTAATGAGAATAGGAGTCAGATTATTGTAGCACGATTGACAATAGTTGCTTAGGAAATTGAATTTAGCTTCCGCAAAAGTTTTTTGATTCCTTTTTCAATATTTTTGTAGGGCAAGACTTCCTTTCCTAAATAGATGATGATAATTTTGGAAGAAAGGTTGTTTTCCGCAAGGGCATGCACATAATCTCTTTGGTGCAGTCGCCAAGCTTCCTTCATGCGTCTTTTAATCAAATTGCGGGTAACCGCCTTTTTGAAGTGTTTTTTGGGTACTGTAAACGCCACTTTTATAGGCGACGCATCATCAAAAAGCGGGTCATTTTCATCACTTAATTGATAGATACCCAAAACAGGAAAAGCGGCCATTGTTAGGCCGCTTTTAAATAGCAATGCAATTTGCTTTTTACTTTTTAGTCTTTCCTTAGCTGGAAACTTAAATGAAGGCATCGCCCCAAGGATACAGCGAAGAAATTACTTCGTGTGGAATTCGTCAGAAACTGTTAATTTGTAACGTCCTTTTGCACGACGACGAGCCAAGACTTTGCGGCCATTTTTTGAGCTCATACGCTCACGGAATCCATGTTTGTTAGCACGCTTTCTATTTGATGGTTGAAATGTCCGTTTCATTATTCGTATTTTTTACAGAATACTTCTACAGTGGAAAGTATTCATTTTACTTAAATTGTTCCCAAAGGAGTGCAAAGATAAGAGTTTTGGGGATATAATTCAATTTTTTTTTCATTCTATCGAAAATATTCAACAATGATCCTTTTCTAAGGCCTTTTTGGGGCTATTTTCATCACGTAAAACATTGACAAGCTTCTGTTCTATGGCTCTGCTTAGTATTTGAATGCCACCTTCGAGTACTTGTACTTCCTGCTCTTTTTCCGCAAGGCGTTTTTTATTGATGGTGTAGCCTTGAATGCGTAGGGCTAAATTACGATTTTTTTACAAGTTTAACGATTTTTTCGATTTTACATCTTAGTAGGTGAATACTTTGCCCCAAAACAAGCTAGAGTGACGTCTGCCCTAAATAGTTACAAAACCCCTACCTTTGCGCAAAATTTGCTCATGACTTTCAATGATTTTAATTTAAATAAGCCTTTGTTAAGAGCCTTGGATGAAATGGGCATGAAAGTCCCCACCACCATCCAGGAAAAATCTTTTTCTGTGATTATGTCGGGAAGAGATGTGGTTGGGATTGCTCAGACCGGTACAGGCAAAACCTTTGCTTTTTTGTTGCCGGCACTCCGTCAATGGACTTATGCTAAAGATCGATTTCCTAGAATACTCATTATCGTGCCTACTCGTGAGCTTGTCGCGCAAGTCGTTGCCGAAATTCAAAAACTCAGTGTTTACACGAACTTAGTCGTGGTCGGGGCTTATGGGGGCACCAATATCAAAGGGCAAATTGCAGCTGTCGAAATGGGTTGTGATGCGGTGGTGGCGACTCCAGGACGCTTGCTTGACCTGTGTTTGCATGGTGCATTGAAGCTAAAGCATGTCAAAAAATTTATCGTAGATGAAGTGGACGAAATGCTAAATCTTGGCTTTTTGCCACAATTAAAAAGAGTGATAGAGTATTTGCCCAAGAAAAGACAAAACTTGCTATTCTCGGCGACGATGACTGTTGAAGTAGAAGCCATTATTGATGAGTTTTTTAATCATCCTGCACGAGTTGAAGCCGCTCCAGTGGGTACACCTTTGGAAAATATCGCTCAATCGGTATTTTATGTGCCCAATTTTAACACTAAAATTAGTTTATTGAAGCATATTTTGGATGCAAATCCAGCATATACTAAAGTGCTAATTTTCTGTTCTTCAAAGAAAAAGGCGGATTTGTTGTTTGCCGAAATAGAATCCATTCATGGCGCCGAGACAGGAGTCATACACTCGAATAAATCCCAAAATTACAGGTTTAATTCTGTCCAAAAATTTACATCTGGTGAATACCGAATGCTAATAGCGACGGATATTGTGGCGCGTGGGATTGATGTCTCACAAGTGTCGCATGTGATTAATTTTGACCTTCCGGAAAAGCCAGAAAATTATATCCATAGAATCGGTAGGACTGGACGGGCAGACAAAATGGGTAACGCTATCTCTTTGGTTACTCCAAAAGAAGAAACTTACCTAGCAGCGATAGAAAAGCTGATGAAGTATGCTATTCCTATACAAGAATTTCCTGCGGAAGTACCGATATCGGACGTACTGATAGAATCAGAGATGCCAACTTATAGAATGAAGGATATTACCATAAAACGAAAGGGAGATGCCCTGCGCGGGCCTGCTTTTCACGAAAAAAAGGATAAAAACAAAAAAGTTAATCACAAGGTTCGGCTCAAGGAAAAAATGATGAAAAAGTATGGGAAGCCAAAAACTAGGGGCATGAAGCAGAAAAAGAAATAATTTAAGTATCGGTACAACGGGTTAGCGACATAATGGTATAACGATAGAAATGAGCTTTTCTTTCGTGCCATTGCGCAAAATCTAAGTCCTAGGCGGCAGCATCATTGCGAGAGATACTAGGAGTTACAGAAATAAATTCAAGTATCGACGTGCATAATAAAAAAGCCTTACCTTTGCCCCACTTTTGCCGCAAGGCTAAAGGATAATAAAAAAAGCGCATATGATAACTTACATTAAAGGCGACATCACCTTTAAGTCCCCATCTTACATCATCATGGAAGCCAATGGGATAGGCTATCGTGTGAATATCAGCCTGAATACCTATTCTGCCCTAGAAAAGGTTAACAAAGGAAAAATTTTAACGTATTTATTGGTGCGTGAAGACGCTCAAACGCTGTATGGCTTTGCAACAGATGCCGAAAGGGGACTGTTCTTGCACTTAATTTCGGTGTCTGGAGTCGGAGCAAATACGGCTCAAGTGATGTTGTCCGCAATGACCCCTGATGAGATTAGAGCAGCAATAATAGGCGAGCAATTGCCGATTTTGACCAAGATTAAAGGAATCGGGACGAAGACGGCAAAACGGATTATTTTGGACATTAAAGACAAGTTGGCCAAAGAAAGTAGCGGGACGCCTATTGCAGTGACTTTGTCAAACAATACAATGAGAGAAGAGGCGTTATCTGCCTTATTGGCCTTAGGTTTTAATAAGTCTATGGCTCAACGTAGTTTGAATCGGATTTTGAAAGCAAAAGGGGATGTCGAAAATGTGGAGACGTTGATTAAGCTTGCGCTAAAAGAAATGGGGTGATTACTAGCTAGCACGTCGAGTCGAACGGCCGTTCGTCTATCTAGCAATCGGCTTACTGATTTCTAGTGCGTGAGATGCCGAGACGAACGACCGTTCGTCTGTTCGGCAATCAGCTCACTAGCATAAAGACACCAATTTAAGTGTTAAAACTGCAGACAAAAACGATTTTTGCAACTTCTTTCCGTTTGTGATAGGAGTTTTTTAATAGAAACAGGAGATATTCTCCGTTGGTTTACTAAAAAAAGGATGCAAACGACTGAATGTTAGAAAGTGTCCAACAATGTAATATACCGTAATTATGAAGCAAAGCATTATTTTCATTGCTTTTTTGTGGGTTTTTAGATTTGACGCTCAAGCGTCTAGTTCTGTGAATAGTTCTATCTGGAATATGGACTTTTCCCTTAACAACTCCCTATCCACCCCAGACACATTGCCACCGCTCAAGGATCGGTTTGGTAATTTTTTGACTGGTTCTGGCAACAATGTGATAGACTTAAAGGATCCCGCCATCGTTAATCAGAACGTAGAGTATGACCCTGAAACAGGCATGTATATCATTACTGAAAAAATTGGAAATGATTATTATCGTCCGCCAAGTTATATGACTTTTGATGAGTACATGACATGGAAAAATCAGCAGCAACAAAAAAGCTATTTTAAGCAATTAGCAGGTATAAGTGATGGGGCGGATGGGATTTCCGGAAGGTTAGATCCGATTGCTAAGTTTGACTTCAAAAAGAGTTTGATTGATCGCTTATTTGGTGGCACGACAGTAGATATTCGCCCGCAAGGGAATATCGACTTAAGATTTGGAGTCGATTATAGTAAGGTCGATAACCCTATCATTCCTATCCGCAACAGAAAAAGGACTACTTTTGATTTTGGGATGGATATACGGATGAACGTGACGGGTAAGATTGGCGAAAAACTAACTTTAACCACCAACTACAACACAAATGCTATCTTCGATTTTGAAAATCAAATGAAGATTGACTATAATTCTGACTTATTTAGTGAAGATGAAATCTTAAAGAAAATCGAAGCGGGTAATGTAAGCTTACCACTAAAAAGCAACTTGATTCAAGGAACCCAAAACCTATTTGGGATAAAGACAGAGTTACAATTTGGTAAGTTGACATTGACAACCATCCTAGCCAATCAGAAGTCTCAACGCCAAAATATCAAAATCGAAAATGGTGCAGAAGCTCAAGAGTTTGAAGTACCTATCGACAATTACGACCTAAACAAGCACTTCTTGTTGACGCATTATAACCGGGATCAATTTGAGCCAGCAATGCAGAACCTTCCGCAAATCAGGTCTTTATTTAGGGTCTTGAAGATGGAAGTATGGGTGACCAATGACCGAAATCAAACAGATGGTGGAGTCCGAGACATTGTGGCTTTGGCAGATTTGGGAGAGCCTACGGAGTTAGTGACGGTCAACCCAGGCTCTGGCACCAATATTCTAGACATCAACGGAGCTCCTTTACCACACAATGGAGCGAATGATTTATATTCAAATCTACAAGCACACCCTGAAAGCAGAACGATCGACAAGGTGGTGAGTTCCTTACAGGATGGGACTTTGGGATACCCTTTTCAGCAAGTAAAGGACTTTGAAAAGGTGCGTGCCAGAAAATTGAGCCCTTCGGAGTATAATATGAACCCCCAATTGGGTTTTATCTCCCTAAAAATTAATGTACAACCTGACCAAGTAGTAGGGGTTGCCTTTGAATATGAATATAACGGACGAACTTACACAGTCGGAGAATTAAGTAATCAAACTCCCCAAGGAGACTCACTGAAAGTACTTTATGTAAAGATGTTAAAATCTTCTACCGCTAGGACTGACTTGCCTTACTGGGACTTGATGATGAAAAATTTCTACTACTTAGGTTCTTCTCAAATACAACAGGAAGACTTTAGATTGGATATTTATTATGATGATGCTGGAAAAGGAGTCAAGCGATTTTTGCCCACTTCTTCTAAAAAGAATATCCCTTTGATTCGCCTATTGAATCTTGACGCCTTAAATGTACAGGGCGACCCGAGACCAGACGGGGTTTTTGACTATGTACCTGGCTTGACGATTACGACACAGACAGGGCGGGTAATGTTTCCCGTGCTAGAGCCTTTTGGATCCTTTTTGGATCAAAAACTAGATATTGCCAACAATCCGCAAGATTCGATATACCTTTTCAAGGAGTTGTATTCGACGACGCAGTTTAAGGCAAAGGAGTATTTTGAAAAAAATAGGTACTCCATCAAGGGGACTTATCGCTCGACAGGTTCTTCGGCGGAGATTTCTTTGGGGGCATTCAATGTGCCTAGAAATTCCGTAAGGGTACGTGCAGGTGGCGTACAATTGACAGAAGGCGTCGATTATGAAGTAGATTATAATATCGGCAAAGTAAGAATCTTAAACGATGCCTATCTCCAGCCTGGGCAGCCACCCATTAATGTCTCCTTTGAAGAAAATACCTTTAGTGCTTTTCAGCAAAAAAGCATGGTAGGCTTGAGAGCAGATTATGCGTTGAGCAAAGATGTAAATATTGGGGCTACCTATATGCACCTTTATGAAAAACCTTATACCCAAAAAGTCAATGTCGGAGATGACCCAATCAATAACCGCATCTTAGGAATGGACTTTAACTATACCAAAAAAGCACCTTGGTTGACTAGACTGGTGGACAAAATTCCTTTAATCTCCACAAAAGCAGAGTCGTCTGTCACGGTAGTTGCAGAAGTTGCAGCACTCAAACCAGGGCACTCCAAAGCAATCAATCAAGGGCAAAAAGATGGAATTGTTTATATTGATGACTTTGAAGGGAGTACCAATAGTATTGATTTACGAACGCCGACGACTAATTGGCACCTTTCTTCTGTGCCTAGAAATATGAAAGACTCTTTAGGGAATGTAATTTTTCAAGAAGGTGAATTGGTTGACGATGTAAATAGTGGCGTGAATAGAGCTTTGTTGAATTGGTATCGAATGGACTTTGTAGCCATAGACGATGTAAATACTGGCGACCCTTACGAAAGAATCGTCAATAAAGTCGATATCTTCCCTGAATTAAAAATCAATACAGGTTATGAAACATCCAGATTGTACCCCTTAGAACTGCATTATCAACCCAACAAACGGGGACCGTACAACTATGACTTACCTGGTGGCGTGACAGGTGTTTCTGCAGGAGTAGAAACCAACAATGGCACACTAAAAGAACCAGAGACCCGATGGGGTGGCATCATGAGACCTATTAGAAATAGTGACTTTGAAGCGGCTAATATTGAGTTTATTGATTTTTGGATGATGAGTCCTTACTTAGGCAATTTTAACCCTGGGGATGGAGTACTTTCTATTCAGCTCGGAAATTTGTCGGAAGACATCCTTAGAGATTCTAGATTGTTTTTTGAAAATGGGCTAACGGAAGGAGTCCAAGTAGACAGAACGAGTTGGGCTGAAGTCCCTAGAACACAACAAATCACTTATGCTTTTGACAACAAAGAACGGGAAAGGCAAGATGTAGGGCTAGATGGTGCCAACGATGAACTAGAACGCACCAAATATGCGAACTATGTAAACGCATATAGCGGCACACCCATAGCGAATAAAATTAGTGCCGACCCTTCGAATGATAATTTTATTTCATTCCGAAACAGCCAATTTGATGGCTTGCGGGCGTATGAAAAGTATGTCGGATATAACGGCTTAGAAGGAAACTCCAAACCGACAAGTGGACAGGTGATTGAAAGCTCCACCAACTATCCCAACACAGAAGATTTGAACCGAGACAACTCGTTGAATGAGACCGAAGCTTATTTTCAATATGACATTGATATTAGCCCTGGAGCAGAAGCAGGCACCTTACAGGATACAACAACCAGTAATTATGTGACTGAATCAATTGTAACAGCTGACGGGGATAGATGGTATCACTTTAAAGTACCTTTGCATCAGTATAGTCATGCGATAGGAGGCATTCAGGACTTTCGGTCGATTCGGTTTATGCGGATCATTACTCATGGCTTTGAAAGTGAAGTGATTTTTAGATTTGCTACTTTAGAGTTGGTCAGAAACCAATGGAGAAGATATTCTAGAAATGATGCAACTTGCCCCGATGTAAAGTTTGAAGTAAATGAAGTAAATATCGAAGAGAATAGCAGCAAGCTGCCTTTTAACTATGTACTTCCGCCTGGAGTGACTCGTGAAGATATCATCGGAACCGTTACTGCTGGTGCACAGCAAAATGAAAACTCTCTTTCGATGAAAATCGACAATCTTTGCGCTGGCGAAGAAAGGGGAATCTTTAAAAGTCTTAACATGGACATGCGGGTATATAAGCGCCTACAGTTGTTTGTGCATGCTGAAGCTTTGGAAACGCCACCACAAGATCAAAAGATTTTTATCCGACTAGGAAAAGATTTTGTAAACAACTATTACGAATATACCGTCCCTTTAACTTTTTCCGACCCAGGGGCAGCCAATCCGGCAGACATAGAGGCTTACCGTGAAGAAGTCTGGCCCAAAGCCAACTTTATTGACTTCCCGCTTGAGCTTTTGAAGGATGTAAAGATCAAAAGAAATGCTGCGTCGGGAGATTCCTTGACTATCGTGGATCCAGACAATCCCCAAAACCTAGTAACTGTAGTAGGAAACCCCAATATCGGCAGAGTAAAAACAGTCATGATTGGAGTAAGAAATGATAACGGGACAATCAGCTCAATGGAAGTTTGGGTCAATGAGCTACGACTAAGTGGACTAGAAGAAGGAGGTGGGCTAGCAGGTTTAGCTCGTGTGGATTTGAGATTAGCGGACTTTGGTAGTGTTGCCCTTTCGGGAAATTATTCCAGCATTGGATATGGAGCCATTGACCAAAAACTAGGACAACGTAGTCGCGAGCAAGTGATACAATACGACTTGGCAGGTAATTTTGAGCTAGGTAAGTTCCTTCCGGAAAAATCAGGCATTAAAATACCTTTCTTTGCCCA
>CAMZKG010000108.1 GCA_947311105.1 uncultured Saprospiraceae bacterium
TACGGGGTTTTAGGTCGATCGCCTATTTATTTTTTCTAACTTCGATTCAGGCATTAACTTCTATTATACGCAACTCAGCCAAAAACATTAACTTGCATTAAATAGAAAAAAGCCAGTGTTTATAGGGCTTTTTATTTTTTTTTGCCAAAATAATGACCGAACCATTGTTCAGGCATTACTTCTATTTTACGCAACTCAGCCAAAAACAGAACTTGCACTAAATAGAAAAAAGCCTGTATTTATGTGGTTAGTTGCTTCTTTTTTGCCAAAATAATGACCAAACCATTGTGGAATGGGATTCGTGTAGATAATCATTGAAAACTGACCCACCTAGTCATCGAAAACTGACCCACCCTAGGGTTGAATGCAAAAATAGGTATTTATTTTGAAAAGAGTTTTTTGGATTCTTTAATCCTAAAAGATTCTCCGTTCATATTGACTAGAATGGCCTTGTGAGTAAGCCTATCTACCATCGCTGCGGTAAGTACTTTGTCTCCAAATATCTCCACCCATCTATCAAAACCAAGATTAGTGGTAATGATGGTTGATTTGCGTCCTGCACGAAGAGATAAGTGGGAAAAAAGCAATTCAGCAGCTTGTTTATCAAAGGAGATATAACCAAATTCATCACAAATAACTAAGTCATATTTTTCAAAACGGCTTTCTAATTGTCGAAGTAATTGGGCTGATCTAGATTCATTTATTTGAGTAATTAGCCTTGGGATGGTTGTGAAAAGTACGGTGTAATTTTGCATACAGGCTTTGATACCTAAAGCTATTGCTAGATGCGTCTTGCCTGTACCTGGGTTACCTGCAAAGATAATATTTTGACCTTCATCAATAAAATCTAATCGTTTTAAACTTGGTAGTTTTTTGATAGCATCTTTGGGCAGTTCTTCCACAAGTAGGTCTTGTAGGTACTTTTTATAAGGAAATCCAGCCGTTCTGATACGTTGTTTTTTACGCCTTTCAATACGCTCGTCATGTTCTAAGAGCATTAGAGATAGTAAATATTCTTCGTGAGATATTCCTTCTTGGGCTGCATTTTTTGCATACTCTGCATAAGATTTGCGAAAGCTTGGTAATCTTAACTGGCGCGAGTATTTGTCGATGTCTTTGTGTATTTCGGTATTCATTTTGTTGGGTTTTTATGTTGAAAAAAATGGTTTTGAATAGATGCTAATTGTAGCGCGCATTGATTGTCGATTTGCTTAGAAATAGCATCTGTTATGGGTGGTTCAGGACATGTTTTTGTTTTTTGCGCAAGCATCATTTTTAAGCTATCCAAACATATTTTGTGATTGGGTCGAATCTCGATACTTCGGCTTATAGCTTCTTGTAGTTGCTTAAAAGAGTAGTGGTTTTTTTTGATAAAAATTAATAATTCAATAAAGTTTTTGGGGGCATCTAAAAAGTGGAGTTTGAAGATTTCTTGAAGTTTTTTATTTGCTTGCTGAAAGCTTACAGAGCCTAAAAAAGCTCCTGGCTTTTTCTTGAATGTGTTTAAATAGTGATCCAAAATTAAGTATGATTTAAATTTTGTATGATGGCGGATGTGTGTTGCAATTTCCTGGTTATCAGCGTTATATACCATAATCTTTCTTGAATATATTTTGACATTAAGCATTTGTCCGACATGTCCTTCTGGAACAGAATACTGATTAGTATCTATTGTCACGCAACTGAATTTGTCCACACGCAAAGATTTTATTTCTCCAGTATCATAAGGGAAAATTGGTGCGGGAATCATTGTTTTTATTTCATCTTGAAAGTTTTGTTGGATATTCATTGCTTGACCTTTTATGAAATTTTCATTAATCTTTGCACACGTTTTTTCTAGCTGTTTATTTGCTTGTTCTAAGTTTTCAAAGCAGTGATTTTTTGCAAATGATTTGCGGCGAACAAACTCAACACTTTTTTCCACGTGACCCTTTTCATTTCCTCTTCGAGCATTGCAAAATCGATAGCCAAAATGATAGTAGGTGGAAAGGGACAGCAGAGCATTTGTTGGCACTTTGTCTGCGTTACGTCTGGTGAATTTTAGGACTGCGACTCGCATGTTGTCGTAAACGACTTCTTGGAAAACATGACCTATATCCGAGAAATAATCAACATGGCTTTGTAAGAAACTAGTCATGTTTTCTCGATAGAATAACTTTGCCCATCGATGGTTGCTATAACTTGATGTAAAAACAGCCATGCGGACATTTTTGATAGTGCCATTTATTTCTAATTTGACGATGCCCCAGTCAAATTCTACGGCCTTCCCTGGAGCATATCTTTGTTTGATATAAACTTCCGCAGAACGCTTTTGTATTTTGCGAATATATCGATTGACTGTAGAATAGCTGATTTGATGTCCTGCTTCTTGTAAAGCTTCATGAATGTCTGTACCAGCCATCTGTTGTTTGCGCATACCATTTTGAACTTTTCGTTCATTTGCGGACAGGTATTTTTCTATGAGTTGCTTAGCACTGTCGCTAAGTTTTTGACTCTTTCTTTGACTAGAATCGTATTGGGGGGCAGCTGTTATCCCTGAACTAACAAATTCTGGGTTCTCTTTTTGATGAGCTAGTAGGCGCTCATATTCTTCTAGATAGCGCTTTACGGTATTCCGTGAAATTTGTAGCTCTTTGGCTAGCTGCCGCTTTGACTTGCCTAGGCTGTAGTAGCCAAGGATAATTTTTTGTTTTTTTATCATCGTTATCATGGTTTAAATATCGAGAACTTCTCGATACCTAACCCTAGGGGTGGGTCAGTTTTCGATGATTAAGGTGGGTCAGTTTTCAATGATTATCTACAGATTCGTGAATATTTGCTGTTTTGTTCAATTGTTCAAGCTCTTGCTACGGCTAATTGTTGCTACGGGCTAAAGCCCGTACTTTTATCCAAGAAAAACATACCTTTGCGGTCAAAATAACACCACACTATGCAGCAAGCTGAATTTGTCGTAAAATCCACTGGCCTTTCCGCCAAAGGCGTTAGAGCAACCCTAGACTTACTAAACGAAGGGGCAACCATCCCTTTTATCGCAAGATATCGAAAAGAGAGAACGGGCTCGTTGGATGAAGTCGAGCTAGATAACATTAAGATTGCAGCCGAAAAATATACCGAAATAGCCAAAAGAAAGGAGTCTATCCTAAAGACCATTGAAGACCAAGGCAAATTGTCTGATGGCTTGCGCAAAAAGATAGAAGATAGCTGGGATTTGACAGAATTGGAAGATTTGTACTTGCCTTACAAGCGTAAAAGGAAAACTCGAGCCACCATCGCAAGAGAAAAGGGACTGGAGCCTTTGGCAAAACAAATCATGTCCCAACAAGCCGGCAATGTCCAACAACTTGCAAAGAAATTTCTATCCGAAGAAGTTGACAACCTGGAAGATGCCTTGCAAGGTGCCAGGGACATCATCGCCGAATGGGTCAATGAAGATTTGCACACAAGGTCTTTGCTTCGCCGATTATTTGAGCGCTCGGCTACGGTCTTGTCCAAGTCCGTTAAGTCCAAAGAAGAAGAGCAAGAAGCCCAAAAATATAAAGATTATTTTGAGTTTGAAGAACCACTCAAACATTGCCCTTCACATCGTTTGCTGGCTATACGCCGTGGCGAGCAAGAAGGCTTTCTTCGTATGTACATCGGCCCGGACCAAGAAGATGCTGTTGCGCTACTACAAGAGAAATATGTTTTAGGCAATAATGACGCATCCGATCAAGTTGCAGAAGCGGTAGCAGATGCCTACAAACGTTTATTGAAACCTTCGCTAGAGACCGAGTTTCGGGTAAAATCCAAAACTTTGGCGGATGCAGAAGCTATCCAAGTGTTTGCCGAAAATTTATCACAGCTCCTGTTGGAAGCTCCTTTGGGTAAAAAACGAGTTTTGGGGCTTGACCCAGGCTTTAGAACGGGCTGCAAGGTAGTGGCGCTTAGCCAAAATGGGAATTTACTCCAAAACTCGACCATCTTTCCACATCCGCCAAGGTCTCGTTGGCAAGAATCCGTCACTAAGCTAAAATATCTCGTCAAAAATTATGAAATTGATGCGATCGCCGTAGGAAATGGTACTGCTGGACGTGAAACCATCGATTTGTGTAAATCCATAGATTTTGACCGCAAGGTCGCTATCTTTTCTGTAAATGAAAGTGGGGCTTCTATTTATTCTGCGTCCAAAATTGCTCGAGAAGAGTTTCCCGATCATGATATTACGGTAAGGGGGGCGGTGTCCATTGGTCGTCGATTGATGGATCCTTTGGCAGAATTAGTAAAGATTGATGCCAAGTCTATTGGAGTCGGTCAGTATCAACACGACGTCAACCAAACTCGCCTAAAGGAAAGCCTAGACCGTGTGGTAGAATCTGCGGTTAATTCGGTAGGAGTCAATCTAAATACCGCTAGTAAACATTTACTGACTTATGTTTCTGGGTTGGGCTCGACCATTGCCGCCAATATTGTTGATTGGCGGACAGATAATGGTGCTTTTCGTTCCAGAGCGGATTTAAAGAAAGTGCCTAGACTAGGCGACAAGGCTTATGAGCAAGCGGCTGGTTTTTTGCGTATTCGTAAAGCTTCCAATCCGTTGGACAATACGGCCGTCCATCCTGAACGCTATGCCTTGGTCAAGCAGATGGCAAAAGACTTAGGAGTGGATATTAAGGAGTTGATTCGCAATAGTCAGATGCTTTCGCAAATAAAATTATCCCAATATATCACGGAAGATTTGGGTATGCCGACTTTAAAAGATATTATTCAAGAATTAAAAAAACCTGGGCTTGATCCTCGTGGAGAAGCACAAGTATTTGAGTTTGCCAATGTGCGCAGTATCGAAGAATTACGCCAAGGAATGGTACTTCCAGGCATCATCACCAATATCACTAATTTTGGTGCTTTTGTCGATGTAGGAGTAAAACAAGATGGCTTGGTTCATATTTCGCAACTTGCGAATAAATTTGTGAAGAATCCGATGGATGTCGTTAGCTTGCGCCAAAAGGTAATGGTCCGTGTCATCGAAGTAGATATTTTGCGCAAGCGGATAAATTTGACGATGAAAGATGTGTAGGTATCGCCGCGGCATCAGTGCTTGCATCGACACCACGCATGAGATGGGCTAACTGTGGGTATGTTTAAGCATAAATATCATCTCCATACGAAAGACTTTAGACTTTCTATATATATAGACAGCTTCTACATTCACACTTTAATTCTGATATAAATTCCTACATTTGCACTCATAATTATTTTTTTATGTTTTACAACGCCGCAATAAGTGGCAAATGGGGATAGCCCAATTTCCGTCTTATCTAATGTTACAGATCGTTATTTATCTGAGCAATTCGTTGGCTTCCAATTCCATTGCTTCCTTTTTGGTACAAAAAGCAATTCCTAATTCTTGACCCCAATTTGGATTCTTGAGAATGTAAAATCTTTTTCTAAATTTATTACTTCTTAAATAACTATTCATATGACTAACAATTTTGACATCAATCCAACCATTATGGTAATCCAATTCCCAATTCACAGCTGTGTCGTTAATTTTCAAGTGTAATAATATATTTTCTCCTGCTTTTTGAATTTTAATTTCATTAAGTCTTATTCGTTTATCAGATGTATAATCAAAGTACTCCTTTAGAACTGATTTATATTCTTGTCCATCAGTTAAGCATTCTTGATCACACAAGTACCAATTTTCAGATTTTACAATTTCTTCAATTGATTTAATCTGTTTCTTTTTTGAATTTAGCAACTGCTCCAAATTATCTGCTAACAAATCAATTTTATGGTTGTCTGAAAAATTCAGACTGTAACCATAAATTTTTTCTTTGAAGTAAAAAATCCCAATATCTCTTTCTACTGAGTTATGAGACCAAGCAATACAAAGTACTTTCTCATTGATTTGTTTTGATAGTATTTGAGAAGTTTTAATTATACTTAATTTATTGGTGCTTTCTTTAGAACAAACAATTATAATTTGATTGTTAACTTCTTTCAACATCCAAAATTTATAGTTAGCATATTTCCAATCGTTAGACAAGTGTTTTAACTCTATTACAATTTCGTCTTCTTCCTTTAATTGCGAAAGATTAGAGTTGAAATAATTTTCGTACTCTTTGGGGACTTCAACGGATAATATGTTTTCTATGTCTTTTTTCATTCCTAATGATCTGTAACGAGACCCTGCACACCAACCCCAATTTTTCAAAAAACACCACCTTAAAAATCGCATAATGTCCGTTTTAGCCAATTTTAATTTTATTTCACCCTGCCAAGGTAAGAAATTTGTAATTATTTTGAGCCGATCATCGGGCTTAAAATCTCTCCAATAGCCGAAAATAAGTAAAAAACAGCGCTTTAGCCGCTTTTTTAATCATCAAACACACTAAAGTCAAACTCGCTTCTCATCGCTACACCCGTTACACCGCTACATCCGCTATTTCGACGGATTAAATCCAAGCTTATTAAAGCGTTCTTTCCACTCCAGATAACCAAAAACAGCCAAAACCAAAAAGATAAAATATTGAATCCCTGTAAAGCCAAAACCTTTGACAAAGTATAAGGGAACAGACACTAGGTTGACCGCTATCCAAGCAGGCCAGTTTTCCAGTTTCTTGTTGGCCATCAGCCACATTGCCGCAAAGGCCGCCCCTGTCGTAAACGTATCCAAATAGGGCGTAGCTTCTCGAAATTCTTTTAGATTGCCTGAAGTTAATTTTGCGTAAGCATATCGCACAGAATCACCCAAGCTCAAATCAGGCATCACTTTGTAGTACCGATAAACCACGATTACAAAAATTGATGTAAATACAAAAATACCAAAAGTTTTGAGCTTGTCGGTAGGCGTGGTTCGAGTGATTGGGATGTGTTGATCAGTCCCGTCCACCACTTTACCCCAAACAAACCAACCATAAATACTCATGATAGTATAATAAATATTTATGATTAAATCTCCATACAAATTCCATTGCGAAAGCAAATAAACATACAACGCAGTACTAATAATCCCTGTCGGAAAAACCAATATATTCTCTTTTTTGGCAAACCATACACTCAAAATACCCATAAATGCCGCCACAATCTCCAACGAAACCATCAACGTCGAAGCGCCTTCGTAGGGTTTTAGAAAAAAATCAAGTATATCCATTGCGTCATCTTTTGTGCCGCAATTTAGGGAAATTATTTTACAACGCTAGAAGTAAACAGCAACTAGTAATCAGTATATACCAACCGCAGAAGCCGAACGGTCGTTCGACTCGGTATTCCTAAAGTAACTAGTAGCCAGCCAATAAAAAAATCCCTATCTTGCAGCCCAAATTTAAAATAGAAGCTCATGAAGCCAATAATAGAATGTGTCCCAAATTTTAGCGAAGGTAGAGACCTTGCGATCATCAAAGAAATCACCGATGCCATCAGCTCTGTCGAAGGCGTAAAGCTCCTAGATGTTGACCCAGGCAAAGCAACCAATAGAACGGTCGTTACCTTTGTTGGAGCTCCAGACGATGTCGTAGAAGCGGCATTTTTAGGTATTCAGAAAGCCGCCGAATTAATAGATATGACAAAGCATAGCGGAGCGCATCCGCGAATGGGGGCGACGGACGTTTGTCCGATGATTCCTATTTCGGGGATTACCATTGACGAGACGGTCGCTTACGCAAAAAAACTAGGGGAAAAAGTAGGGACAGAGCTAAAAGTACCAGTCTATCTGTATGAAGCTGCCGCCACATCACCAGACAGAAAAAATCTAGCGGTCATCAGAGCTGGAGAGTACGAAGGCTTCGGGAAGAAAATTAAAGAAAAGAAGTGGAAGCCTGATTTTGGTCCCGCCCAAATTGGGGCTCCTGGAGCGACGGTTATTGGCGTTAGAGATTTTTTGATTGCTTATAACATTAATTTGAATACTACTTCTGTTCGAAGAGCTAATTCAGTAGCTTTTGACATCCGCGAAAAAGGTAGAATAACAAGAAAAGGCAATCCAATTACAGGTGAAGTCGTCAAAGACAAAGACGGCAATCCATTGCGGACGCCAGGCAAGCTAAAAGGCGTGAAGGCCATCGGTTGGTATATCGAAGAATATGGCATTGCGCAAGTGAGTATGAATATCACCGACATCCAGAAAGTGCCCTTGCATATAGCTTTTGAAGAGAGCCAAAAAAGTGCGATTAAGCGTGGGATGGTCGTCTCTGGCTCAGAGTTGGTGGGCATGGTGCCCCTAAAAGTATTGACCGATGCCGGCAAATATTTTTTGCATAAGCAAAAACGGTCATCGGGTGTTGCCGAAGATGAACTAATCCATATTGCCGTAAAATCGATGGGTTTGGATGATTTGACCCCTTTTGACCCTGACCAAAAGATAATTGAGTATAGCTTGCGCCAAAAAGGAAATAAGCTGATTGATTTGAATTTACAGGAATTTGCAGATTTGACGGCTTCGGAAGCTCCTGCTCCGGGCGGTGGTTCTATTGCGGCTTATGTGGGGGCATTAGGTGCATCATTAGGGGCGATGGTCGGTAATCTGTCTGCGGGCAAACGGGGTTGGGATCACCGTTTCAAATACTTCTCGGACTATGCCGAACAAGGACAGCGCATAAAAAAAGAATTGTTGCATTTAGTGGATGAAGATACCAATGCTTTCAATCGCATCATGTCCGCATTTAGACTACCCAAAGCGACGGCAGAAGAAAAGAAGGCAAGAAGTCGGACCATTCAAGATGCCACCATTTATGCCACGCAAATTCCGCTAAAAACGATGGAAGTTGCCTTCGAATCCATCAATTTGGCGAAAGCTATGGCCAAAAACGGCAACCCTAATTCTATCACCGATGCCGCAGTAGGGGCATTGTGCGCCAAAACAGCTGTCCATGGAGCCTGGTTGAATGTAAAAATCAATGCCAAAGACATCAAAGATGCCAAAGTGAAAAAGGATATTTTAGCGCAAGCGGAAGCCATTGCAAAGAAAACCGACTCGGCAGTGTCTGGGATTTTAAGGACAGTGAATCGGGTGATTGGGGAGTAGCAGATTATACGAGATGATGTGCAAAATTAAGCAGGATACTCCACAAAATTTCTAGGGGTCTCATAAAGGCGAACCAAAAGGTCCAAGTCTTCGCGGATATGCTTGCGCAAAATTGTGTAAATAGTAAAGCAGATATGCTCGGCGGTAGGAATTAACCCTTGCATTTCAGGGACATCCACATTTAGATTTTTGTGGTCGAATCTGTCTTCAATTTGGACTTTGATGATTTCTTTCAGCTCTTTTAGGTCGATAAGATAGCCCGTTTCGGGATTTACTTCACCTGTTACCTTGACGATAAAATCATAATTGTGCCCATGAAAATTGGGATAAGCACAAGGCCCAAATACTTCCATATTCTTCTCATCCGTCCAATTGGAGTTGAAAATACGGTGAGCCGCATTGAAGTGTGCCTTTCGGAAAACAGATATACGCATAAAAGATGGTACTTACAAGTACTTCAGTACACGGATGATTGGCAATGCCAACATCCACCAACTCAAAAGGAAGTACCCAGGTTAAATGATTAAGCCATACTATCTAATAACAGTATTAAATCTCGATTGTTTGAAAAACGGTAGTGTCCCCAAAATCGGACAATGAAGATGCGTAAATTTATCATTTCACACAAAGCCCTTTTCTTGTAGGGATTTTGCGATAAATGATGCCCTATACACCGTCATACCGCTACACCTATTTTTTAGCCTTCAAGAGCCTTTTAAAATATCCCGATCCGTCCCAATTACAATAATCTTGCGTCTTTTCAGTTTAAGAAATACACTAATATAAGTAGGATACGTCCTTGCGGAGTTATTTTCTGGTAAGCTTTCGAAAAATAGCTCTTTTTTACGTATCTTCGCAAAAAATAATAACCATGTTTGGAAGCAAGAAGAATAAGCAGAGCGCTGCACCCAAAAAAAACGCTGCGGCTCCTAAGACCGCTGGGCTTAATAGCTTGGTGCAACAAACGAACCTTGAAGGTACCATCAACGCAGATAGCGACTTTCGGGTGGATGGCACAATCAAAGGCATTTTGAATTGTACCGCCAAAGTGATCATTGGCCCTACAGGCACCGTAGAAGGCACCATTAAATGCCAAAATGCAGTGATTGAAGGTCAATTTACAGGAGAATTGCGTGTGTCAGACTCCTTGACTGTCAAAGAAAGTGCAAAACTTTCGGGAGACGTATATACGTCAACACTAGTCGTTCAGCCAGGAGCAATCTTTAATGTAGTGTGCAAAATGACCAAAGGTGCGACGTCTCCACCGACACCCAAGGAGAATGGCAAAGTCCTAAACTAGCATTTCGCAACGCGAATGAAAGAAAAAAAAGACGTAAAAGAGAGCATTAAGTTCTATGGTAAATACATGAGCTTGGCTACCCAAATGTTTGGGACTTTGTTTATTGCGGCACTAATTGGTCAATGGCTAGACGCCAAGTTGGAGACTTCGCGCCCTCTTATAACGGCGTTGATGATTGTCGTCGCCTTGGTGGGCGTCCTGTTCAAATTGATAAGAGATTTAGATAAAAAATGAAGCACATTCCTTTTTTCAAAGGGCTTTTGATGACAACCATTATTGCGCTAGGTATTAGCTACGCCCTGTCTCTGCTTCCGCAAGAAGCCCCTTTTCAGAAAATTATCTTTACATCTTTGGCTTTCTTTGCCTCCTTCACGATATTTCACTATTTTGTTGGACTGAGTGTGGCTAATCATCCCAACAAGGGGCTGTTTATCGGCTTGGTTCAGCTATTCTCGGGGATTAAAATAGCTCTGACTGTTGCTTTTATCGTTCTTTTTATGAAATTTGAAAAACCGGACACCACCTGGTTTGTTCTACCCTTTTTACTAAACTATGCCATATATACCGTCTTTGAAACCGCTGCACTGATGCGGGTCGGTAATCAAAAACCAAAAAACAAGGACATTCCTTCTAAATAAAGTCCATGACCAAGAAAAAATCTGCTCCAACATCTAATCTTGATATCCAAAACAATATTTACATCAAAGGTGCAAAGGGAAACAACTTACAAAATGTAAGCTTGACGATACCCAAAGAGCAATTGGTCGTTGTCACGGGTGTTTCGGGGTCGGGCAAATCCACTATCACGATGGATACGCTATTTGCAGAAGGTCAACGCCGCTACGTCGAGAGTTTGTCATCTTATGCCCGTCAGTTTTTGATGCGGATGAAAAAACCTGAAGTGGACTATATCAAAGGTATTTGCCCGGCTATTGCCATTGAACAAAAAGTAACCACAGGAAATAATCGTTCGACTGTTGGGTCTATGACGGAAGTATATGACTATTTGCGCTTGTTGTATGCACGGATAGGAAAGATTATATCGCCTATTTCGGGCAAAGAAGTCAAAAGGCATACCGTCACGGATGTGGTTGACTTCATCAAGAGCCTAAAAGAAGGAACCAAAGTGCAGCTCTTTATCGGCTTGCACCAAAAATACGGAGACAGAACACTCCAAAAAGAATTAGAGCTCCATATCCAAAAAGGATATACTCGTCTGCAATGGAAAGGAAAATTGCAGCACATCGAAGACTTTTTGGAAGATAAAAAGATAAAATTTAATCAACCTGCCGTCCATTTTGCCCGCAAGGGTATGCGGATATTGATCGACCGATTTGCGGTGGATAATGCAGATGAAGACCACCTAAAACGGATTGCCGATTCTGTGCAAACGGCTTTTTACGAAAGTGAAGGACATTGTATCGTGGATGTGATTGGTGGCAAAGCAACCATGTTTAACAACCGTTTGGAGTTAGACGGTATCGAATTTCCGACCCCATCGGTTCAGTTATTTAATTACAACAATCCTTTTGGTGCTTGTCCAGTTTGTGAAGGCTATGGGCAAGTGATTGGTGTATCAGAAAGCAAGGTGTTTCCCGATACGACACTGTCCGTTTATGACGGAGCTATCGCACCTTGGCGGGGGGTAAAGGGCAAGAAATGGCTACAGAAGTTGTTAGATACTGCCGACCAGTTTGATTTTCCGATTCACCGCCCTATTCAGGATTTGACGCAGGAACAGCGCAGTTTGCTATGGACAGGCAATAAGCATTTTCGGGGGATAACCACTTATTTTGAAAACCTGAAGAAGAAATTGTACAAAATCCAAAATCGGGTGTTATTGGCTCGATATCGGGGGCGAACTAGCTGCCTTTCTTGTCACGGCTCCCGCTTGCGCAAAGAAGCGACTTACGTAAAAGTAGGGGGCAAATCCATCACGGAATTGGACTTTTTGCCGATTAATGAGCTCCAAGATTTTTTCAAAAAAATAAAACTCTCCAAACACGATAAAGAAATTGCATCAAGACTTTTGCTAGAGATTAATACCCGTTTGCAGTCCATGATGGACTTGGGATTAGATTATTTGTCCATTGATCGGGTCTCTTCGACATTGAGTGGTGGGGAGACGCAGCGGATAAATTTGACTCGGACACTCGGAAATAATCTCACCAGTTCACTTTATATTTTGGACGAGCCCAGTGTGGGTTTGCACCCAAAAGATACCGAAAAATTGGTGGGAGTACTCAAGCGACTACGAGACTTAGGCAATACGGTTTTGGTGGTGGAACATGAAGAAGAAGTCATTCGGCAAGCGGATTATTTGATTGATATGGGCCCTGGAGCAGGCACGCACGGCGGGCAGGTGGTCTTTCAGGGGAAGTACAAAGATGCCCTGAAAAGTAAGATTAAAGAGAGCTTGACGATAGACTACCTTACGGAAAAAAGAAGTGTACCTGTGCCTACTTTTCGGCGCAAGCCTAATAATTTTATAGAGCTCCAAGGCGCATCTCAATTTAATCTCCAGAATATTGATGTGAAAATTCCACTTGGAGTCATCTCGGTGGTCACAGGCGTGTCGGGCTCAGGCAAAACAACCTTGGTCAAGAAGATACTTTATCCCGCTCTGCAAGAAGCGCTTGGCTTACATACCAACATCGTAATCGGGAGTCACTCAGAAATGACTTTTGATGAGCATCTCTTGAATCGAGTCGAAATGGTCTCCCAAAGCCCTATCGGAAAATCTTCCCGATCTAATCCTGCCACTTATGTCAAGGCCTATGATGATATTCGCAAGTTGATGGCAAAGCAACAACTTTCTTTGATAAAAGGCTTTCAGCCAAAGCATTATTCGTTTAATGTAGAAGGTGGACGCTGCGAAGCCTGTAAAGGTGAAGGAGAGCAGGTGGTTGAAATGCAGTTTTTGGCAGATGTACGTCTAGAGTGCGAAGCGTGCAAAGGGGAGCGATTCAAAAAAGAAGTGCTAGAAGTAAAGTATAAGGGCAAAAATATTTCTGATATTTTGGGGATGACCATCGAAGAAGCTTTAGGTTTTTTCAAGGAAGTGAAGGCCGTTCACGCTAAAATCCAACCGCTCATGGATGTGGGGCTAGGCTATGTTACTTTGGGGCAGTCGTCCAACACCTTGTCGGGGGGAGAAGCCCAACGGGTAAAACTAGCATCCTTTCTAAGCAAAAAGAATACAACCGAAAAAATCTTATTTATTTTTGATGAACCTACTACTGGATTACACTTTCATGATATCAACCTACTACTGAATTCCTTTAACCGGCTTGTCGAAAAGGGCCATAGTGTACTTATTGTGGAACATAATATGGAGGTGATTAAATCGGCTGATTGGGTCATTGACTTGGGCCCTGGTGGCGGCAAAAAAGGAGGCAGCTTATTATTTCAAGGGACTCCAGAAGATTTGACCAAAGTGAAAAAGTCTCCTACTGGTGCCTTCCTGAAAAAGGTGATTGCCACGGGGGAAGGTAAAGGGTGAAAGGTAAAAGGGGGGACGGCCGAACAAATTTCTTGGCACCGCAATTTTTCATTTTGTTTCTTTTCTTGAAACCCTTCCATAGGTTTCCCTTTCTTAAGGGCAACCGAATGGTAACAAAATGAAAATTTACTCATCGCTCCGAGTCGGGGAAAATGAATGAGTGGCCTTGCAAATTTATTTGCAAGATGTAATCGCCGTAGAGCCAATTCAAGAATTGGCCAATGTAATCGCCACAGTCCATGTGACGTTTTCCGCAAGGTCAAAAAAAACTCCCCAAATCAATCATAAGTAGATTTGGGGAGTTGGTGAAAATTTATGGTTTAGTTTTTAGTCGGCAAAAAACCATATCGTCGGCTATAACTAAGCATCTGCTCTGCAAAATTATCAGGATACTCCACCTTGATGTCGGTGATATGACCATCCTTATCTTTTATGGGCACCAATTCCGGATTGATGAAACCACCATAAGGAGCAATATGTAACTTTTCGGAGCGCACCAACACTTCTTTGTGCAAGTCTTGGTCCAGCTTGCGCCCAAAAGTTTCAAATAAGTACTTCGCTCCTTTGTAGTCTCCTTCGGACTTGATGCGCTGCGTTTCTCTTAGCAAGTCACCGAAGAGCTTGCGCAATTTATCATAGTCATTGATGTGAAAATAAGTTTTACCATCTTTTTTAATTTTTTCGATGACATTGTCCTTTTTTCCTTTTTCGTATGCCCAAAGAGCGACCATTTGGCGGTTGCGCATGTGGGCTTCTTCCAAATCTTTACCTGGAGTGATTCGGCGCATTTGAGTCATAAGCCCGTTGCGGATATATCCATCATAAGACGCTTTTCCTGCTTCTAGCGAGGGGATTAATCCAAGCTCCACCAACTTAGGATCCATTAAGTAATACAATCCGACTAAATCTGCACGAGCTTCTTCTAGAGCGGAAGCATAGTTTTTGACAGTTTCTTTGGGTGTGCCGACGCCTGGGTTCAATTTGCCACTGGCATGTCCTATGACTTCGTGGAGTGCGGTATGCATTTTATCTGCGACATCTCCATATTTCTTTTCTCGGTCAATTTCTGCTTGGTCATAGGCAAACTCTTCTAGTATGGTGCCCGCAGATGATTTTGCGTAAGCTTCAATTAAATTGCCCAAACTAACAGATTTAGACCCATGTGTGGAGCGAATCCACTCCGCATTAGGTAGATTAACACCAATCGGGGTAGAAGGCGAAGAGTCTCCTGATTCTGCCGCCGCATTAACCACTTTATAGCTTACGCCAACGACTTTTTTCTTCTTGTGTGCATCCATGATAGGCGAGTGGTCTTCAAACCATTGCGCTTCGCTAGCCACGGAGCTCATTCTTTTGGATGCTTCAAAATCATTGATTTCGATGATAGATTCATAAGAGCCACGGAAGCCTTTAGGGTCATTATAGACTTCTATAAAGGAGTTGATATAGTCAATATCTCCATCCGTCGTTTGAGCCCATTGGATATTATATTTGTCCCAAGTCTTCAAGTCGCCTGTCTTGTAGTAGTCGATTAATAGCTCAAACCCTTTGCGTTGACCATCATTTTCGGCAACGGTCTTTGCTTTTTCGAGCCATCCGATGATTTCTTTAATGGCCGGGCTGTACATACCGCCTAATTTCCATACTTTTTCCGAAAGGGAGCCGTCTGGATTGCGCACTAATTTAGAGTTGAGCCCGTAAGAAATAGGCTCATCACCAGCATTCACCATTTTTTTCTTATAAAAATCTTCTACTTCTTTTTGCGTAAGCGTCGGGTCATAAAAGTTGACGGCTGATGCCTTAATGATGTCATGGTCTGGATCTACACTGACTTTCTTCTTATCCATATTCGGGTCAAATATGGCTCGTAGGGCTTCTTTTGATAGACTTGCTCCTGCGTTTTGGAGTTGCTGCTCTAGATAGGCTTGTGAAAATTTGGGCACAAATTTATCATAAGAATAATGATGGTGGATGCCATTTGAAAACCACACATCCTTCAGATATAGCTCAAAATTTTTCCAATCGGCTGCGGATTTATCTACTTTGTCACTTGTATAAATTTGCTCAAGCGCCTTTCGGATTTCTAGGTTGTAGCGATAATTAGTGTCCCAAATAATATCACGCCCACTATACCCTGCTTGCGCTAAAAAGTAAACCAATTTCTTTTGATTAAGGCTCAAATGATCAAATCCAGGAATTTGGTAGCGAATCATCTTTTTGTCGCCAAATTTTTCGGCTACCCATTTAAAATCATCAGATTGAGTCGTTTCTGGTGGAGTCGTTTCGGTTGGTTGGTTGTCTGTTTTTTCTCCTTTGCAGGAAAAGATGAGCATGTTACCCACGAGAGCCAATGCTACAAAAAGTTTATTTTTCATTATTTGTGTAGTTGTTCAATTAAAGAATGAAGCGAAAGGTACGCTTTTTTGGGATATTCGATGGAGTTTTTGTGCAAAATGTAGGGATACGATGGTTAAGTTTTGGGGCGCTTCTCTCCCTTGCGGGAAAATTTTAAGATTTTGATAACATTAAATATTAAAGTTATTTTAAACACCTATTGAAAAGTGGACTTTGTGCTATAGCGTCGCTACTTTTGACCTATCTACTCATAAATAAAACCTTATGTCATGAAAAATTTACTTTTGAACCTAGCCTTATTAATGGCCGTCTTGGGAATAGCTACATCTTGTAATACCTATAAAAGACATGTGACCAGCGCCTACTATCAAAAAGCAGGGCCGAATACTAAATTAGCCATTATTCCAGTTCAGTTTCATTTAAATGGTCCGATTACCAATCGCTATGGCAAAGAAAAATTGATTCAATTACAAGAAAAGGAAGGATACCGTTTTCAAACCCAATTGGCCAATCATATCATTACCAAAATGGGGCGACGCAAAAGACGAATCAGTGTGGATTTACAAGACATCAATACCACTAACAAATTGCTTAAGAAAAGTGGATATACACCTGATGAGTCCGCCCAACTGGAAGCTACTGAACTCGGCAAAATCTTAGGTGTCGATGCCGTCATGTTTGTGGACATTGAGTCCAGTCAATTATTTACCAACTTTGAATCAGAAGCCATCAAGACTGGAGCATATGTCCTTGAAGCGGTTTTGGGACAAAATCAGCAGGTCAATGTGGGAACTGTACCAACAGGTAGCGCTAGAGCCAATGCCACTATCGTCGATACACAATCCAATGCCTTGCTTTGGGCAAATCGAGCCAATTGCTTGACAAAAGTAAAACGCTCATCTTTGGATGCCATTTCTAGTATTAACTATCAGTTTGGTAGGACATTTCCTTTCAGAAACCGAGATTTTTAGGTAAAAAGTTGGTTATTGTTCAGATGTTCAGCTGTTCAAATGATGCACCTAGTTGTATGTTTAAGAATGTGGCTAAGTGACTGATATTGGGGGTATTAGGTATTATGGTAGTTGGTTTTATTTGGCTTTTGAACTAAACGCAGGTTTACTAAACGTTGTAAAACTCATTGTCCAACTGATTGTCCATCTTATGCAGTTTAAACGAGCGTTTGGTAAACCTGTAGTAAATTTGCCATACCGTTCCCGCTTGTAAGGGGAATAAGAAGGGGGTGATAAATGCGATAAATAGGAAATTTTGCGGCACCATCGATTATCGCCCATTTCTGCCGTTCAAACGAGCCTTTGGCACACCAAAACAAATTTTTTCAACAAAACGGAACTAAAAGCCCTGTACTTTTGTAGTAACTAATATAGTCATTGATTGTCAATGTTTTTAAAGCCAGAAAAATGGAAAATAAAGTAAAACTTTTCGAAGATTTATTTTTGCCCCTTCAAAACGAAGCGCTAGGGTTTGCGTTGAGTCTTACACGAAGTAAGTCGGCGGCAGAAGACCTATTCCAAGATACCGCTTTTAAAGCATTTGACAAAATAGATCAATTTAGACCTGAAAGCAATCCTAAGGCATGGTTTTTTACCATTATGCGGAATTTGTTTATCAATGATTATCGCAAAAAAGCGAAATCTCCAATTACAACCTTTGAAGATTATAAGGTTGATGCTGCTAGTAATCATATAGATTATCAGCTAGCTATGGAAAAAAATGGATTTGAATCAGTCATCTCTGATGAAGTACGCAGCGCCTTACTAGCATTAGACGAAGTCAACAGGACTGTGTTTTTGCTGTATGCTATCCATAATTTTCCGTACAAAGAGATTGCAGAAATTACCACGATACCGCTTGGCACGATTAAGTCAAGTATCAACCGAACCAAAGGGAAGCTAAAATCTTCTTTGCAAGAACTTGCAGAAAGAGAATACGGTATTTCCGAAAGTATTTAACCTTTTTTTTAGCTTTCGACATTGGTTTGTCGAGGGCTATTTTCATTTAATTGCGACAGCATGGAAGCTAAGAATTCTTCGAACCTAGACAAAAAACAAACGAAAAAGCGCTCCAATTTATCTTCACAAAATACCACTGACGTGAAACAAATACCGAATATTCCGAATACGGATCAAGAGCTAAAATTTATCGTTCGTAAAGCTTTTCCAACTCCTACGGTGCCTGCCGAAATGACTGCTTCTATCCTTGAGCAGATTCGTAAAAGATAGCTGCCGTAAAAAATTAGTACAGTAATTTGACCTGGATGATGGCATGTTTAGATTTCTGATTACCGATTAGTGTTGTGTGACTATTCTTTGTACTTTTCTTTTTTAGATAGCATAAACAACTTGCATGTGTAGAATTATTAGGGCTAATTTAATGGCTAACTAGAATAATCTAAGCACAGGACAAACGAACTTTTCGCTTCGCCCTGCACTTAGACAATAGACTCAAAATTAATCAATAAAAGCAGTGCGGTTTTTCTCAATAAACTCTTTTGCCGTTGTCGGTTTTTTTCCTGTAATTAATTGATAATCATTGGTAGTAGATGTGAAAAGACCGGCTTCAATAGCCGCATATAAAGAGCCCATAAAGTCCACTAATTCTTGTGGTAAGTTGTAACTTAGCAAAGTCGCTTTATACTCATCATTACTAGGGGAAATGTTAGTAATATTCTTTCCTAAGGTGCTACTGAAAATATCTGCAAATTGTTGATGGCTTAACGGTTCGCTACCAGTAAGCGTATAAGTTTTTCCAATGTGCTTTGTCGGGTTTTCTAAAATCGTAGCACTCACGGTAGCCACGTCATTTACATCAATATAAGATGTCTTGCTGTCTTTTGTTGGCAAATAGATATGCCCACTTTTTAAAGCTTGAAGGTCATAATTGATGAAGTTTTGAAAAATGAAATTTGGCCGAATGATGGCATAATTTATTCCACTTTCTACGACTAATCTTTCAGATTTTCCAAAAGTGCTTTCGGGATTTTTGTCTGTCCCATAAAGGGTGGAATGTAAAATAAATTGTACCCCAGCCCTTTTCGCTTCCGCTATAAAAGGGATTAGTTTCTTGTCAAAAATAGTATCATTTGGTGGTGAAATTAAAAATACTTTTTCAATTCCTACTAATGCCTTTGCGAAAGTCTCTGGCTTATTCCAATCAAAGGGAATGTCAACTCTCGCTGCTCTAATCTCCATTTTCCTTTCTTGCAGCTTACGCAAAACTGCACTTCCAAATGTTCCTGTTGAACCTGTTACTAAAATCATTTTTTTGTTTTTTTAAATGAAAAAATTCAATTGTTACACAAAGATACTATTAATAGTTTATAAATGTAACTGTTACCAATTGGTAACCATAAAAATAGTGGTAACCTTGAAGTAACCTAACTCAACTTTCGACACTTAAATAGCCCAATAGTTATTGAGATGTAGCCTTTTTTAGTGGTTTTAGCTAATCTTTGTTAGAACAATGCTTTACTGTGGTTTGTAGCTCATTGCCGAAAAAATCTAGGGCAAGCTTTTTAAGCCCTTGAGTCTTAGCTATTTACCTTAGACTAGCACCACAATATATAAGCAAATACGTATATCGGTATACCATTATGCCGTTAAAACGCTCTACCGAAACTTGAGTAACCTAATTTTTCGATAAAAACCAAATTTGTTACACAAAGAAACAAATAATAGTTTATATTTGTAACTGTTGCCAATTCGTAACCATAAAGAAACTAAGACAATGACCGATTTTAAAGAAATAAATGACTGTCCGATAACCACTACACTTGGGTTTATAGGGGGGAGATGGAAAACAATAATCCTTTATATACTTGGTGATAGGACGTTGCGGTTTGGAGAAATCTCAGCTCGTATTCCAGCCATTTCTAGAAAAGTACTTACAGAACAATTAAAGCAACTGGTAAGTGATGGGCTACTGGATAGAAAAAAGTACAACGAAACGCCACCAAGAGTGGAATATACGGTCACTGATTTTGGCAAAAGTCTCAATAACGTATTATCAGAAATGGAAAAATGGGGCGCCGAAATGCCCACATTGAAAAAATGATCTAGCCAAACATAAATTAGTCCACAGATGTCAGCACGAATACCCAATTACAAAACGTTTTACCCGTATTATTTGACGGAGCATGACCATAAGATTTGTAGAAGGCTGCATTTTGTTGGTACAGGACTTGTCATAGGTCTTGCCATTTATTTTTCTTGGACTAACAATTGGTCTAGGTGGTGGATATTGCCAATAGTTGGTTATGGTTTTGCGTGGGCGGGACACTTCTTTTTTGAAAAAAACAAGCCCGCCACCTTCAAGTATCCGCTATGGAGTCTTTTTTCTGACTTTAAACTTTTTTTGTAACTGTTTAGGTGCTCCTATTTTTAGACAGAAAATAGGCATTTTTGTGTATGTTAAAGCTATTTTTTTTGAAGCGTAGCTAGGCTACGTGATAAAAA
>CAMZKG010000109.1 GCA_947311105.1 uncultured Saprospiraceae bacterium
CTTTTCACATAATTTTAAGTATTCTTCTTTTGTCATGATAATGAGGGTTGGTTTGCAATTCACAAATATAAGGCTTTTTTTTATGCGACAAAATGAAATGCACCCTAATTTATTGTCTGAATTATAGGGGGCTGAACCACGTGACTCTGGGCTACGTGATAAAAAAATAGCAAAAACAGGCGCAAAAAGGACATTTTATGGCAAAAATGTGCGGGTACCTAAACAGTTACTTTTTAATAAATAAACGCCTGCGCTGCGACGTAGCCCGCCATTTTGCCCTTGGATAAATGCGAAATTCGAAGGAAAATGATATTTGGGAGCTGTCAACAACCTACGTCTCAAAAAACAAAGTACAGCCATAATATAATTACACATAAGATAAAGCCAATATATTTCTACCATCATAGGCAGCGAATTACAATACACTTACGTTTTACCATAAAATCATAAATTACTAGGAAGTTATTCAAAACTTTTATTTAAGATTGCCCTTATTAGAGAGAGTTGGCCCCTTGTCCTAGATGGACGGGGGCTTGCTTTTTATAGCTCTCAGCGCCTTATAGAAATTGGCCATTTTCGTAAATTAGTCGCCCATCTGCATAGATAGCGCCGCTTTGTTGCATAGGCTTTATCATATCCCAATGGACAGAGCTTTTATTTTTACCACCAGTCTGTAGATAAGATTGCCCAACAGCCATATGGATAGTCCCGCCAATTTTTTCATCGAAAAGAATATTTTTGGTAAAGCGGTTGATTTGATAATTTGTCCCTATGGCAGCTTCTCCAAACCGTCTTGCACCATCGATATCAAAGATTTTATCTAGATAGTCCTTATTGGTGGTTGCGTCCCACTTTTCAATCAAACCGCCTTTTACTTCTAAAAATATGTCCGTTAATTCAGTACCGCCATGAAAAGCATACGGAAAGTAAATATGTCCATTTACCGAATCCTCCACTGGGGACGTATAGACTTCCCCCGAAGGCATATTGGTTTGCCCATCGGAATTCATCCAAATTCGGCCTTTTGTTGAAAACTCAATATCCGTCCTATCTCCCACATATCTTACTGAATTACAGCTATTTAGAAGATCAACAGCTTCCTGCTGACTGCGTCGAACTTCCAACCAACTAGCCTTAGGATCAACATCATATAATCGACAAGCATTAAACACAAAGTGCTCATAATCTTCCAAAGACATTCCCGCTTCTTGTGCGGCGGCTTGAGTTGGGTACTGACACAAATTTCTTTTCAAATCTCTTGTAGCAGTTCTTTTAAAGTATTGCTCCATTAAAGGAGCGGTAGCTTGTTGGCGAATTTTCGTTTTATCACTATCCCAATTTTGGGACTCTCTAAGATTATAAGGAGCACGAATAAACAAATAACCATCAAACTCATCAAAAGCTTTCTTCTTCAAAGTAGGCAAATACGCAAGTTGCTCTCCTGCTGCTTCCGCAAAAAAGATGTTGCTCTTGCCCCGAAAATCCAAATCAAACTCTAAAGAAGCTCCTGATCTCAACCCAGCTCGATAAACTTCTCTCAATAAAGGCTCCGCCAAAAAAGTGGAAGCCACAAATATTCGTTCGCCAGGCTGCGCTTCAACACAATAATTAATCAATAAGTCTGCGTACTTCTCAATAATCTTCATCCCTTAATTTTTCTTTTTCTTCTTAAACGGATTCCATTTTCCCAAAGCATCCTTTCCTTTATCAATTACATCATCCGCCTTGTCACCTGCTCCCGCCTTGTCTAAAATATCCTTAGCCTTATCCTTAACTGCGCCGCCCACTTCTTCCCCAGCTTTCTTTACAATCTCATCTTTTGCCTTTTTGGCTGCTTTCTCGGCTTCTGCCTTAGCTTTGGCCTTGGCATCAGCAATTCTTTTATCTGCTTCAGCTTGCGCCTTTGCCTTCGCATCATCTAATTTTTTAGTGGCAACATTCCGCAAAGAATCTTCAGCCTTTTTGGCAATATCCTTGGCGGAGCTTTTGGCTGTTTCTTCCAATGATTCTCCAGAACCACCCAATAATTTTACTTTAAGCTTTGGATTATCAATTTTGCCCAGCATATTTACTTTAACATTGATGTACTTGCTTTTTTTGATATTGACACCTAGCTTAGAAGCCTGACCACGCACCCAATCCATCCCCTTCCCTGCTGCAGCTCCTGCGGCATTACTTTCCATCATTTTTCTAGGAATTTTTAGCTTCATATCGACATTCATCCCTCCATCAAACTTAGAAAAGCCCATCACATTCATATCTATTCCTTGATAATTAATATCAAAAGGCTTTAAAGTTAATTTACCATCTTCAATATCAAACCAATTTTTGGTATCTTTTAGAGATAATTTTTTAACGGCATTTACATTTAAGGTAGATGCTAATTTTTCTAACGGCTGCAATCCGTTTACTTTTCCGCTCAATGTCTCAATCAACCCTGAAGCCGTCAAAGAGCTCAAATCAGGCATCATATCTTCCCCCAAGACACCATTCAAGTGCAGCTTAGTATTAAAAATACCATCAATAAATTTTGCTACGGGAGCCAACTTCTGAAAAGTAACCATCGCAGCATAGATTTTCTTAAATTTCATTTGCTGCAAAGCATAGTTAAAATCAAATTTGGGGGATGTATTATCTTGCGTATTATACTCACCATCCAACGCCATTTTTCCGCCCAAAAAGCCCGCAACAAAATCATTAAAGACCATTTTGTTATCGGCCATTTTAATATCACCATCCACACCTGTCAACAAATAATCTTCGTACTTCACTTTTTTAAACTTACCGTTGATATTGATATCCATATTATCTGGAACCAAAAATACCGAAGATTCGGTAGGCGCATCATTCGTCTGCCCACCTTTGGCAGGTTCTTCCATGAACTGATTGACATTCAAATAGTTAGATGTCAAAAATAAATCTCCACGAAGCGTTTGATTGCCAAACAAATATCCAAATAAATTAGTCAACTCTCCTTTTCCCGCAAGATCACTATCCCCTATATTCATACTTAAATTATTGATTTTTGCTTTCTGTGACGTAGCGTGCCCTTTAAACACAAAATTCTTCAAAGTATAAGCATCATAGGTAATCGTGCCCATTTTAGCCACCATATCAAAATCAAATCGATCAAATGGTTTTTCTTCTGTCGATTCCACAGAAGCCGTAGCAGGGGTTTCTTCGGTGGACATCCATTCATTTACATCAAAATTATTGGACGTAATATTCATAGTACCTTTCATCGTTTTTTTAGGAGAGATATACGCCAAAATATTATCAATTCTAGCGCTTCCTTTCAGGTCACTTTTACCTAAGCGCATATCAAAATCAGGCACATCCACATATTTAGGTGAGAAGCTCATATTAGCCTGACGAATTTGCACTTTAGGCATATCATCCGCATCATAAACCATCTCTTTTATGGACATCAGGCCATCCATATTTACATTTTCATAATCTCCATTTTCCAACTGCGAAAGAGCGGCTTTGAGTACGATATCGGCATTGATGATACCAGACATAGACTTCACGCCTTCCATAGGCCAAGCTTTCGCAAAATTGGCCAAATTAATTATCCCTTTAATCTTTGTATCAATATTGGGATCCACCATGGCATTAGATAATCTTAAATGCCCTTCAATGGGGTCTTTCCCAACCTTCATCCTAAAGGTCGGAATATCAACGACCAACTTATTCAAATCTCCTTGGGATTTTTTAATCTTGGTTTTTAGATTAATTCCAGAGATGCCCATAGGCAAATCAGGATATTGTACATTCCCATTTTTGATATCAATATCAAACTTCATCGCAGGAAACTCATCGTCAGGCCCCATATCACCCTTAATAAAACCATTTAGTGCAAACGAACCACTAGACTTGACTTGATCAAAATCCTTAACATAAGCCGCTGGTAGAATAGACAATAAGTCCTTAAATTGATTGCCAGGCGCTTTAAATGTCATGTCCATTTTCATCACATCCTTTGGCAAAAGCTGAATAAATCCATCTGCCAAAATTTTTAAATTATTAAGCGTCAAATCATTATCTTTCAGCGTATATTTTGAGTTTTTTGTGTCAATATTAAACGTGGCATCGAGATGGGTTTTTACCTTGGACAAATAAGCCATGCCCCCGTATTTTAGCGTAAGCGCATCCATCTTAGACTCCGTGACCAAATCAAATACGGACTCGGTGAAATGCCCTTTCCCTGAGTGATTCAGGTGCTCCATTTCCATAAAATAATTGATACTTCTGTCATCATAAACAAAATGTCCATCATTGATTTCGTAGGCTTCCAAATCCATGTTAAACTTGGTCTCAGTGTTTTCTTTGGCTTCTGTCTCTTTGGTGACGTCATAATTTGCTTTACCTTGCGGCAAAACTAAAATATTAATCTGTGGCTGGTCTAAACGGATTTTCTTGACCGAAATAGGCCCGTCTTTGGCATTCATGGCCGATTTAATATCAATGGTTAAGGCAGTTTCCTTCGCTTTGTACAACGCCAAATCCTTAAATTCACCTTGTCCGATGACCGACAAGTCATTTAGCGTAAGCGTCAAATTCGGAAAACTACGCAAAATAGAAATATCCGCATCCTTAAAATCGACGGTGGCATTCATCGTTTCATTTACGGAGTCTTTGATGGCAGCGACCAATTCATCCTTAAAAAAATATGGAATGGCAACCGCCGCTCCAATCACTAAAAGCAATATCACACCCAATGTGATAAAAATTCTCTTAAAAACTTTTTTTGTAGCCATGGAGTTAATTTTTTGGTTTGGTATCTTGAAGTTACGACTAAAACGTTAAGAATCAGCATCTAGTGTATTAACGAAACAGAAGATAAATTCCTACTCAATAATACGAAAAAGATGCATTTTAGTTGAAAGATAGACAAAAAAAGCCTTCGACTGGTGCCGAAGGCTTTTGCGATTGGATTAACCTTGTGATTATTTGAAAGGAGAAGAATATTTTTCTGCGGTCAAATACTCTTCGTCTGTCAAAGTATTTAAGAAAGCGATAAGCGCTTGTTTTTCTAATTCTGAAAAGTTAAAACGAATAGGTTGACCATTTTCGGTGAGTTTGGGATCTAAGTTTTCATGGTCTTGAATACCATGGCTATAAAAATTAAGCACGTCTTCTAACGTTTCGAAGCGCCCGTCGTGCATATAAGGCCCTGTAACAGCAATATTACGTAGGCTAGGGATACGAAAACTTCCATTGTTACGTCCTTTATCCTTTGTAAACCTGTCCAACCCCGTGTTGGCAGTACCGGCGACACTAAGTCCAGAGTTTGTCGTACCCCCATAAGGTCCACTTGGAGAGTCATCAGCCATAAAATTGTCACCCGAATGACACTTATTACATTTGCCACGACCATGAAAAATGCTATTACCCATAGCTTCTAATGTGGTAAATTCAACTTCGCCTTTTTGTACACGGTCAAATTTAGAATTGAAGGTAGTCATCGAGCACAGAAACTGCGCTAAGGCATTAGAGATATTTTCTTTACTAATTGCGCCCTGCCCAAAAGCTTTTTCAAATAAATTAGGATAGTAATCCATTTTTTGAAGCTTTTCAGCGAGATAGTCTAAATCTTCCATACCCATTTCAATATGATTTTGGGCAGGCTGCAAAGCTAAGTTAGCAGCGGAAGTCGCCCTAGAATCCCAAAACAAGCTACGATTCATGACGGGATTAAGGATGGCCATAGAGTTTCTAGGCGTAATTTTTCCTTCAAAACCGATACTATGAGCACCTACATCCGCAAACGCTTTTTCTTGAAGGTGACAAGATGCACACGAAACCCGATTATTTAGCGAAAGCGCAGGGTCATAAAATAATACTCGACCCAAAGTCGCGCCATTTGGAGTTACTGCTGGATTTTCATCATTGACATTAGATACAATTACCGAAGTATAATCAAAAGGAGTATTTGGTAAATTTAGTGTTTTAGAGCTTACGGGCGTGGTTTGGGGTTTTTCGACACAGCTCGTTGCCGAGAAAATAAGTGCCAAAAGCAATACATTGAAAAGCGTAATCTTTTTCATTTTTATTTAATTTAATAGGGTTTAATCCGATTTATTAACGCAATATAGTAGTTTTTACACTATACTAATAAAATTTTAACGTTTTTAACATTTTCGCAGCCCATAACTTGGTGCAAAAGGGTCAATCTATGTCGTTTACATACGCACATTAAGAAAAATAGACGCAGGTGGCACCATCCGAACAGCGACTGGCGGAAACCCTACGGTCACTTCTAATGCCGTCTCTGTATAAATAGACACGCGATTGTTTAGGTGATACTCGATACCAAATGGATGTGAATAGCCTGCCCCTATTTTTGGCGTATCATCAAAAGTCAAATCTTTTGCATTTGCATTGACGGGTTCGACAAGCAAAATAAAATCATTACCACTTATAAAAGTAAATTTTTCTGACAATTTTCTTTTCTTTTCCCCTCCTATCCTAAAGTTGAAGTTAAAAAATCCATTATCATCAAATACATTATCGAATCCAAGTCCCAACCGAAACGTAGCTAACTTTCCGTTTTTCTTTATCCTAGTTTTTTTATACGAGAAAGCATAACGTTGTAGTCCTAATTTGGTCGAATTAAAAGGGATAAAGTTGGAGATTAAACCAGTCATATTAAGACCAAACTCCTTGTAGTTAATGGGATCCACTGGCACTTGCGTAAAAATCGTACCAACACCATGTATCCACAATATGAAAATCAATATATATTTCATTATTTACGCATTTTTAGGTTAAAAATTCATTACTAAATATAACGAATGGGGCAAAGAGTGACTTAACGAATAGCTGCTGAGCGCCTTGCTTGATATTACTTCTCCGTCTTCCCTAGTTTCGTTTGTACCTTGACTATAATAAAAGTACAAAGACGACTCTGTACTAATGGAGAAATACTTACTAAAAGAATATCGCAGTCCGATAATGGGTCCAGCTCCGACACCGAATATCTCTTTTTTATTTTCTAATTCTCGATTTTGAAAGATTCCATTAGAATCAATAAAGAAAAAAGTGGTTGTACTTTGGTCAATCGAATAGCTTGGCAATATATCGCCACCCAAGACTAATTGCAATTTATTGTATATCGTTTTCCTTCTTTCAAAACCGAGCCCTACGAAAATTTCGCTGGATTTAGTGGTTAAAATTTGCCCTTGATTGTCAATACTCTCTTCTTTATTGGTAAGGTTTCCACCAAAATGTGCCCGAAATAGATTCTTCTCCGAGCCTTTTTTTACAAAAAAAGTAAAATTACCAATAAGTCCTGACGGATTTTGTGCAAACAAATTTCTTAACAATTGAGTGGAATTCAACCCTACTTCCCAGTGCGTATCCTTCTGTTTCCCTTGGGCAAAGCTAAGCAAAGGGAGTAGGCAAAAAATAAGTAAAAATATATTCTTCATGATTATAAAAATTTAGACGATAGCAAAGTAACAAAATATTTAGCCTTCAGACTATATTTTATGATTTATTTAACTTTTGACTCCACTCCGAAAAGCCAATATGCATTTTTGTTTGGAGATTTCGCAAAATTTTATTCTGTGAGACCAATTTTCAGGCTGGTTTCAGCTGAACAACCGCACGCTTGCACAACAAAAAAGGTTTAAGAAACCCTATTTTTACTCTACTTGCTTCGTATTTTCATC
>CAMZKG010000110.1 GCA_947311105.1 uncultured Saprospiraceae bacterium
CTTATGAAACAACTGTTGCTCCCCCTTCAAGGAATTACAGATATCATATACAATGATTTCCAACGTATCAGAATAATTAGCATCATAATTTGAATAGGCATAATCAAAAGACAGCTTTAATTTTGGTATCGTGTCCGTGTTAATAGAATTGGTGGTTATTGTAACAACTTCTCCTCGCCTATCATAGATAAAATTATCCACCCAAGCAGCCATCGTCAACATACTGTCAATGCCCACAATTGTATCAATTTTCATCCAAGAATACCCACCATCGGTACCAATTAGACTCCAATTATCAGGAGGAAATAGCAATCCTTGAAAGTCTTCAGACACATCCGTATTAGAAGAGAAAGCTAAATTATCCACATTAAAGGTGTATTCTAAAGAATCATTAAAAACCAATTCATCATCATTTTGTAGGACTTGAACCGAAATGCTGTATTGCCCCGATTGAGTCAACTGAATGGTATCCATTACATCCCAGATGATGGTCTGGCCAGCATTGATAGTTCCTACATAAGGTACTGTAATAGGCGCATCATTGTTTTTTGTATAGACGATTTGGATGTCTGTCATCGAAAGCGTTCCATTATTTCTTATCGTAGCCATAATCGGAATAGCCTGTGACTCACACTGCGTAACATCGTCACCAGAAATGCCTATTAAGTTATCGACAGATAGGTCATAATTGACTTCGCATTCCAATATACCGCCTGGGTAGTATTTGGCGAAAGCCCGCTCACTACGAAGCCCATTATTACCTTTAGCCCTTACGGAATACCAAAAGCCTTTAAAAGGGTTATAAACTGGTAAATAAATGCCCGTATTGGTTGTTGTACCTACTGAATCCATATACTTGTTGCCTAATACAAACAAATCGTATCCAGTCGCTCCTGGCACAGTATCCCAAGAGATATAAGCAGTACTAACACAAACCGTATCAACACTGATGTTAGTAGGTCTATCCATGATAGAAAAAGTAGTCGTTGACTGTGCAGAATGTCCGTCTCGAGAGACGCGAATAAGCCCAGAAGGAGTTATAGCATTAGGGACTGTCCACAAAAATGATTTTTCGGTTGTTTGGGTAATCTGAGTCCAAGAAGCCCCATTATCCAGAGAGACATCCAAACTAAAATTATTAGCGGAAGCATCATAGGCATCCCAAAAAATCCTTATTTCTTCTCCAGGAGCAAAAGACTCGCCACCCACGGGAAAAGCCATAAACAAAGGCTCTCCAACAGCACTATGCAAAATAAAATACTCTTGCGGGCCCATAGGTACTTCGGTACCACTCACCAAAATCTGGTAATCCCCAGCATCAGGTACTTGAAAGACGACTTGTTCCATATTATTCAAATCATCGACTCCGTGAGTAGCAGGAGCATTCAAAGATGCCTCATTGGGCGTATAATCCAATATCCAAGGCAAAATAGTATCCCCCGAAGGAGAAATAATTTTTAAATCAAGATTATTAATGAGTGCTTTTGGGGCATCTGCTGGAGCTGGTGGATCTACCCAATACAACATAAATCGCACTTGGGTCATTCCACTAGGTACATTAATTAGGTGAGTAGTGCTTTGACCTTGGTCAATAGAACTAATAAAAAAATCATGGTTTTCAAGGGTTTTGACGGCACGATAGCCGTTCAATTCTCCCCAGCCATATTTAAAATCAGGTCCGACATTGCCTAGGTCAATAGCTGTATTTAATAAACTCGCCTTGATTAGTCCCGAATTGGGTTCTGCTCCATTATTAATGGTTTTATAGGCATGAACCAGCTGTGTAAACACCCCCGCAGCACCTGGTGAAGCTGCGGATGTGCCGCCACCTGGATTATACGTGTTATCAGGGTCGGTTGACATTTGTCCTTGCCCGTGGGCACACAAATCGGGTTTAATCCGTCCGTCATAGGCTGGTCCCCGACTACTGGATGTAGCCAAGTCAATATTTGCTGCTAGATTACCCGTTGCGATGGCATTTTTACCTTGTTTATGTCCACCAGTAATATTTCCCCAGCCACTTACCCCATAATCACAATCAAGGCTCCCTGAATTACCCGCAGAAAAAATATGAACTAAGGTTTGGTTATCAAATATTTGTTGATCGATGGTATGTGTGAGCGACGTATAACCCGTATTGCATCCATTAGAATAGGAAGAAGACGTCACAACCACATTTTCATTTTGATGTAAATCCATCGTATAATCCTGAAAATTAGAATTATAATTTCTTACAAATAAATGAGCACCTGTCGCCATACCTTTGAAAGTCGGCTCTATATTACCGGCCCCAACAAATATGCCTGACACCATATCACCATGCTGTCCGCCCCCATTAATACTAGGATCTACCTGATCCACACGCCCCTGAAAATCAATATGTGGCCCCACAGAGCCATCGTCCCTTACAAGGACATTAACACCTGTTCCATCATAATGTCTTCCACCTGCATAATTGGTATTCAAGACGTTAGAGCGATGCATTCCGCGCCCATTATCATCATCCAGCACAGCCGGTGGGTTGATCCATTCGATAAAAGACACTTCCGGCAATGCAGCTAAGACATCTATTTCTTCTTCGTCAGTAGTTAATTCAACATAGCATTGACGCCTTCCGGCAAAATCAATCCGCACATTTAAAGCATCAAATATTTTTTTAAATCGAGCGGGTGAGTTCGTTTTATAACCTTTAACAATCAGTCTAACTTGACCATTTGGGGTTAATGCCCATTTAGGAATAGGTCTTTCCTTTACTTTTTGCGCAAGCTTCGCCCTTACAGGTATCTCAACCAATCCGTCCATTCCAATTGATTTGCATAGAGATGGAGATACTTTTTGCTGAAAAGCCATCAAATAAGTCGAATTCAAAAAGTAATCTACAAATACTACTCCTTGAGCTTCCAGCCGTGCCCGTTCTTGCGAAGTAGGAATGTACTCAAAGTGACCAAACCGATAAAAATAAGGTGCATCGCCGTCTGCTTGTGTTCGAGCTTGCGCAAAATTAGATTTATCGAAAGTGATGATTTCACTTCTAACAAAGGCCGTTTGAGCCTTCAATACAAGATGAAAAGCCAAAAAAAGCAGAATCAGTTTATACTTGGACATCGGTAATTTTTAAGGATTTTAGGGAGAAGACAAAAATTCGGCTCAAAAGTAATATATTTACAGCTACTTTATTGCGTTATACTGGACAAACTTAGCAAAACAGGAATTTTCAAATGTGGTGCTTGCGCAAAAAAAACTTGATAACACCGTATCAAGTCACCCTGTCCCAATACCGTTAAGCCTAAGTACCAAAACTTAAATACACTTATTTTTTCACTAAGACTAGAGTCTCCGCCGAACCAGAACGATTCATCAATATGGTCATCGTATCCGTATCTAGTCTTTTAATTTCGACCCCAAACTCCGTCTTCCCATTGGGCGTTACATAAAGCACATTCCCAACAAGATAAAAGGTACCTGCTTCTTTAGTTGTATTAAACTGTGAGCTGTAAGTCTTGTCCATCTTGAAAGTGAAGTGTACATTATCATTACACATATCCTTTCCATCACTTTCAGCAAACCAACTGGCACAAACCCATTCACCTTTTAATTTTTCATAATCACCATCATTAAAACAGGAAGTTACCGTAAAAAGTGCAAAAAACAAGAAAATTATTTTATTCATTTGGCTAATTTTAGCATCCATTTCTTTTGTTTTAAAGAATAGACATGGTTTATATATGATGTAAAAATACAAGTTTTTCAAACAAATACCAAACCCAATGAAAAAATGAATGTCAGTACTAGCCTAGTTCGACAAGACATTCCTACGTAATTGACCAAGCTTACTAGTTAGAATCAATGGTTCGGTAAAAAAACGATACTCCGACGTAGCCTGCCACGCCTACGTATTTACATCGCAAACCTTTCTTAGCCCATAGCTTCACTATGGGCTAAGCAGGGAAACCCCTACGGGGTTTTAGGTCGATCGCCTATTTATTTTTTCAAA
>CAMZKG010000111.1 GCA_947311105.1 uncultured Saprospiraceae bacterium
CGTGACCCGCTACGCCTACGTATTTACATCACAAACCTTTCTTAGCCCATAGCTTCACTATGGGCTAAGCAGGGAAACCCCTACGGGGTTTTAGGTCGATCGCCTATTAATTTTATTCAAACTTCGACTCAGGCATTAACTTCTGTTTATTTAACGCAACTCAGCCAAAGACATAACTTGCAATAAAGTCAATGTATATTTATTTCGCTTGACATCACAAAATTTTATTCTGCAGGTTCCAATTTTAACAATAATTCTAGGCTGGTTTCAGTTGCACAATTGAACCAAATAAAGTTTTGCTTTACTCTTTAGCTATAATTCATAACGACTTTTCGGAGTAAGCTCAACCTTAATCCCTTTTCACCGTCCCATTTCCGTTTTTCGAGCAGCAGCAATAATGGCAGAAAAATCATCTGCATTAAGAGAAGCGCCCCCCACCAAACCGCCATCTACGTCAGGTTGTTTGAAAATTTCTAGGGCATTAGAAGGCTTGACGCTACCGCCATAAAGGACAGGTGTATTTTCTGCTAACTTCTCCCCCATTTTCTTCTTGACTGCCGCTCTAATCGCAAAATGCATATCTTGCGCCTGCTCAGGACTAGCCGTTCGACCTGTACCAATCGCCCAAATAGGCTCATAAGCAATAACCACATTTCTAAATTCTTCGGGAGTTAGTTTAAAGATAGTCGCAGAAAGCTGACGCATAACATATTGAAAATGAGTCCCTTTTTCGCGGATTCCTAGAGATTCGCCACAGCAAAAAATTACTTTACGTCCATTTTCCAACGCTTTTTTGGTCTTAGCCAGGAGTATCGCATTAGATTCTTTGAAATATTGTCGGCGCTCCGAATGACCGATAATTACATATTTGACACCTATCTCTTTTATCATTCCGACAGAAATCTCCCCTGTGTAGGCGCCCCCTTCTTCCTGGTGCATATTTTGAGCAGCAGCAAAAAATCCCTTGTGCCCTTTCAATAATTTGTGGGTTTGCATCAAATGGATGTATGGCGGCGCAAAAATCACTTTTACGTTACCGAGTTTTGCCTTTTTTAGTACCTTTTTGACTAGTTCTTTACCCGTTTTGGGTGTGGTGTTCATTTTCCAGTTACCTGCGACTATAAATTTTCTCATCTTTTTTCGGCAAAGTTAACAAACAGCGGGCTTACTTGCCAATTGTTTTGATGCTTTTTTTGTATTCGTTAGCCTTAACGGGCTAAAGCCCATTTTACTTAGAGCCGCTTACTTTTTTTAACGGGCTGAAGCCTATTATTCTGGATTGCAACAGGCTGAAGCCTATTGTACGGATGCAACAGGCTGGAGCCTATTGTACTTTAGACTTTCCTTCGCTTTAAGCGCAATGAATTACCAATCACCACAACATCCGAAAAGGCCATAAACATCGCACCCCACATAGGATTCAAATACCCCATCGCCGCAATAGGAATAGCGACCACATTATAAGCAAATGCCCAAAAAAGATTCTCCCGGATAGTTTTTACAGTAGTCTTACCTATACGGAATGCCTTTTCCAGAGAAGATAGGTTGTCGTTTAACAAAATCACTTGTGCCGACTCTATCGCCACTGCCGACGCTTGCCCCATGGATACGCCCAATGTCGCTTTCGCCAAAGCTGGGGCATCATTAACACCATCGCCAACCATGGCCGTAGCCGCTTGGGCAGATAGTTCGGAAATTTTATTCAATTTTTCTTGCGGCAACTGCTCTGCAAAATAAGTTTGGATGCCGAGTTCATTTGCGACTTTTTCCACTTTTTCTTTTCGGTCACCACTCAACATAATGACTTCAATTCCTTGTTTTTGAAAAAATTGAACGGTTTCTTTTGCGCCCTTTTTTAGGTCATCCTTCAAATCTATAGTAGCAATCAACTCGCCATTTTCCGTAAGGTACAAATCATGCGCTTCCGTGGGCGCTTGCGCTAAAATACGTTTTGAACCCAACTGAAAAATATGACCGGATGCATCTGTACCTTGAATACCAATTCCTTTTTTCTCCTGCACATCGAGATTTAAGGAATCCAATTTTGGCGAAAGTTTTTTGATTTCCGCAAGGAGACTCATCGCTAAAGGATGTGAAGACTTAGACTCTAAGTCATTGACTATCTGATGAATATAGTCTTTGTCTTGACCCTTATAATCGATATTGGCAATTTTAAATTGTCCTGTCGTCAGCGTGCCTGTTTTATCAAATACGATATTTTTTATCTCTTTGATGGCTTCCACAGTTTGCCCACCTTTGATGACGATTCCTTGTTGTGCCATCCGCCCAACTCCGACCATCACAGCAGTTGGGGTCGCCAAACCCATCGCACACGGACAGGAAATCACCAACACCGCAATACTATTAATCAAAGCTTGAGTCGGCGAAATATCAAATCCCAACCACGATATAAAAAAAGTCAATAAAGCAATCGAAATCACCACCGGTACAAAAATCGCACTTATTCGGTCTGCCAATCTTTGGATGGGTGGTTTATCATTTTGGGCTTTTTCTACTAGGTCGATTATCTTTCCTAACAGGGAATTATCCGACACGGCTATGGCCTTTATTTGGATGTTGCCTTGCTGCAAAATCGTACCACCATACGTTTTCAAGCCTACTGATTTTTCTACGGGCAAACTCTCTCCCGTTATCATAGATTCATCTATTGAACCAAAGCCATCGACTATTTTTCCGTCACAAGCGATGCTGTCGCCTTCATTCACTTGGATAATATCTCCTAACTGAATTTCGTCGGTATCTATTTGAACAATGGCTCCTGATGGCATCACTTTTTTGGCTTTGGTGGGCACTAAGTTTTGTAAAGCGGTCAAGGCCGAAGTCGTCTGTTTGACCGAGCGATGCTCCAAATAATTGCCAAATAATACCAAGGTAAAAATAGATGCCGCCGTCTCAAAAAAGATGTAATTCGGCTCATTCAACACCAAACCCACCAAACTGTAAATCGTCGCAGCCAAGCCACCAATAAAAACTAGGACATCCATATTGGGTACTCCCCCCCGAAGGGAGCCGATGGCACTTTTGCCAAAATGATTGAGTCCAATAACAATTACTGGAAGCGCCAAGGCAAACTGTACGTAAGGATTCCCTAAAAACCCTAACGACACTCCCGCCATCATCACAAAATGACCCAAAACTAACGGTATCGTCAAGATAGCAGACAAAATAAGCTTACGCTCCAATGTCCAATACTTGGGCTTAGAATCTTTCGTAACTACCTGATAACCAATACGTGTCAGCCCTTTTTGTAAGACTTCCAAACTTGGGGATTCTTCGTTTAGAGCAAACGAGACCTTGCCCGACGCAAAATCTACATGAATGTCATCCAAATGAGATTCTTCTAAGAAATTGACGATGGATTGGGCGCAATTGACACATGACATGCCATCTACGTCCCATTTTATTTTTTCTGTCATGTTGTGCTTAATCAACCCGTTCACCATAGACGGTGATACTCAAAATACTAAATTCTCCCTGCTTATACAAGTCAATTTCGTCTTTGTTTAGGTATTTCTCTAAAATCTCGTTGGGCAAAATAGTGACTTTCTGTTTTTGGATGGAGAGATTCTTAAAACCCACTTTTTCTAATAAGCCCATGTATTCATCCAACTGTATAGCTCCAGAAACACAACCTGCATACATCTCTGCATCGTTTTTTAGCGCAAGCGGCAAATCTCCCTTCAAAACTACATCTGATACCGAAAAATGCCCCGTAGGCTTCAAAACTCGATACATCTCCCGAAAGGCTTTTTCTTTGTCCGGGACGAGATTTAAGACGCAATTGCTCACAATCACGTCCACCGAGCCATCGCTCACCGGCAAATCTTCAATTTCACCGTATCTAAATTCTACATTGTTAAAATTCAGTTTCTCGGCGTTGATTCTTGCCTTTTTAATCATCACTGGGGTCATATCGACACCGATTACCTTGCCTGTTGCGCCTACTATTTCTCGGGCGACAAAACAATCGTTACCCGCTCCTGATCCTAAATCAAGCACGGTATCGCCTTCGTTTATTTGGGCAAACTCGGTAGGAATACCGCATCCTAGACCTAAATCCGCATCACTATTATATCCTTTTATTTTGCTGTAGTCCTCCGCAAAAACTTCATGATCTACAGTACTGCACCCGCCGACTCCACAGCAGGAATTGGCGTTTTCGGTTTTGGTTTGGTCGGCGATGCCTGTGTAAATCTCAATTACCTTGTTTTTAATCTCTTTGTTTTTGTCCATTTTTTTGTTTTTTGGCGCCGATGGGAAAAATTCGCGATTTCCCCCCCAACCGCCATCGTCGTATAATCAAAATCGAATCCTGATGATGTTTTTCGGGTTTAATCACCTGCTGAACATCTTCTAATGTTTGCCCACGTAGAGCAAATTCATGAATTTGCTCTACGGACACATACCCAAATCCCTGATATTCTCCGTCTTCTACCAGCACAATCGCTTTTTCGTCAGGGGTGCGACCGCGGTCAACAATCGCAAAAGTCTCGGTGCTGATACGACTCAACATCTCCATTGCCGCTTCAGCCCGCTCATTATAAATATCGGCGTCTTCTTGTTGGATGCAAGCGCCATAGCACTTTTTGATGTGATAATTAAAACATGGATTTTGAACTCGCTCAATACCTGTCAATCTTAAGCATAATTGGTGCGCTTCAACCGCCTGTTTGAGCCGCTCTCTAGCATTCGCCTTTTTGGAAAAATCCGCCAAAAGTTTATATTTTTTCTTTTTAGCTTCCGCTCTAGTTATTTTCCCTGAATCAAAACAGATGTATCCATCGTCATCCGTATAAGACCACACCACAAAGGGCAGTAATTTTTGCCGCAAGGCACGATTTAATTTGGGTTGGAGTCGTTTAATTTCGGCAGATTCAAAGAGCAGAGCCACCAACTCGCTCCCAGTGATTTCCCACGTAATATCAGCAACATACTCATGGATAAGATTTCCTTTTGTGGTCTTATCCGCAAAATGTTGCATGATGCGTTTTCGGATATTCAGCGCCTTGCCGACATAAATGACATCGCCTTCCATATCATGCATATAATACACGCCAGTCTCATCAGGAAGGGAGTGCAAAAACTCTAAAGTGATATTTTTGGGCAAACGGGAAGATTGAATGCCTTCGTTGATTAGGGTCGCTATTTCGTCATCCCCACTTTCCTTTTTTAGCGCCAATTTTAGCAATTCTGTGGTGGCTAAAGCATCTGCCATGGCTCGATGTCGGTTTTTGACTTGAATATCAAAGCGTTCGATCAAATTACCTAGACTATAAGAGCGAAATCCAGGAAAAACCCTTCGCATCAGCCGCACAGTACACAGTTTCTTGCGAGAAAACGTAAATCCCAAAGCCCCAAACTCCTTGCGGAGAAAACCATAATCGAACCCTACATTGTGCGCCACAAAAACGGCGTCCTTGGTGATTTCGACTATTTCTTTGGCAATTTCATAAAATTTGGGGGCAGAGCGCACCATTTCATTGGAGATTCCAGTGATTCTTGTAATTTCCCAAGGAATTGATCGCTCTGGATTGACCAAAGATTCAAAAGAATTGATTACCTTTTCGCCGTCAAACAATACGATGCCCACTTCCGTTATTCTACCGTTGCTGGCAGAAGTTCCTGTGGTTTCTAAATCGACGATGGCGTATTTGGTCATTTTTTTTATTGAAGCTCAAAGGTAAGCACAATCACCCATAAAAACAAATCATGACAACCATAAAACTTTTTGTTTCAACCTTATTCTTTTTCATGGCTTGCGCCAATAATAATATTACCCAAACTACTTCCACCACCGAAATACCGAAGGAAGAGAAAACACAAGCTATTCAACCTATTCAGATGGGTGCTGAGCGTTTTGATGAATATTTGCCCAGACTAAAAGGTAAATCTCTCGGACTAGTCGCCAATCAGACAGCTAGAGTTCGATATACCCAAAAAGGGGACGAAGGAGCTAAATTGGATATGCATCTTGCCGACTACCTACTTCAACAAGGTATTTCTATCAAAACAATTTTCTCGCCAGAGCATGGTTTTCGGGGAAAAGCCGATGCCGGCGCCAAGGTCAAGGACGGAAAAGATCCTATTACAGGACTGCCAGTCATCTCCCTTTATGGCAAAAATCGGAAGCCACATGACGCACAACTTGAAGGAATTGACATCATGGTTTTTGATATTCAGGATGTTGGTGTCAGGTATTATACGTACATAGGGACTTTGCATTATGTGATGGAAGCTTGCGCTGAAAATCATATCCCTTTAATTATTTTGGATCGCCCCAATCCGAATGGGCATTATGTGGACGGCCCCATCTTAGATCCTTCGTACGGCTCCTTTGTGGGGATGCATGAAGTGCCGATTGTCCATGGCATGACCATCGGGGAATATGGGCGCATGATCAATGAAGAAGGATGGTTAGAAGATGGTGTCAAAGTAGATTTGCAGGTGGTCGCTTGCGCCAATTACACCCACGAAATGCCTTATGCGCTTCCGCTAAAACCGTCTCCGAATCTGCCTAATTCTAGATCCATTCTGCTCTACCCTTCTCTATGTCTTTTTGAAGGCACAGTGATAAGTATTGGGCGTGGTACAGATAAGCAATTTCAGGTAATTGGACATCCAGATTTGCCCAAAAGTAATTTTACTTTTACGCCTAAGCCTATGCCTGGAGCTATGCGTCCAAAGCTGGAAGGAAAGACCTGTAATGGGTTGAATTTGAGTGAGTTAGACCCAACAACCTTATTTAATAAAAAAGAAGTAAATATTGAGTGGCTAGTCAAAACGTATCAAGATTTTCCAGACAAAGAGCACTTCTTTTTAAAGAATTTATTCTTTGACAAGTTGGCAGGTGGAGATGTTTTGCGCAAGCAGATAATCCAGGGCCTTACGGCAAAAGAAATACGTAACTCTTGGCAAGCAGGATTGGTAAAATTTAAGGAAATGCGACGTAAGTATTTGATTTATGAATAGGTTGGGCTCTCGGCAAATTTGACCCCGCCAGACGGGGGAGATGGTTCGACGTGGGTGCTGAACGATCGTGCAAGATAGTTATTCGACGTGATCTGCTAGAGTGTACGTTTTGAGCGTATGCGAATATGTCGTGCGGCTATGTCGTGCAGGTATGTCGTGCGGGTATGTCGTGCGGCTATGTCGTGAGTGTATGACTCAGAACGCACCGTGTATGTGCCCCGCTGGCGGCTACTTGGTATACACAAGTAGTATCACAAAAAAATAAATATTACAGTATTCTGCTTGCTTCAACATAGACCCAAAATTTTTCTAGCCCCCTTTTATAGGTTTTTGGACCAGGGAGACCGCTAGAGTTATATCCGTGCCAAC
>CAMZKG010000112.1 GCA_947311105.1 uncultured Saprospiraceae bacterium
AGCCCAGCTACGCTTCAAAAAAATAGCTTCAACATACACAAAAATGCCTATTTTCTGCCTAAAAATAGGAGCACCTAAACAGTTACAAAGCGGGAAATAATCAATTCGATGGATAAGGCTGATAATTGTCATATAATTGTCCGTAGATAAGGCTACCAAAACAAAATAATATCACTACATTTGCTGCTTCATGGGGAAATAACCTATGATGAGAAGATTCGTTCAATGTAGCATTGACTATTCGTTGACTACGCAAAAAATATTTTTAAATTATGGCAAACCAAGATGTGAAAGATAAGAAGGGGATAAAGGCTCCTAAATATCCAGGCAAAAGGATGACAATTAATGGGAATACACTGGTGGCAAATACCGAAGGGTTGATTGCAGAGGCAGGTATTTTTTATCCGATTACTCCTTCGACAGAGATGGGGGAGACTTTTCAGTTTTTATACGCCAAAGGCAAGTTGAATGCATTTGGTAAGCAACTTACCGCTATCGAGACAGAAGGCGAGCATGCCGCTCAAGGTGGAGCTATTGCGATGTCCGTTACCGGAAAAAGAACAGTAAACTTTACTTCGGGGCAAGGTATCGTCTATGGACTAGAGCAATATTATCATGCACCAGGGAAGTTGAGTACGATGGTACTTGAAGTCGGCGCGAGAGCTTTGACTAAGCATGCCTTAAACGTACATGCGGGGCATGATGATGTCTATTCGACTTTCGATACAGGATGGATTGTGTTATTTGCTAAAGACGCTCAACAGGCAGCCGACCAGGCCATCATTTTGAGACGGGTGACAGAGCAATCCTTGAACCCTGGTATAAACTGTATGGATGGGTTTTTGACCACTCACTTAGAGCGTACTTTCTTTATGCCCGAAGCGGCTTTAATTAGAGAATTTTTGGGCGACTCGGATGATATTGTGGAAAGTCCTACCGAAGCGCAAAGAATTATCTTTGGTCCAACACGTAAGAGAGTCCCCGCAGGTATTGATTTGAAAAATCCTATTTTGCTGGGGCCTGTTCAAAACCAAGAGCACTACATGAACGGAGTTGCGGCTCGTAGAAATAACTTTTCAGAAGGGATTTTGGACTTCTTGCAGCAATCTTACGATGACTTTGCTAAGTTGACAGGACGCCAATATGGAATGGTGTCCGAGTATAATACCGAAAACGCAGAGACTGTTTTTGTTTCTTTGGGTAGCTCGGCAGAAAATATCGAGTCGATGATAGATTACTTGAAAGAGACTCGGAATGGAAATGTGGGGGTTGTACATGTAAATGTACTCAGACCGTTTCCGGAAAATGCAGTGATCAAAGCACTAAAAGGAAAGAAGAATGTTATTGTTCTGGAGCGTACGGATGAGTCTTTGTCTGGTGATAATCCATTGACTAGAGACGTTAAAGTCGCTTTGGCGAAAGCCGAAGATAATTTTAGAAGTAACGCCTACGAAGGTTTAGAAAAACTAGACCCTTCTACAGAGAAACCTATGATTTTCAGTGGAGTATATGGCTTAGGTTCTAGAGATTTTAGACCTGAAGGTATTATCGGAGCGTATGATTTTGTAGAAGGTCGTATCAAGCGTCAAGATGGAAAGAGTCGGGAAGATGGCGTGCGCTTCTTTTATGTCGGCATTGATCACCCTTATAATGTGGTGTCGGATGAGACGCCTTCGGGCTTGCCAGAAAAAGCCATTGCTATTCGTTTTCATTCTATCGGTGGATGGGGGATGATTACTACAGGTAAAAATATGGGCTCTATCCTTGGTGACCTAGCGGGATATGTCGCCAAACGAGACAATAGATACGACCCCAACGGGGAGTTAGAAGAGATTATTCACATCTCTGCCAATCCAAAATATGGCTCGGAAAAGAAAGGAGCTCCTACCAATTACTTCTTGGTAGCTGCTCCTGAACGGGTCAAGGTCAATGCAGATTTGCGCCACGTAGATGTCGTGTTATGCGCTGACCCTAAAGTCTTTTTACACTCGAATGCCCTACAAGGGCTCAAAGAAGGGGGCGCTTTTGTCTGGGAATCTAATGAAGAGAACCCCGCGGATGCTTGGACTTATATCCCTACTAAGTATCGTCAAGAAATCATCGACAGAAATATTCGGGTTTATATCCTAAACGGTTTTAAAATTGCGAAAGCAGCTACCGAAAGAGAAGAATTACAAACTCGGATGCAAGGGAATGCCTTCTTAGGCGCTTTCTTTGGGGTGTCTTCTTTCTTGACCGATTATAATATTCCGACCAAGGAGTTTGAAGAAACCATCCATGCACAGTATGTCAAGAAGTTTGGACGTTTTGGAGATGATGTAGTCAACTCTAATATGACGGTCATGAAGGCTGGTTTTGAGCAAGTCAAGCAAGTACCTATTGGCAAGGTCGATGCCATGGATGCTTCTGATTTTGTGGGCAATATCATCAGCCCTTGCGGAATAGACATCGTGCCTTTTCCGAAAGATAAGGAAGGCAAATCTCCTTTGCATACATTGAGTGCTTTTGATGCGGAGTTTAGGGCTGGATATGGTTATAATCAACCTGCTTCGCCTTTGGCTTCGGTTGGTTTTGTGGCAAGTGGCACAGGAGATACGGCCAGCAAATATGTTGCTAGACGGGCGATTCCTATGTTTATTGAAGAGAATTGTACGCAGTGTATGGAGTGTATCGCGGCTTGTCCTGATACCGCCATGCCTAATACCGCTCAAGATGTCAAGACGATATTAAAGACAGCATTTAATTATTATGTCTCTGATGGGTTTGCTCGCAATGCACTTTTGGAGCACTTGGATGATTTGGATGCCAAGCTAAGAGCGGATATGTACGCTTACGCAACAGACAAAGAGCTAAAGAAAAATCCAGATGATAGAGTAAAATTTAAAGTCATTTTGCGCAAGCATCTTGAAGACCTTAAAAATGAAGTCATTGATGATAAAGCCATCAATCAGGTTTTAGAGATTGTAGCTACTTTGCCTTTGGCATACATGAGTGCGCGGGGTATCTTTGCAGGAAAAGAAAAGAAAAATGCAGGTGATGGTGGTATTTTCTCCATCTTCATCAACGATAAGTGTAAAGGTTGTGGCGAGTGTGTAGATGTTTGTGGAGATCATGAAGCTTTGGTGATGATACCAGAAGATGAAGACTGGCACGCAAGGGTGAAGTCTTCGGAGTCTTTCTTGAAACTCCTTCCGGAAACACCTAAAAAGTACTTAGGTATCTACAATCCTGACGATCCCTATGCTGCCAAAGCGGCGGCTTTGAAGAATCACTTGATGCAGCAGTCAAAGTATAATTCTTTGGTGTCAGGGGATGGGGCTTGCGCAGGTTGTGGAGAAAAAACCATCTTACACGCCGTGGCTTCTGTCACGGAAGCGGTGATGCGTCCTTTGTTTTTTGCGAAAGCAGAACGCCTTACGGAAAAAGCGGCTCAACTAAAGCGTACTGGTTTGATGAAGCTGGAAGCTTTGAAGTCTTCCGACAAAAGCGGATATGATACCTTTAGAAGAACGATTTTACACATTATTATGGGATTCGGTGCAGAAGATACGGAAGCAACTGAAAAAAGAATCGCAGATGGTTTTGATGGGGCTGATGCTGATTTAGTGGATGCCTTAGTGGCTGTTTTGGAGCAGGAAGCCTATAATCATAAAGAATTGCAAACCATAGAAGGACGTATGCCGAATGGAATGTCTGCCATGGCAATGACCGCCAATACAGGATGTAATACGGTGTATGGTTCCACGCCGCCCAATAACCCGCACCCATATCCTTGGATGAATTCATTGTTTCAAGATGGAACAACCATCGGTTGGATTGTAGGCGAAAGCTTTATGAGAGACCATGCTGCTCATGCAGTAGTACCTGAAAGATTGGTGGATCACTTGTTGGGTGGTTTTAGCAATGGATTTGATGAAGATGATTATTTCCATTATACCCACTTTAACGATAAATTCATGACGGACAAGGAAATCCTTGAGTTGCCGAAAGTCTGGGCTATCGGTGGTGATGGTGGTATTGGGGATATTGGATTCCAAAATCTATCTAAAGTAATCCTTCAGAATCGCCCAAATGTCAAAGTATTGATGTTGGATACTCAAGTTTATTCTAATACAGGTGGACAAAACTCTGACTCTTCTGTGATGACAGGTGGATTTGATATGAACCAAATCGGACCAGCTACCGAAGGTAAGATGACCGAGAAAAAATCCGTTGCCGAAATCATGATGAGTGGTCACGGATCGCCTTATATCGCACAAGTGAGTGCGGCCAGTATGGGGACTTTGTTTAGAGCGTTGATTGATGGGTTGCATTATCGTGGAACGGCATATTATCAAGCCTTTACAACTTGTCAGCCAGAGCATGGTGTGCCTGATGATGCTTCAGAATTGCAAGCCATTCGGATTAGAGATAGCCGGGGAATGCCTGAGTTTGTATTTGATCCAGGAAAAGGAGAAACCTACAACGAAGCGCTGTATATCAAAGGGAATCCTAACTACCAAAATGACTGGTTTACTAAGCGTTCTAAAGGTACAAAAGAACGGTTTATTTATACCGTAGCCCACTGGGCTTTGAGCGAAGCTAGATTCAGAAGGCACCATAAGAAAGTGAAGGAAGACCAATTGGAAGGCAAGAAGGAGTTGCTAGATATTTTGCAAAATGTAACCATGCAGGATATCATCCATCACCGTTATTTGGATAAGAACCACCGTTCTTATATTCCTGATTGGAGTGTATACTTAGTAGATCATACCGATGATGGTAAAATCAATCATCACTTGCTTTCTCGCCAAATGGTCATTTTCTGTGTCGAGCGTCGTAAAGCTTGGAGAATGCTCCAATCTAAGGCTGGCATCGAAAATAAAGACTACTTAGCTCAAAAAGAGTACTTGAAAGGTTTAGATGCCTAAAGACATTTGAAATTTATTTCAAAAATAAGAGCCCTTGGTCGAGAGACCAAGGGCTCTTTTAGGTTCTTTGTTTGTAGTGGGTTTATATTTTTGAAAAACTATTTCTAGTTTGGCTAGAGCGGCTCGAAAAAGCCTATTGAATTACGCCAATTACACAAATTAAGATACGCCGAAGTAAGCAATTGTGTTGGCGTTATACCATGATGCCGCTATACCGTTGTACCGAAACTTGAGTTGTTTATTCCACTACAAATTTACCAATTCCAAGCTTTCCACCAAAATCAACTCGAACAAAGTAAAACCCAGATTTAAAGTCAGAAACATTAACACTAGGTGATAAATCTAGTCCAGAATTGGTATAGACTATATCTCCCAAAATATTGATAATTTGCATGCTGTAAAATTTTTCGGGAGTAGTTATCCGTAATATGTCAGATGCTGGGTTCGGCTGAAGATAAATAGGGACTCTTTGGGTGTTAGTGGTACTTACAGGAATAGTTGTCACCATCGTGCTAAAGGATGTGTTGGTCACTATCGCTGGATTAAAATCAAATATAATGAAAGCGGTATTTTCAATCACGGAGTAGTCGGGTAGCCCTGCTTTTGGTAAGATTTCGTAAGTGACAAAACCATGACTTTGGGGCTCATTGTGGAGGCTATCTTGTAGCCAGATATTTTGGAAAAAGAATTGAACCGCATGGTCATTGACAGATGTTTGGACGGGGAAGCTGCTATTGACAACACGCAAAGTGTTTATATCCAGAAAATCAGATATCGTATCTAATATCCTTATATCAATTGCCGCGGCGTTGCCAGTGTTTTGGAAGCGAATGGTATAAGTGAGTTTTTCATCGTGCAATGTGAAGTGTGCTTCTTGTTCACCTGGGGGCATCACATGCTTATCATTTGGGTCAAATGAACAAAGAACAGTGGGACGATATCCAGAACCATCTAGTAGGGCAGGAGTGAGATCCCATATTTCTGCATTGAAGCTCATTAGCTCCCCCGTTTGAGACTCGTCAGGCATCTGAAAAGTGATACGAACGTCTCGTTGTTCTCCAGGATAAAGTGTATCCAATGGCCAAGTAATAGTGTGCAATACCGTATCTAGCATCACAGGCATCTCTGGAAAAATTGCGACAAATTCACATTTTTGGTCATAGTGTAGGACGACGTTGCCTTGCTCGATGTAGGTGCCATAATTGGTATAACGTATATAAAAGTCCACTTCAGAATTGCAGCGGGGTGGATCAGAAGTAAGGTTGCAAAGTACTTCGTGTTTTGAATTTGGTCGATATAACCCAAAATTTTTGTTTAGATTATTATCTTGTCCTGGTATAAATTGGATTTGATAAGATGAAGAGTCGGTGGTCAAAACCCAATTGGTATCTACGACCCACGCGATATCATAAGTCGTTGCACTGTCGCAAAGTTGAAAAAAGAAACCAGATTCATCGGTAAGGCTATTGTTATTGTTTGGACTGAATGAAATCGTTTGATTGGGAATGCCATACTCAAAAGAATCAAATATCTGATTTTGATTAAAATCATAAAAAACAGTCCCAGAAATACCGTCCTTAAGGCAAGTAAGAAAGTCTAAACCATTACAGGTGGCGGCATTTCCATTTATTGTTATGCCTGTCGCATTGTCCGATGCGAGCATGTCACATAGAAAGTTGAAATTACAGACCTCTAATGACGGATTGTTTGAAATAGAGACATCGCTAAGGTTGGTACCTTTTAAATTTTGAAGACCGTTTAAGCTAATGAGTGATGTGTTGTCTTTTATGACTAAGTTCCCTACATGTTGTAAATTATCTAAGCCAGTCAAATTAATCAATGAATTACAGCCTTCGATAGTAAAAGAGCCAACTGTGTCTAGGCTAGTTAAACCCGAGAAGTCAAGTAAATTCACAGCGTCCAAAAGAGAAAACGTACCAATACTTGTTAATTTATTGAGCCCTTCAAAGTTGGAAGATTCAGATGTGATGTCAACCCAGAATAAACCCCCAATTTTAGTTAAGTTCTCCAGACCTTGGTAGTTATTGGCTGCAAAAGGTAATAGGCCAAAATTCCCACCTATCGTTGTCAAGCTTTCTAAACCCTGAAAATCCTGTAGGTTAGGACTAGGGTCAGGTAGGCCAAAATCTCCACCGATGGATACCAACTGCTCTAATCCCTGAAAGCTTGCTAGTGAACAACCTATTAAATCAAAATCTCCACCGATGGATGTCAATTGCTCTAATCCCTGGAAGCTTTCTGGCGAACCACTCAATACTCTTAAATCTCCACCTATGGAACCAAGGCTTCCTAAGCCGTTAAAGTTAGGGGCTTGGTAGTCATGAATCTCAAGTGATCCTTCTATAGAAACCAGATTGTCTAGACCTGAAAAAGGCACGGGCGGAGTAATAATCAAATCTCCACTGATATGGGTTATGTTGGATAATCCATTGAGATTTGTGATATTAGGTGATATGCTTACGGTGCCACCGATAACTTGGCAGCCTGGATAGTTAATGGAAAAACTATCTATTTCATTTTGACTCATAAAGTCAATGCCCGATGGTAAGCAATCTTGTGCTTGGGCTTGCGCAAAAAAGAAAATAAAGGACAGAATTAACCAGAATTTAGACATAATTGTTTGTTTAATTATTATTGGAAAGTCAAAGATAATATTTTTTTGGTGCAATTGCAAAGCAAAATTTGCAACGCAATTTCTTTTAACCCTTTTACCCTTAAGCTACTCCAAAAAGGCGTTGTACATTTATTTCTCTTGGCTCCACAAATTTTCATTTTGTCTCTTTTTATGAAACCCTTCCATAGGTTTTTTCACCAAACCACCAAACCGCTAAACCGCTAATCCACCAAACCGCTACACCGCCAAACCGCTACACCGCTACACCGCTACACCGTCAATCCGTCAATCCGTCAATCCGTCAATCCGCTACACCGCTAAACCGCTAAACCGCTACACCGCTACACCGCTACACCGCTAAACCGCTACACCGCTACACCGCTACACCGCCAAACCGCTACACCGCTAAACCGCCAAGCTGCTTACCCCTTGATCCTAAATAAATTCCGTATCCAAAACCCAGGTTTTACCAACTGCTTTCGCAATTCAAAATCTGTAAACATATCTGCGATTTTGGAGATGAGATTTTGGTTGGAGATAAGTATTTTGGCGACGATAGCCACGAGAAAAGGTCGGTTTAATATTTTTTGCATTCGGTAGCTCAATTTCATTTCCTTGCCGATAACTCTCCAAATACGAGCATCATAGTCCTTCAAAAAGTGGGCAGAGAAATCATTTGCCGCAAGGCACTGCTCTATTTGCTCGGCTGCAAAAACGCCACTATAAAACGCATTTCCGATGCCTTCACCTGATAGCGGGTCAATCAAGTGTCCCGCATCTCCAGTCAAGATAAAATGATCCCCAGTCAGCGGATATCGCTTGGAGCCCATCGGCAAGCCAAACCCCTTCCAAGGGCCTTCTTTTTCTGCTTGGGCAAAACGCTCTTTGATACCAGGATGATTTTGGATGATATTATCTATTTCTTTACGCAAGTTGATATTACGGTCTTTGATAAAATCTGTGCGCATACCGATACCCACATTGGCGGCATTTCCTGGAAGGGGGAAAATCCAAAAATAGCCTGGCGTAATCGACTTCAAATAATGAATTTCGATAAATTGAGCATCCTTAAACCCCGTGACATTTTTAAAATATGCCCGTACCGAGCCTGCAAAATGAGCTTCTTCTTTTTCTATTTTAGCGATTTGGCGAGAAAATTTAGATTGGGCACCCGTCGAATCCACGACCATGCGAGCCTGTATAGTCAACCCTTGTTTTGGCGCAAGCAATTCAAAGCCACCATCAATCCGAGTAAAGTCCGTAATATGGGTATTTTCCCGAAAATCCACCAAAGGGCTAATTTTTACTTCTTCTGCAAGGAAATTATCAAAATCCATTCGACGGGCAGTAAAAGACGGGGGCATTTTGTCGCCAAAATGAGTCGAAGGCTTAAACGCTAAGTCAATATTCTTGCCTTTTGACGGTAGTGCCACGCGGATACCGTTGATATCCATTTTCCAAGGTGCTGCATAAAATCGCTTAAGCAAATCGGGGTCGATACGCTTCAGATTGACCGTCACTTTACTAGAAATCGCATCGCCACAGGTCTTGTCCCGCGGAAATTGAGATTTTTCTACCAATAGACAGGGAATACCCAATCGGTCTAATTTCAAGGCAGTAGCACATCCTGCTGGTCCTGCACCCATGATAACCACATCGGTTTTGATTATTTTCTGCTCCATAAACCATGACTCTTTTTTCGCTTGCGCAAAATACAAAAAAAATCTTGGGCTGCATGGGTGATAGAGCTTATTTTTTATTGGTTTGAGAAACCTTGACCAGCAAAAGCGATAAAGCTAAAAATGCCAAGCGAGTAGATCAAAACAATGGTTTCTTAAACCTTTACTACCGAACAAACCAAATAAAATTACTCATACATAATTTTCCTAATTAGGAAATTGGATTTTATTCAATTTGTGCAATCGCTCTGTAACCCGATTGCTAGACACCCGAACAGCCGTTCGGCTCGACATCCCGCGATCTAGCTTCCAGCAACTAGCATCTAGAAACTAGCGTTCAGCATTTTGTCATCAAGACATTAATTACTAAGATTCCTAACAAATGTCATGGTTTGGTTGGTGCATTCTGCCTACATTTGTGCCCAATCGACCATACAGCATACAAAAAAAGACCAGATGATGAGTAAAAAAGAACTCATGAAACCAGTATTGAACACCAAAAAAGGCCTAAAACAGGCCGCATTAAATTATCACCAGCATCCAAAGCCTGGAAAGATAGAAGTCGTCCCAACTAAGTCTTTTGTGACCCAAGATGACCTTTCTTTAGCCTATACTCCTGGTGTCGCTGCCCCCTGTTTGGAAATAGCAGAGAACCCCGAAAATGCCTACAAATACACCGCAAAAGGGAATTTGGTCGCTGTACTTTCTAATGGTACAGCCGTTTTAGGGCTGGGCAATATTGGTGCTCTGGCAGGCAAACCTGTCATGGAAGGAAAAGGGATTTTGTTTAAAAGGTTTGCGGATATTGATGTGTTTGATATCGAAGTAGATTCGGAAGACCCACAAGAAGTGATTCGTACGGCTAAGAGTATTGCGCCTACTTTTGGGGGAATCAACTTGGAAGACATCAAAGCGCCAGAATGCTTTATCATCGAAGAAAAACTAAAAAAAGAGCTAAATATCCCTGTTTTTCATGATGACCAGCATGGTACTGCGATTATTTCTGGTGCGGCATTGTTGAATGCAATAGAATTGACAGGGCGTAAGTTAGAAGATGCTAAGGTCGTTGTTAGTGGGGCAGGAGCTGCAGGGATTGCTTGCGCAAATTTCTACGTTAGTCTCGGCATCAACATCGAAAATCTTTTGATGACTGATAGCAAAGGTGTGTTGTGGAATGGACGTGGAGACAAGGGGGATGAACGCAATAAATACAAACGAAAATTTTATAGAGATACGCCTAAGCACACCTTGGCGGATGCGATGGATGGAGCAGATGTGTTTTTTGGGGTGTCTAAAGGTGGGCTATTGACGCCCACAATGGTAAAAACAATGGCACCAGATCCAATTATTTTTGCCATGGCTAATCCTGATCCAGAGATTTCTTATCCTGATGCCATAGCGGCTAGACCAGATGCCATTGTGGCTACAGGACGTAGTGACTATCCCAATCAAGTGAATAATGTCTTGGGTTTTCCCTTTATTTTTCGGGGAGCTTTGGATGTCAGAGCCACCACCATTAATGAAGAGATGAAAATGGCTGTAGCCAAATCTTTGGCGGCGCTAGCCAAAGAAGAAGTGCCTGATGCCGTGAAGCATATCTATGGCGAAGAAGAGTTGGTTTTTGGTAGAAATTATATCTTACCGAAGCCTTTTGATCATCGGGTTTTGGTGGCTGCTTCTGCTGCGGTGGCGCAAGCTGCTATGGACACGGGCGTTGCCCAACAGCCCGTAAATATTGAGCGGTATAGAGAAAAATTAATGGAAAGCGTTGATTGGTCAAGAGCTATCTTGCGAAATATCTACAATTCTGCCAAAAGAAACCCTAAACGTATTGTTTTTCCGGAAGGAGATTGCCCCAAAATAATTTGGGCAGCTCACGAAATTGTCATGGCTGGATACGCCAAACCTATTTTGTTGACGAAGGATAAGGCGGCTTTGCTCCAAAAATTTAAAGAACTGAATCATTCGCCGAAAGGCATCGAAATTATTGAGCCTTTGAATTCTCCTGATTGGGACAAGTATGTCTCTACCTACTTCCATTTACGCCAACGTAAAGGCAAAACCATGGAAGGTGCTAATGAAAGCTTGAAGAATTTCTTCTACTTTGGAGCTGTCATGGTCGAAGTAGGCGATGCCGATGGGATGGTGGCTGGTATTACCGTTGAATATCCCGAAGTCCTTCGACCTGCCATTAAAATAGTCGGCCCTAAAGAAAAAGGGAAGTTGATTGCTGGGATGTACCTTGTTCAGCATGATCGTAAAAGTTACTTTTTTGCCGATGCCGCCGTCAACATTAATCCTACAGCCGAACAATTGGCAGAAATTACCATGACGGCTGCGGACACCATGAAAAAATTACACATGCAACCGCGGGCGGCGATGCTGTCTTTCTCTAATTTTGGTACGGTCTCATCGCCCGAATCGGACAAAATAACCAAAGCGGTCAGTATCGTAAAACGACTACGTCCTGATATGATTGTGGACGGGCCTGTACAGCCGGATATTGCCCTAAATCAAGAAGTGATGGACGAGAGATATCCTTTTGCGGATATTCATCGACGACCTAATTTGTTGATTTTTCCAAATTTAGACGCAGGAAATATCAGCCTTCGCCTTGTTACACATTTTGGTCATGCTCGTTCGATTGGCCCAATTATTACGGGGTTAGCAAAACCGATTCATGTTCTCCCGAAGGATACGGAAGTCAATAATATCGTTAATTTGGCGGCTATCGCTTCGGTGGATGCTGCTCGGGGATAGACGGGGTTGACGGTGTAAGGGGTGTAAGGGTGCCACGGCAAAGGCGGATAGCATACCTAGTCCTTTGGACAATTTATCGCTTGATTACTAGTTTTTTTATATGCTTTCGCAAAAAAAAGACTTGACATTATTTAAATAAATATGTATCTTGCAACCGCAATGTACAGACAATCCCTTTTTGATAGCTTCGTCAGAAAATGTTGAAATGCGGAAGTTGGATATTGATTTGTTCTGGGTATAAGTAAGTTATATATTATGGAGCATCGGTTGCCCTAAAAAAAGAGCACTAAAAAGAATTTAGAGCTCGCACATGGCTTGGGCTA
>CAMZKG010000113.1 GCA_947311105.1 uncultured Saprospiraceae bacterium
ATCAAAAGCCAAAAAAATAAAGACAAAAACGCCCAACTACCAGGGAGTAAGTCGCTGCGGTAGCACCAAAGACCAAAAGCGACGAAGGAGCGTACCAAAGACCAAAGACCAAAAGCAAAGAAAAAAAACACAGACAATGATAGCATTTTTTTATCCCATGGCCTATGCCGTTTCAGCGTTAGGGTTGATCTTGTGGCATCACTATCAGGACGATGACCAAAAAAGTGGTGTCGCCAGAATGTTGTTTATTATTGGCTTTATATCCTATGTGGTTTTGCTGGGGATTGCGGAAGTACCGTTGCAAACTAAGCTTTTTGTGGGGTTTAGAGACTTGATGATATTGGCGCTGGTCAATTGGTTTTTTCAGTTTTTGCGTCCGAGTTCTCGGTTGTTTTGGACAATTTTATTATTTGTTTTTGTGGCTTTTCAGTTTTTTGGCGCAAGCCGTATGAGACAGTCCCTTGCGGGAAAAATAACCCAAATGGACATTGCTTACGATGAAAATGGGGAATGGTTGGTGGAGCTAGAAGCCAATGCGAATATGGACTTGTTCATGCTACGGTTGAAAAGTTTGGCGGTGATACGACGTGCTTTTTATCCCAAAGATGTGAATAAGACGGTATTGGATGACTATTACATTGTGGATGTCGTCCAAAATACGCCTAAGATGCGGGCAAAAGTAGCCAAAATAATCGAAGCTAGTTCGGATGTTAATTGGTTAGAACCGAATGAAAAAATATCCCTTTGGCCTGAAGGTAAGGGAGATTTGTTTTCGCTTGCGCAAAAAATTAACGTTAACGATCCTAAAGTCGATAAACAATGGGCAATGAATGCCTTACAAATGAACGATTATTACGCATTTTTGCGCAAGCAGAAGATAAAAACAAAGAAAAAAACAGTACTTGCTATTTTGGATACTGGTGTGGATAGCAAGCACGAAGACCTGAAAGATAATTTTTGGTCCACGGAGATTCGCTCGAACAATGACCCCGTTGGGCATGGCACCCATTGCGCAGGCATAGCAGGCGCCGTAACCAACAACCACATCGGTATTGCTTCCCTAAATACCAATCATTATTTTTCCATCACTTCCATCAAGGTGCTTAATGCCAACGGAATGGGCACCCAAGAGTCAATTATCGACGGTATCCTAAAAGCTGCGGATGCTGGCGTCGATGTCATCTCCATGTCTCTAGGAGGGCGTACAGGCAAAAAGAAGCAGAGAGCTTACGAAAAAGCCATTAAATATGCCAACAAAAAGGGAGCTATTGTCGTGGTCGCAGCCGGTAATGACAACCGAAATGCCATCAATACTACGCCTGCCAATGTGCCGGGAGTCATTACGGTCACCGCGGTAGATAGTAGCTTGACAAGGGCTTTGTTTTCTAATTATATCAATGACTTGGATATGGGGATAGCGGCTCCAGGTGTGGATATCTATTCGACCATCCCCAATAATCAATATACATCTTTCAATGGGACTTCCATGGCGACACCGTATGTAGCGGGCTTGGTGGCGATGATGAAGTCGTTGAAGCCAAAATTGACCACCAAACAGGTCTATAAAATACTTAAGGAAAGCGGCAAAACCACGCGAAATCCTAAGGAAACAGGGGCTTTTATCCAGCCTTTGCAGGCGCTTGAATTGGTGTATTAATAGCAAGCCTATTCATTTATTGTCTAAAAATTGGGAAATCTGCAGATGCTATGAAGTTTTGTAGCATCTGTAAAACTACTCCTTAAAAAAGAGAAAAGAATCTTTTAATATTCTCTTGAAAACTTGAAACAATATTCTATCAGGCATTCTGCGTAAAAATATTGTTATATTTGAAAAAAAAATATATTTTAATCATATTGATTATCAATGTGTTATAGTTAATCTATGTCACAAATGTAAAAAAAACCTTATTTGTTATGTTTTTTATATGTATCTTTGCACCGTCTTCTTTGAGAAAGGAAGAAACCGCAACCCAACCCCAAATTGCTAAATGCTTTTTTTATCGTAAGATATTATGGCAAAATCCCATGTATGTGGCTTGATTTTTGCTGTAATTTTTATGAGCCGCACTATTTTGAAACGCTGAAAATCAAACCGCATGAGCAGAAATTTATCTTCGGGCGCTAGCTTTAGATCCATTCAAGACGACGAAAAAAAGAGATTATTCGATTTTTTGTTTTGGTTAACCCTTTTCTTTATTGGTGGAGGGCTGATTTTTTATATTTTTGTTGTCAATCCTGTAGGAGATTCCTATGGTGATAACCAAGATTTTACAAGTATCGGAAGGCAAACAAGTCACCGCAAGTCCAATCAACCTATCCGTAAAAGAAAGAATTGGATTAAGTATAGCGGTGTAATGGAAACCAATGCAAATATTCAATTCAAATTGAATGGCTATGATGGGAACGCTAAATATACTTTTGATTTTGGAGATGGCACCATCAAAAACTGTCGTTCTACTAAAATTTCTCATGCTTTCGCTAAGCCTGGAAAGTATACCGTTAAGGTAAAGGTTGCCTACAATAATAAGGTCGCCGAAGCCTGGTCTGAAACTTTAGTCATCAAAAATGGGATTCCTGTAGATGTCGCTGCCTTTCAGTAGATTTTTTGGCTATAAAGCTATCAAAAAAGGAGCAACTGCTAGCAGTTGCTCCTTTTTTGATGTCATTGCAACCTTGGAAGGAGTTTGAACAATCGCACAATTGCACGATTGAACCAAATAAAGTTTTGCTCCATTCCTGAACTAGAGACTCAACGATTTTTAGGCGTAAGCTCAACAATTGAGCAATTGCACAATTGAACAATCCCCTTTTCTTTTTGAACTTCATGGCTTTTTTGCTGTTTGTGGTAAAATGCGTCTCGATAAGACTACAAAAATAGATAACATGACAAAGGTAGAAGTGATGGCTCCAGTAGGCTCTTTTGAGTCTTTACAAGCCGCTATCCAAGCGGGGGCTGATTCTGTGTATTTTGGTATTGAACAATTGAATATGCGGGCCAGGTCGTCCATCAATTTTACACTCGATGACTTGCGTGAAATAAAAACTCGATGCATGGCTCATGGAATTAAGACTTATTTGACCCTAAATACCGTGCTTTATGACCATGATATTAATCTCATGAAGTCTATCATCGATGCGGCCAAAGAAGCCGATGTGGATGCCATTATTGCGATGGATCAAGCCGCCATCATGTATGCTCGTGAAGTAGGGCTCACCGTGCATCTTTCTACGCAAATCAATATCACCAACGTTGAAGCTTTGAAGTTTTATGCACATTTTGCTGATGTGGCGGTGCTTTCGCGGGAGTTGACTTTGAAGCAGGTCAAAACGATTGTGGATGAAGTCGAAAAACAACAGGTCAAAGGGCCTAATGGGGAGTTGATGCGGATAGAAGTTTTTGTACATGGCGCCCTTTGTATGGCTGTTTCTGGCAAATGTTATTTGAGTTTGCACACGCATAATTCATCCGCCAATAGGGGCGCGTGTAAGCAAAATTGCCGCCGTACCTATGAAGTCAAAGACGACCAAGGAAAGGAGTTAGTTATTGATAATGAATACATTATGTCTCCCAAAGACTTGTGTACGGTTAACTTCTTGGACAAGATTATAGAAACAGGTATTTCTGTAATGAAAATCGAAGGGCGAAGCAAAGGCCCTGATTATGTTTATGCAACGGTGGCTGCTTACGCAAAAGCTAGGGATGCAGCCCTTACGGGAAAATTTACCCCTGAACTAGGTAATGAGTTAATGGAAGACTTAGATAAAGTTTTCAATCGGGGCTTTTGGGGTGGTTATTTTCTTGGAAAAGAATTGGGTGAATGGACGGATTCTGATGGTTCTAAAGCCAAAAGACGTAGAGAATTTGTCGGCAACGGCGTAAAGTATTTTCCTAAAATTGGCATCGGTGAGTTTCGACTAAGAACGGGCAAATTGGCCAAAGGCGACAAAATCATGATTACGGGACCAACCACTGGTATCTTTGAAATGGAAGTAGGGGAGATGAGAGTCGATGACCAAGTCGTCGAGTCGGTCGGTGCTAATGTCTCTTTCTCCATGGCTACGCCCCAAAAAGTGCGGGCTTCGGATAAGATTTTTAAAATTATCGAATTGATTGAAATAGCAGAGTCTTGATTCAAATTATTCATTTAAGACACAAATGCATCGGCTGCAATGCCTGCATAGAATCCGCTCCTAATCAATGGGTTATGTCCAAAAAAGACGGTAAAAGTTACTTGCGTAAAAGCCGTGAGAAAGGCAAATATTTTATTGTAGAAGCCGAAGATTGGGAATATGACGAAAATTCGGAAGCCCAGAAAAATTGCCCTGTGAATATTATTACTGTTAAAAAGTTGTAATTTCTTTTTGATTTAGCGTTTTATTTTTATATTTGTGGCGTGGTGGTGTCGCCTAGTAAGATGGGATTTATCCCGTCGAAAGGCTGATACCGTCTAGTAAGATGGGCTTTAGCCCATCGAAATGAAGGTGCATACCGCCATGGAATTACGGTTTCTTAAACCTTGAATAAGTCAAGCACAGCCCATTGAATTATGTGCTAGAAGGATTAAAAACAAGGGTTTGGGAAACCTTATAGGCTACTAAAGCTCATGGGCTTGAAAAACCTGAATTTGTTTTACTTTAATTTTTAATAAAAATAGTTAATATGAAAAATCTAGTATCTTTTGTCGCCATTCTCTTCTTTTTTCTGTCTGTCGATGCCCAATCTTGTCTTCCCAATGGAATTACCTTTTCATCGCAAGATGATATTGATAACTTCTCCACTAATTACCCAAGTTGTACCGAGATAGAAGGCGATGTGCTCATTGGTAGTGTATCGCAACCGATTCCTGATATTACCAACTTAGCTGGACTGAGTCAGGTGACAAAAATGGGGAAATTATCTGTCGTAAATACTGGCCTAACCAATTTAGAAGGATTGGGCACTTTGACGGAGATAAGTGGCGTGTTGCACGTAAGAGCCAATCCAGATTTACAAAGTTTTAGTGGGCTTAGTGCCCTTCAGAGCTTGGGTGGAACCTTATCCATTGTGGATAATCCAAAAATTTTGGACTTTTTAGGGTTGTTGGGCTTGCAAAAGTGCGCAGGTATTTTTATAGAAGGAAATGATGCCTTACAAAGCTTTAATGGCCTAGAAAATTTGACAAATATTGGGAATAATCCAATTGAAGGAATCGGAGCCATAGTGATTAAAGGCAATAATAGTTTGACTAATTTGACTGGATTAAAAAACATTGATCCTACTACCATCGGGCTATACGTTATGACTGGATATGATTTGGAGATATTTAATAATCCTATGTTGAGCGGTTGTGCGATTAGTAATCTTTGTGAGTATCTAAATTTTCCCAACCAAGATGTAAATATTCATGACAATGCTTCGGGGTGTAGTTCGGCTAGTGATTTTGATTGTGGAGAATATGGGCTATCTGGTATTGTCTATTTTGACCAAAATGAAAACGGCGTGCAAGATGTCGGTGAAGAAGGAATGGGTGGCGTTAAAGTCTTATTTGAGCCTGCGGGTGAATATGTTTTTACAGGGAATGACGGGCGCTTTTTTAAAGAGTGCGAAGAAGGCGTGAGCTATACCATGACCGCAACTCCGTTTTGGTATATGATGTTGACATCTGCTAATGCTTCCTATACAGAGACTTATTCTGCCACTAGTTCGACCAATAGCGGACATGATTTTGGGTATAGAATTAGTATGACTGGAGAATATGGCAATTCTAGTCTCATCTGCCCCAAACCTAAGTGTAATACTGATGCTCCTTTTTATTTAAGCACTCAATTTACTGGTAACGAACCCGTCAAAGCATCTTTTTATTTGGACTATGATGCTAATACGTCCTTTGTGTCTTCTGTACCGCCTCCTTCGGATGTGGATTTAATCAATCGCACTATTACTTGGGAACTAGACACGATGGTGCCTTTCATTACTTATAATTTTGAGCCGGTATTTAGTTTGCCAGATGAGAATGCTACGGGGCAGCCTTTGCATTTTTGGCGAACCTTCGAAGCGGTAAGTTTGTCTAATTCGGCGCAGTACCATATGGATACGTTAGGCTATTTCCCAATCGTACTTTGCTCTTATGACCCCAATGAGAAGGATGTAAATCCAGCGGGTATTCGTGACGAACACTATACCATCCATAACCAAAATCTAGCTTATACCATTCGATTTCAGAATGTGGGAAATATCGAAGCAGATAATGTGACCATCCTAGATACGCTTGACGAAAATTTGGATATGGAAACGTTTAGAGTGTTAAATAGTAGCTTTCCCGTTCAGACAACTATCAAAGACCATATTGTGACCTTCCTTTTTGAAAATATCTATCTGGCCGATAGTACCAGCAATGAGCCAGCAAGCCATGGCTTTGTGTACTATGAAGTGAAGCCCAACACAGGTTTAGCAGATTTTACAAGGATTGAGAATACAGCGCACATTATTTTTGACAGCAATTCGCCAATCATTACCAATACAACTTTTAATACAATGGTCTCTTTGATTCCTGATGCATTGAAGGATGTTAAGACGGAGACGATTGCTATCCACCCCAATCCAACGGGTGGGACTAGCCAGATTGTTTTAGAAAAGACCTATTCGGGTGCTGTAAGCGTTGACTTATTTAACCAATTAGGAGAGAAAGTCTTACAAGCCAATCAATTAGATATTGATGTATCGTCTTTGTCTCCGGGTATTTATTTTGTTAAAGTCCAGTTTGGAGATCGACTGGGAGTAGGAAAACTAGTAATAGAATAAAAACCACTACCCAACCTTTTTTCCCTTGGTAACAGTCAATAGGGTAGATTCTCGTATTAACCTAAAAACTAAGCCATGAAATCAATCCTACACCTTTTGGGCGCAAGCTTATTATTGGTCATTACCCTTTTTAGCGCAAGCGCACAGATACCCAACGGTGGTTTTGAAGATTGGGATGGTCTGAATCCTGCCGATTGGATAACAAGCAACAATGATACTGTATTGCCGCCCCAGTCAACAGTCCTTGTATTGAAAGATACTTTGAACCCTTATCAAGGTGATAATTCGATGATGTTAAATCAAAACTGGGCGCATTCTAGTTGGGCAGAAACAACTTTTGCCAATACTAGCCATCCGACTTCTCTGACGGCATTTGTTCGATGCGATGCTTTTGATACGGTGTCTATCAAGGTAGAAGTTTTAGGAAATGGGGAAGTTTTGGGCGAAGGAATTTGGGCGGTAGCAGATACATCTATCCAGGATTGGACAAAAATTGTCATTCCTATCTCCCAATCTGATTTAGAAGGCTTCGAGACTCGTATTCATATTCAGGGAGGGCGAATTCCGGGCCCGGCGGATCAGGTATCCGTTTTAGGGGTAGATGGTTTATCGCTAGGTTACTCCCTGTTAGGGCAGGAAGATTGGCTTGCGCAAAAAGATTTTTTGATTTTTCCTAACCCGACAAAAGGAAAATTATATATCTTGAATACAAGCCCCAATTTGATGCCTTATGATGCGACCTTGTATAGCCCAACAGGTATTCAGCTAATAAATACAGGCGAAGCAAGTTTAGATATGAGTCATTTACCGCAAGGAAATTATTACCTTCAACTAAAAACTAGCAAAGGCATCCAGACCCAAAAAATTGTACTTGAGTGACGTAGGATGGTGAAAAAATGATATTGTCTCCAAAATCTCGCCCCAAAAAAGAGCTTTCTGCGATACTATCGTCGCCCATAATCAATATCTGAATAGAATCGGAGTAAGCCGTTGCGGCAGCACCAAAGACCAAAGACCAAAAGCGAGCCCCCCAAGGACAAAAAAAACACACCAAACCAAAAGACCCACCGAAAGTGCCAAACAAAAGCGGAGTAAGCCGTTGCGGCAGCACCAAAGACCAAAGACCAAAAGCGAGCGAAGCGAGCCCCCCAATCAACTATCCGTCCGCTTTCCTAAAACCCTAATAATCAAGTACATAGCCCCAAATCCACCCAAAAACAAAACACCAGAAACCAAAGCGCCACCACCCAGATAAGCCGCTAAAGTACACGAGATTAAACTAATGCCACCGACCGTTAAAGCATAAGGCATTTGTGTTCGAACATGGTCGATGTGATTGCACTTTGTCGCTAAAGAACTCAATATCGTCGTGTCAGAAATCGGCGAGCAGTGATCCCCAACAACCGAAGCCGCCAACACCGTAGCCACGACATTAAACAAAATCTCTAAACTGACATCTTCGGGCAATCCCGCTGAATGACTGACCGCCCACGTCGTCGGTATCGCTATCGGATAGAGAATCGCCATGGTGCTCCAAGATGAACCTGTCGAAAAGGAGATGACTGCCGCTAAAACAAAAATAATCGCTGGCACCATGTACGGCGATATGCTTCCACGCATCATTTCTGTTAAAAAATCGGCGGTGTGTAATTCTTTGGTCGTCATCGCCAAAGCCCATGCCAATGTCAAAATCACTAAAGCAGGCATGATCGCCTTAAAACCGGTGAGCATCGTGTCCATGGTTCGTTTGATGCCCATGATGCGTCCGCCTACAGACAGTGCAGCGGCTACAAAGATACCACTTGCGGAAGCCCATAACAAAGCAACATAAGAATCCGCACTACCAATTATTTTTCCAATTTTCATCACTGTGCCGGCGTTGGGCTCGACACTCAATAAACCTAATTTGCCCCATATCTCGCTCCAACTCCCCGTCGGAAGCTGGACGCCTTTTGCCGCAAGGTCACTCGCCGCTGACTCCATGCCCGTGTGTATTAGACCAAATAAAGTAACCACCACAACCGTAAGGACGGGTAATGCTGCATTATACCATTTTAGGGGAGCGCCTTCGATAGGGTTTAAGTCTTCCATGTCTTCCGTATTGACATTGACATCGCTAACGGCAGAGACTGCGCCCGTCGTGCGTGCACGCTTTTCTGCATGATACATCGAACCAAAATCCCGCTTGCTCCTAATCAACATCAACATGAAAGCCAAAGTAAAAATAGGATAAAAAGAATATTTGAGCGAAGCTAAGAATACAGCATAAGGAGTCAAATCCGCATAAAAATGCTCTAAATTACTCAAACCAGAATCAATATAGCCCAATTCGGCACCAATCCAAGTCGTCACAAAGGCAATGGCGGAGACAGGGGCAGCCGTCGCATCCACAATATAGGATAATTTTTCGCGAGAGATTTTGAAGCGGTCGGTTACCGGACGCATCGTATTGCCCACAATCAAAGTGTTGGCATAGTCATCAAAGAAAATTGCCACGCCCAAAAGCCAGGTGATAAACTGCGCAGACCTTGGTGTACGAGCGTATCGTGTAAGGGCGTTGACCACTCCGGCCATCCCACCATTTCTGGAAATAATCGCCACCATTCCGCCAATCATCACCGAAAAAACCAGCACCGATATATGCCCCGTGTCTGCGAGTCCATGGACGATATATTTCGTAAGTACCTGCCAAAAACTCTGGATAAAATAAGAGATCGAATCCATCCGTAAGCCCCCAGTGATAAAGGCGCCTGCCCATATACCCGAAAACAAACTTATGGTCACTTCCTTAAAGCCCAATGCCAATATAATGGCTATCAGTGGCGGGATAATCGAATACCACAACGGAATGTGGACACTTCGTATCGTGCCGTTGCTCCTTTGGGAGAAGTGATATATTTTGATATTTTTGTTTTGCTTGAAAACATAAAGTTTCCCTTCTTTCGTTGGTTTTATGGGGATTTGGGCGATGCCTTGATCAAAATTCAGGCTTTGGGTCTCGCCATTTATCCAAAAATCATGCTTTCCCGTGGCACTAGGGGCTTTTATTCGAATGTAATATTCCTTTCCTTGCGGAAGAATAGAAACACTAAAATTTGATAGGTCAGCTTGCGCAAAAAGCCCTGTAATGCTTAGAAAAAAAGCAAAAAAGAAAGTCAATATTGGCTTCATATCCGTAAAATAGTTATGTTTGTGATGTTCGATAAGATTCAATGGGCTGCATCTTACCATGCTCTAAGGTGTTTTCAATAGGAAATGATTATTCCCCAAAACCAAAATAATGCGTAAGGATACGATTTTTATAACGATTTTTTGTATTTTTTCTGTGATTTTGTATAGTCAGAGCCTAGAAAGGTATGATTTTGATATCATGAAAGATGGTCAAAAATTACCCTTAGCGCTCGCAGGTGGGATGAATTTGCCCCAATTCTCCGAAGTAGATTTGGATCATGACGGCATCAAAGATTTGTTTGTTTTTGATAAGGAAGGCAATGCTATTTCTGCCTTCAAAAATACGGGAAATGTAGGCACTGTTCAGTACGAATATGCCCCAGAGTTATTAGAGCATTTCCCAAAACTAATTAAATGGAGCTTGATGTTGGACTATAATCAAGACGGAGCACCAGATATTTTTGCCTATCCAAGTCAGTTAGGCGTAGCAGGTATAGAAGTACACAAAGGGCATTGGGAAGGCAATCGGTTGGCTTTTGAAAAGTTAAGTTTTGGACAACCGTATGACGTGTTGTATTATCCTTCTTCTACGGGTTCAATGGTCAATTTATACGTGAGTAGTATTGATATTCCAGCCATTGTTGACGTGGATAATGATGGAGATACGGATATTTTGACCTTTGCATCCAATGGCGGCTATGTCTTATATTTTCGCAATTTCTCGCAAGAGCAAGGATACGGGGCGGATACGTTGATCTTTCAAAAGGTAGATCAATGTTGGGGCAAATTTTACGAAAGTGGACTCTCCACAGCGATTACTTTGAGTGATAACCCCAATACTTGCGCAGAAAATTTTCATGGGGGGACGGGCGGAGTCGGCAATCGTCATGCGGGCTCGACACTGCTAGCTTTAGACCTTGATGACGATGGCGACAAAGAGTTGTTTTTAGGGGATGTTTCTTTTAATAATGTAGTTTTGTTGATTAATTCAGGGACGCCCCAAAATGCATACATGACTGACCAAGACACTTTATTTCCTAGTAATCATCCCATAGACATCCCGCTATATCCAGGTATTTTTGCCGCTGATATTGACAATGACGGGGATAAAGATATTTTGAGTGCGCCCAACGACGAGAGTTTTTCCATTACCAAAGAAAACGCTTGGCTGTATGAAAATAAAGGAGCAACCACTCCGCAATTTGATTTTGTACAATCAGATTTTTTGGTCGGTGATATGTTAGATTTGGGCAAGGGCGCTTTACCTGCTGTGGCGGATGTGGATGGCGATGGTTTGTTGGACTTGGTCATCGGAAACGAAACCTTTTATCATGAAGATGCCTCCTTAGAGAGCCATTTGTTTTTATTCAAAAATACGGGTAATGCCTGGCAGCCAAAATTTGAACTCGTCGATGATGACTATCTGGGTTTGGCGGCTTTATCTTCACAACATTGGAATTTGGCGCCAACTTTTGGGGATTTAGATGGTGATGGAGATTTGGACTTGTTGGTGGGCGATTTCTTGGGGCAAATGTATTATTTTGAGAATGTAGCCGGGGGCGGACAGCCGATGAACTTTGCCGCACCCATTTTTCCTTTTATGGATATTGATGTTGGGCTTGCGGCGGCGCCTGCGATGGTAGATGTGGATGAAGACGGATTGACGGATATACTGGTAGGTGAGCGAAATGGGAATCTCAATTTTATCAAAAATATCGGTTCTGTCGGCAATCCCAACTTTAACTCCAACCACGAAGCAAGCCCCAATAATCCGTTTTTTGGTGGTGTTGATACCCGTATTTTGGGGGGAACAGCAGGCTATAGCGTACCCAGGATATGGAAAGAAAATGGCACTTTTAGACTTTTTTGCGGAAGCCAAAGTGGGCAAATATTTGAATATTCAGATATTGAAGCCAATTTGAATGGCAATTTTACGAAAGTAACCGAAAATTACGGGAATATATCCGTCGGTGCACGTGCTTATCCAATTTTTTGGGACTTAAATCATGACGGATTTCGTGAATTACTCGTCGGCAATCTACGGGGTGGGCTCAATGCTTTTCGTACGGATTTACCCCAACCAGTCGCCTTAAAATCGCCCCATAAAAGCCCCAAAAAGCTGGCGATACACCCCAATCCATCCGCTGGGCAATTTACCTTGAGTTTTGGCAATCAGAGAAAAGGTCTCCTGTTTTTATTTGACATTACAGGTCGGATAGTCTTGCGACAAAATGTAAGTAGTGGTGTTCCCTTGCGGGCAAATGGCTTATCATCAGGGATTTATTTAGCAAAGGTCGTATTGGATGACCAAGTTTTTGTGGGACGGTTGTTATTGGGCATCTAGCAACCTGCAACTAGATACCCGAACGGTCAGCATCAAAAACCCGATTGCTAGATACCCGAACGGCCGTTCGGCTCAACATCCCGCGCTCTAGAAACTAGCAACTAGCATCTAGCGTCTCAGAAAGCGAAAAAACTGTAACTTTACCACCGTCCCGCCGTCCTACAAGAAAAATACGACGAATTGACCACAAAACAATACAACGAAGCAGTTGAAATCTTAGCAGATGGCCTGTACCGATTTGCGGCTAAGAAATGCAATGATCGCAATTTGGCGAAAGACATTGTACAAGATGCTTTCGCAAAATTGTGGGTTACCAAGGACAATGTGGACAATCAAAAAGTAAAATCCTACCTTTTTACTTCCGTAAATCGCTTAGTGATAGACTATTGGCGAAAGTCAAGGCGTTTAACAGACATGGAGTCCATCAACCACAATCCTACAGCAACCAATCAAGAATACTCAAATTTAAACGAAATACTCCATAAAGAACTAAAAAAACTACCCGAAATGCAACGGACTGTACTTTTGCTCCGAGACTATGAGTCATTCTCTTATGCCGAGATAGGCTTGATTACCGACTTGAGTGAAGCGCAGGTAAAAGTATATATTTATCGGGGCAGAAAAGCATTAAAAACACGTTTAGAAAAATTGAATATAGTCGCATGATCAATCGCAAAAATTATGAAATATGGTTTTTAGACTTTGCGGAAGGCAATCTTTCCGAAAGGCAAATTGCCCTTTTGATGGAGTTTCTAGCGAAAAATGATGACCTAAAGGCCGAATTTGACGCAATGGAAATGATAAAATTACCAGCTGATGACACCCTTGTTTTTGAAAATAAAGAAAAATTAAAACGCCCGTTGACGGCGGAGTTTAGCTTGACCAATGACGATAAACTGTTAATCGCTCAGCTAGAAGGCGACTTAAATGCTCCTGACAACCAACTCCTAAAACAACGTCTAAGTCAACATCCTTCCTTGATAAAAGCCCAAAAAATCTATCAAAAGAGTCAATTATCCCCAGACCTTTCGGTCAAATACCCCAACAAAGACGAGTTGAAACGCAAAAATAGAAAAATCAGCCCATGGCGTTTGTTGATGCCCATTGCTGCTGCTATTTTATTACTGATTGTGATTGTTTTTGCCTTGCGGAAAGGGGGAGTCGTAGAATCGGTTGAGATGCCTATTGTCGAAACGACAAAACATCAGATGCCTGCACCAATTTCTAAAGAACCAAGCCAAGAACCTATCATGTCAGACGAAGTGGTAGGAGTCCCAAAAACCATCATCGAGCAGGCAATTGTACAAACTCCAAAGGATCAAAGCTCAAAACCTAAAAAAAACATCGTTCAGAAGAAAAAAATAACCCCAGATTACAAACCCACAGAAGTCATTGTAAATGAAGAACCAAAGTCTCCAAAGCTGCAATCGCCAACTATGCAATCGCCACCCAAACCCCAATTGGAGCCCGAATTGCCAGAGTCAAAACCTGTCATCGTTCTTAAAGAATCATCTAATCAGACGCCAAAACCAACTTTTGTCCATCAAGAAAATCAACCCACAAAGCGAATGATCGCCATGAATAAGCCCAAAGAATTTTTATTGAATTCTGTAGATAAGACCATCAAAAAAATTGCGAAGAAAGAAGATATTAAAGAGCGGTTAAGTGTCCCCGAAGCCATTGTTTCGACGGTAGGAGCCATCACCAAAACTACGACTTCTTACGAAAATCGTACAACAAAAAAGTCTAAAAAAATCTCCGTCTCTTTTGGGAAGTTTAAATTTTCTCGCGTAAAGCATCGCAGTCGTTGAGCCTAAAACTATGGGGTTTTCCACTCCGTAAAGGTTTAGCTGCGTTGCACGATTCATTATATTGTGCTTTTGAAGTTCAACCAGAATGAACGACCATGAAAGAGTTATTGAAAAATCAAAAAGTTGCATTAGTGACTTGAATGCCGCGGATAAAAAAGAAGTGCCAGAATGGTATGAAGAAGAGTTCAAAAATAGATTTAGCGGTGTAAAATCCATAATTGTTGTTGATATGAGAGAAGAGTAACAACCGACAACAAATAGGACAAAAAACCATCAACAAGACCTACCGATAAATCCAATGTGGAACAACATCCGCCAAATGGAGTTAGGTTATTAGTAAAGTTATCCAAAGAAATCCCAAATATTTTTGGCAGTGGCTTCCAATAAGGTTGTTCGGGCTTCTGTAGAAGTCCAAGCGATATGCGGGGTAATCAAGCAATTTTTCAAGCCAAATAAAGGATTATTTTTATTGGGTGGTTCGCCAGTTAAGACATCCAGGCCCGCGCCTTTAATTACTTGATTATCAAGGGCTTGCGCCAAATCAGCTTCCTGAATAAGCGGCCCCCTAGCTGTGTTGATCAAAATCGCCGTGGGCTTCATGGCAGATAAAGAAGTGGCATTGATAAAGTGTTTGGTCATTTCGGTAAGTGGGGCATGAAGCGATAAAATATCACTTTGTAGGAGTAATTTTTCGGAAGAAACCATTTGAATATTTTTACCACGATTATCAGCGGAACGATTGTAGGCAATAATTTTCATCCCGAAAGCATGTCCGATACGTGCGACTTGATGACCGATATTTCCAAGACCATAAATGCCTAGTGTCTTGCCGTTGAGTTCATTCCAAGGGGATAAAAAATAACTAAAATCCGGGTTATTAGACCAGCTCAATTGATGGACAGTTTGACTATGTTCGCAGACTTTATTGATTAGAGCAAGGATGAGCGCAAATACATGTTGAGCTACGGCATTGGAGCTATAACCGACTACATTTTTTACGGCAATTCCCTTTTTTGTAGCTTCCGCAATATCGACATTATTGGTGCCAGTAGCGGTGATAGCGATAAGTTTAAGGCGGGGTAATTGCTGGATAATTTCTTTTGTGACATTAATTTTGTTGATGACGATAACGGAAGCATCTTGGGCGCGATGGACGACCAAATTGGCAGGAGTCCGCTCAAAAATCTCTAAATCAGCAAGGCGCACGCCATCTTTTTCCGCAAGGATATTCCAGTCCAAATCACCAGGGTTGAGAGCGTGTCCATCTAAAATAACTATTTTCTCCATCTCCATTTTTTTTGCTGCAAGTTAGGCAAAAGTTAAGAAATAACTCCTATCTTGACGCACTATCAAAAATTAGAAAATGAAAGCCCACATAGAAAAATCTTGGCGGGAAGCCTTGAAGGAAGAATTTGACAAGCCCTATTTTGAAGAAGTAGTCAGATACCTAAAAAAGGAGAAAGCTTCGGGAAAAGTCATTTTTCCGCCAGGGTCATTAATTTTCAATGCTTTCAAGAGAACGCCATTTAAAGACGTAAAAGTAGTGATTTTGGGGCAAGATCCCTATCATCGGGTCGGACAAGCGATGGGTTTATCTTTTTCTGTGCCAGTCGGCGTACGCGTGCCGCCGTCTTTAAAAAACATATACAAAGAGTTACAACGCGATGTAGATTTTGAAATTCCGAATCACGGGGATTTGACAAGTTGGGCCGATCAAGGTGTCTTTTTATTGAATGCATTTTTGACGGTAGAGCAGGGGAGAGCTGCATCGCACCAGAAGATTGGTTGGGCTAAATTTACGGATGCCGTAATAAAAAAGCTATCAGACGACCGTGAAGGCATCGTCTTTTTGTTGTGGGGGCGTTTTGCGCAAGCCAAGGCGGAGTTGATAGACGAGAAGAAGCACTATGTGTTAACGGCCTTTCATCCTTCGCCCCTTGCGGGAAATCGCTTTCAGGGCTGTGGACATTTCTCAAAGACCAATGAGCTATTAAGCAAACAAGGTAGAAAGCCCATCAATTGGAACCTAACGGAGCAAAGCAACAATTAAACGTCCGAAGGACAAATTTGAACGCCCAAAGGGCAAATTGAACGTCCGCAGGACAAATGAATGTCCAAAGGACAAGCTGAACAACTCAAAACTTCATATTCCGCAAATCCCGCCAGCCGCCCCCATCATAAACCCCTTCAAGCCCCTTGGCCATCAATAAGTTATGTATTTGGGCGCTACGATTACCAGACTCACAAGTCAGCAAGATCGGTTTAGTAAAATCCTTGACAAGAAGGAGATTGTTTTTCAAAGTGGCAAGTGGGATATTCACGGCATTTTCCGCATGTCCAGCCGCAAACTCCCAAGGCTCTCTAACGTCAATGATGGTCACAGTCGGATGATTAACAAGGTCTCTAAGTGTCATAGATATTGTGTTTTGCGCAAAGATAGATGATGCGTATTAAAGTTCAAGTGATAAACGTTACAAACAACAAAAGGTGACCAAAAATGGTCACCTTTTGAGATTTGGCTGTGAAGCCTAAAAGTATTAAGCTTAGAGTAGAGTCGTAGGACAAACGTAATCAGAAACTTTTACGTCGGTACGTTTTAGAGCTTTGAAGCCACCGCGTACATCAGTTATTTTCTTGATACCTTTAGAATGCAGAATAGAAGCCGCAATCAAAGAACGATATCCAGAAGCACAATGTACAATGTAAGACTTCGTAGGGCTAAATTTAGCGATATTATCCACCAAATTACCCAACGGAGCATTTTCTGCACCGACTACATGTTCAGACAAGTATTCAGACTCTTTTCGTACGTCCACTAAATTCTTTTTACCTTTCTTTTCTGCATACTCTGTGGCAGAGATAGAGCCAACATTTGCAGTCTTGAAGCCAGCAGCTTTCCAAGAGCGAAGCCCTCCTTTTAAGAAGCCAATAGAATTGTCGTAGCCTACTCTTGCCAATCTGGTGACGACTTCTTCTTCGCGTCCACGTGGAGCGATAAAGATGATTTTTTGATTCACATCAGAAATTAAGGCACCGATCCATGGAGCAAAGCTTCCATCTAAACCAAAATACCATGCTCCAGGAATAAACTCCTTAGCAAAAGCACGCTTTGAACGTGTATCAATCACCATCACATCTTTTTCTTCCGCTAAAACCTTAAATTCTCTTGCGGAAAGCGCTTTGGTACCATTTTTTAATACTTCATCGATACTCTTGTTGACTGATTTGTTCATGCCAACATTCTTTGGAAAGTACTGTGGTGGCGTTTTTAGACCAGTGGTCACTTCTTTGATAAACTCTTCCTTGGTCATATCCGCGCGTAAAGCGTAATTGACTTCTTTTTGGTGGCCCAAAGTATCCCAAGTCTCTTTACTCATGTTTTTACCACATGCAGAACCTGCTCCGTGATTAGGATAGACGATGATATCATCGGGCAACTTCATGATTTTCTTACGTAAAGAATCATACAAAAACCCCGCTAAGTCAGCTTGTGTCAAGTCGGATTTTACCGCAAGGTCAGGACGACCTACATCACCTATAAACAAGGCATCGCCAGAGAAAAGATACTTTTCTTTTCCTTTTTTGTCAATCAAAACAATAGAAATCGACTCCATGGTGTGTCCAGGGGTATGCAATACCTTTAGGGTCACATCACCTACCATAAACTTCTCATTGTTTTTGGTGTTTTTGATTTTGTAAGCAGGTTTGGCTCCTGGGCCAAATACAATTTTTGCACCAGTTGCTTTCGCTAAATCAACTTGACCAGACACAAAGTCGGCATGGAAGTGTGTCAAGAAGATATATTTCAATTTGACTCTATGCTTTTTTAGCAAGTCTAGATACGGTTTTGTTTCTCTCAAGGGATCAATAATTGCTGCTTCGCCTTTGTCGGCAATAAAATACGCCATCTCGGCTAAGCAACCAGTAAATAACTGTTCAACTTTCATTGGTTTAATTTTTTTAGTGATTAGAATCAATTAACAGTTGCAAAGATAAGGAAAAACAAATAAATATTGAGTGACTGGTGTCACACGAAATATTATTTTGGGATGAATCTCGTGCCAATATAAATCTAATGTTTTGAAATAATGACTTAGATCACTATTGCCTACTGCGCTTCAGAGCGTGTAACTCATTGGCTATCAATAAGACATGGTGGTATTTTGTCATATGGTAGCAATAGGACACAGCGGTCTCTTTTCAAGCACACAAAAATATTTTTTTTGTATCTGATTAGTAGTCGCTCCTAGTTTTAGTCAAAAAATTAGGCATTTGATAATAAAAATCAGCTACCTAAATTGTTAGTCAAATGACTAAATCTTATCCAGTGCATTAGATATATCCCAGATGATGTCCTTTGGATTTTCGATGCCTACGGATAATCGAACCAATTTTTCAGAGATTCCTAGGAGCTTGCGGTCTTCTTCGCTTACGTCCACGTGCGTCATGGTTGCAGGGTGTTGGACTAAGCTTTCGGTACTTCCTAAACTTACTGCTAGTTTGATGAGCGTAAGGTTATTTAAAAATACAAACACATCTTTTTCGGTACCTTTTATATCAAAAGAAATCATGGCGCCTGGTGCCGTGCATTGCTGCTTGTAGATGGCGAATTGTTTGGGTTGTGATTCATCCAGCAGACCCAAGAAATAGACTTTCTCCACCTTTGGATGTTGGTTTAAGAAGTCAGCAATAATTTCTGCATTTTCGGTTTGCTTATCCATTCGGACTTTAAGGGTTTCTAGGCTTCTCATCAATAGCCAGCCAGTCCATGGCCCCGCCATATTGCCCAAAAAGGTACGTAAACCCCGAATCCGTGCCATTAGTGCTTGGTTGCCCAAAACCGCCCCAGCGATGACGTCACTATGTCCCGCTATATACTTGGTCGCAGAGTATATGACCAAGTCTGCTCCATGCTCCATTGGGTGTTGCCACAAAGGCCCCATATAGGTATTATCCACAGCAAAATACACTGGCGATTCTTCTTGCGAAAAATAATTGGCGACTCTCTTGGCCATCGCCATGTCAAACAAGGCGTTGGTTGGGTTGGCGGGCGTTTCAATATAGATAAGGGCTAACTTGTCACTATGCCCTGTATCTTTGACTAGTTGGATGATTTCTTCTTCGGACATATTTGGGTGGAAACCTACCGTGTGAATACCAAAATCTTTTAAAATATGATGAATGAAGTGATCCGTTCCCCCATAAACGGGCTTGCTGTATAATAAGAGACTGCCGGGCTTTAGAAATTCCAAGAATACTGTAGAAATCGCAGACATGCCACTTTCAAAAACGGCACAATCATCAGCATCATCCCATAGTTTTAGGCGGTTTTCCAAAATCTCTAGGTCGGGATTGTTTAGACGACTATAGATGAGTCCCAATTTTTCATTAGGTTTTTGATCGCGCATCCCATAGGCAATTTCAAAGAAAGCTTTCCCTTCTTCGGCAGTATCAAAAACAAAGGTAGATGTTTGAAATATAGGACATTTTACTGCTCCTTCTGACCATTGGGGGTTGTAGCCGTAGGACATCATTAACGTTTCGGGGCTAAATTGTTTTCTTTTGGTTTGGTCGTCCATAGTGGCTCGTTTTTTTGTCTGGTGTATAGGCATGCCAAAAGTACAAATTTTTTGACTACCTTGCTTGTTTTTGGGGGTTGATTTGCCTTTGGCGTTCAATTTGCCTTTGGCGTTCATTTTGTCCTTCGGACGTTCATTTTGCCTTCGGCGTTCAAATGCCTTCGGCGTTCAACTGCCTTTGGCGTTCAATTGTCCTGCGGACGTTCAAATGCCTTTGGCGTTAATTTGTGCTTTGGACGTTTGTTGGTGGCTTATTTTTTTCTAATACTTCCTGGTAGTAGGCTTCATAAGCAGGAAGGATGTTGGCTAAGTCAAATTTTTGGGCTTGCGCTAAAGCATTTTGCTTAAATTCGGTTAGTTTTTGGTCGTCGAGTAATAGGCTTAGAGCGTTTTTGGCCATGTCGTCAATATCTCCGACATCACTCAAAAAGCCTGTTTTGCCGTGGATGTTTACTTCTGGTATTCCACCGACATTAGACGAAATAACAGGTACTTCGCAAGCCATCGCCTCTAAAGCCGCTAAGCCAAAGCTTTCAGATGCCGAAGGCATGATGAATAAATCAGCCACTGCCAATAATTCTTCTACGGCATCTTGTCGCCCCAAAAAACGGACATCTACACACTGGCAGACTTCTCTACAATACTCTTCTACACGCTGTCGATCAGGACCATCCCCAATGAGCAGGAGTTTGGAAGGTACTTGGTCTGATATTTTTTGAAATACTTTGATGACATCGTCCACTCTTTTGAGTTTGCGAAAGTTGGATGTATGGATGATTAGTTTTTCACCATCTGGCGCAATCGCCTTTTTAAAGTGGTCTTTGTTGGTTTTGCGAAAGCGCTTGAAGTCCACAAAGTTATGTATGACCTTGATGTCTCGATTAATTTTAAAGGAGCTTAAAGTGTCCCTTTTTAAGCTTTCAGATACAACTGTGACGCCGTCGGATGCATTGATGGTAAATTCTACAACAGGTAAAAAAGATTTATTGGTGCCGACTAGTGTGATGTCTGTACCGTGTAAGGTCGTGATAAAAGGTATGTGTAATCCTTTGGATTTTAGGATATTACGCGCCAAAAAGGCAACCGCTGCATGGGGAATCGCATAGTGAACATGAAATAAATCTAACTTGAAAAAAGTCGCAATATCCACCATTTTGCTGGCTAGGGCGGTATCATACGGGGCATATTCAAACAAAGCATAACCATCTCCTTCTACTTCATGGAAGAAGATATTGGTATGAAAAGCCGCTAGCCGAACAGGAGTGCGATAGGTGATAAAATGAACTTCATGCCCCTTGTCTGCCATGGCGATGCCTAGCTCCGTAGCGAGTACTCCACTGCCCCCATAAGTTGGATAACAAACGATTCCTATTTTCATACAACTGCTTTTAAATGCTTAACAAAGATAGCGGAAGCCCCACTTTCTTATTGGTGATTTTTTGTTAGGTATAGGACAAATAGGGGGCTTTGTTGTTTTGAGAATCTTTGTTGGGGTATTGGGGCACTGTGCTTTTGGGGCGTTCCTTCGTCACTTTTGGGGTGTTGGGTGAGCCATCCATCCTAATTTGAAAAGCCAAAATTGTTTTTGTGGAAATTACGATAAGTAATTGATAATGAATTGCTTATATCCTGTTAGAGACGCAAAATATTTAAAGACTTTTTTTTATTTGAAACCCCCAAAAATCCCCCTTGGAAAAGGGGACTTTATGGCTTTTAAATATTTTGCTTACCATCTTGGTTATCTTTAAACGCAGGTTTACTAAACGTTGTAAAACAGATTATCCATTGATTTATGTCGTTTAAGCGAGCGTTTGGTAAACCTAAAACGGAATTGAACGGTTGCACACTTGAATGCTTGAACACGAATTGTATAAGCACCAATCCCTTTTTTGGTGGATATGTCGCTACGCTTTTGTTTTGGAGTATTGGGAGAGCACGTTTAATCGTCCTGGGCGGAAGCATTCAACTTCTCAACCAGCGATGTCCGAAGGACAAGCGACTCAACCAGCGAAGCGACTCAACTTCTTATTTTGGAATTATGTCGCTACGCTTTTGTTTTGGGGTATTGGGAGAGCACGTTTTAACTAGTGTTTGGTCAACCTGAAAAAATGAAAAAGGATGCTTGCAAGAGCCTATTGAGCGCCGAAGGCTTTTTGAAATAGCCTTTGAAAAATAGGCCCCTAGCTGACCGAATTATATGTATCTTTACCCGAAAATAAGAAAAAATGATTGTTGATCCGAAGAAAACACCGACCAAAGACCTTCATCAGTTTATATTAGCGGCTGTGTCGCCACGTCCGATAGCCTTTGTGAGTACAGTAGATGCCGAAGGGCGTCCTAATTTGGCGCCTTATAGCTTTTTTAATGCGTTTAGCTCTAATCCGCCAATTTTGGTTTTTTCGTCCAACCGCAAAGTGAAGGATAATACCACCAAGCATACTTTGGCGAATGTCGAAGCGACTAAAGAAGTGGTCATTAATGTGGTGACTCATGACATTGTGCGCCAGATGACGTTGACAAGCATCGAATATCCAGAAGGTGTGAGCGAATTTGCGAAAGCAGGTTTTACGCCAGTGCAATCGGATTTGGTCAAACCCTTTCGGGTAAAAGAATCCCCTATTAATATGGAGTGTAAGGTGACTCGGATTATAGCCTTGGGCGATGAAGGGGGCGCTGGTAATCTGATTTTTTGTGAAGTGGTGCGCATGCATATCGCTGACGAAATCATGGATGGACACCGCATCAATCCGCATAAATTGGATATAATGGGGCGCTTGGGACGCACGAATTATGCCCGCATGAAGGGCGATGCGATCTCTTCCATTTTTCAGTCTATTGTTGCCCAGGGAGTTGGCTTTGATGGCTTGCCCGAAGAAGTGCGCCACAGTCCTATCCTTACGGGAAATGAAATTGCCGAATTGGCAGCTTTGACGGCGATGCCCAAAATTGATATTTATGACGCAGCGATGAAGGATGTACGTGTAGTCGCTTGCGCAAAAATGGCTAATCCTAAGGCTGGGGTGCATTATTATGCCAAAGAGTTAATTGGACAGAAACGGGTGGAATATGCCTTGGCGGTTTTGATGGTGGGGTGAGTGGTTGGGTACGTAAAGTCTGTTACGCTCATGGTTGTTGGGGAATCGATTCAAATTTCAGCACTTATCGTTAGCTTCTGGGAAAAAATCTTGAATTTTTAAAAAAGAACATGTATCTTGCAGATAATATGAACATGTTACTTCATACTTTGCCCTTTCATCAGAAAATGTTGAAATACGGAAGTTGGTTGTTGATTTTGTGTGGGTATGAGTACGTTGTGCACAATTAAAAATAGATGAACGAAATAGATAGCATATCGATAAAAGAATTGAGAAACGAAATCATTCAATTTAATAATGATATGAATGTTCAACATCAAATGAAAAATATAATTATACTCATCTTATTTTCTCTAACATCTTTCTCTGTTTTTGGTCAAAGTCTTGAAATTATTATGGACAATAGAAGATCAATTATTGATGATAGTTTAAGTTTGATCATATGTAATGAAGATGTTTCAAATTATGATTTAGTAAATATTAATTCGTTAACAATTATCATAAATGGAAATAATTATAATTTTTCTAATATTCCAAATCAATTAGATTATGGAATAGCATATCAAGTTGATTTAAATTCAGAACAATATTCACTTTACTTTTCTCAAATATCATTACTTAACATCTACTCATCCCAACAGATCGTAGATGAGCCGAAAGTCCTAGCTGATTTTATTTTATCAGATGCTATAAATTTACAAATCGTGACATCATTTTGTGGCATTGAATATAGAGGCGGTGCGTCACAATCGTACCCTAAAAAAAGCTATGATATAGAGTTGTGGCAAGATACAAATGGAGATACTAACAATAGAGTTCCTTTGTTAAATATGAGAGATGATGATTGGGTGCTTCTAGCAATGTATAACGAACCATTGAGACTCAGGAATATTGTAAATCAAAATCTTTGGCAATCTATTCATGCGCCATATTATATTACACAAGAACCAAATGCTAAATCTGGAATTAATACATTAATACCAAGTATGTAGAGTTGGCAGTCAATGATGAGTATATGGGGATTTATGCACTAGGAGAACAAGTAGATAAAAAACAATTAAAACTAAAAAGTTTTAACGGTTCAATTAGATGTGAATTTTATAAAGGCATAAGTTGGGGGGCTTCAACGTTTACAGAATTACCTCAATATGATAATAATAATAGGATATGGAGTGGATTTGAAATGAAATATCCAAAAGAAGATGACATTACCGATTGGAGTAATCTATACAATTTTGTGGATTTTGTAATTAATTCATCTGAAATTAATTTTGAAGACAATATTATTGATAAATTCAATATAAATAATGCCATTGATTATTTTATTTTTTTTAAACCTTCTTCGAGCTACGGATAATACAGGTAAAAATATTTATGCCCCCCCCATTAAAAGCGCGCTGCGATCACCTAGCCAATTTTAATTTTATCTCATATTGCCAAGATGTGAAAATAATAATTCTTGGTAAGATTTGTATTGTAGTGTTTTGTGTAGCCGAAGTTGCGGGCTTTACTCACAAGTGTTTTCGCTATAGTCGAATGTGTTTATATTTGTATTTAATTCATCTGTTAGATTAACGTTTGTCCAAATTTCACCATTTTGTCTTTCCATTTGAATAATTCCATAATTCTTTGCCATATACACGGTGTTAAAATTCAAATTGTCAGGAAACTCATAATTATATTTAATCACGTTAGCAAAGTCAATAGTATCAATAGATAAATCAACAGTAGAGATGTCTTCTGTTATGAAAACTGATGATTTCTCATCAATTTTTACAAAAAGTTTGTTGTATTTATTTGCATCATTATCTTCTACATATGTAACTCCGTTAAACAAGCTAATTGTATCTGTTCCGCTTGTCATTAGTAAACCCCAGGTGTCGTGACAACCACAACCTGTATCCGATGTGTATCCCGTTCTGTGTACTAGATACTTTTCTTTAATTACAAACTTTGCTAAATTGTCATCTGGTTTTTTAAAAGTTACAGTATCCCCAATTATTCCTCCAAAATATTTTAAGTTTTCCTGATTAGAGAAATCTCTGCAATCAATGTCTCTGAAAATAATTTTATTACAAGCAGAAGTCAGTAGTATAAAAACTAGACCTATTAATGTGATCTTTTTCATTTTATTATAATATTTAGTTTGTTGATATTCATGCTAAATTAATATCCAACTTCCGAAATTCAACATTTTTTGATGATATGGAAGAAGCAATTGTATGGTTTGTAATGTTAATATCAGTCGCAAGTTATGAGCTATTTTTTAAAAAGTCAAGTTTTTTGCGAAAGCTATGAAAATGTAGTGATCTGGCGTCTTTACGGTTGTGATTTGTGAAGTTTATACGTCTTTAGGCAAAAAATACTTTAGGCTGTTAGGATTGCGCATGGCATCTTTTTTAGCGGCTTTGTGGATGGGGACTCCTTTGAGTATTTTTTTGACTGGGAGTTCCATTTTTTTGCCACTAATGGTATAGGGTAGGTCGGGGACTGCAATAATCTCATTGGGGACGTGTCGGGGGGAGTAGTCTGCCCGTAATTGATTTTTAATATCTTGTTTGATTTTTTCCGAAAGGGTATGTCCTTCATTCATGACCACATATAAAGGCATATAATCTCCGCCGCCTTCCAGCTCGATGTTGACGACGAGTGAATCTTTGATGGCTTTGATTTTATCGACGGAGCGATATATTTCGGCGGTACCGATACGAACCCCTTGGCGATTAAGAGTGGCATCTGAGCGTCCCATGATGATGATGGTGTTTCTGTCTGTGACAATTGTCCAGTCTCCATGGCGCCAAATACCTGGGTACATTTCGTAATAACTAGCTCGATAGCGTTCTTTGCCGGGGTCATTCCAAAAGAAAACGGGCATGGATGGCATGGGGGCAGTGATGACCATTTCGCCTACTTCATTGGTGAGCGGATGACCGTCTTCGTCATAAGCATACAACGCACAGCCCAAAGCACGACATTGGATTTCACCTTGATAGACAGGCAGTAGCGGGTTGCCACCCACAAAAGCAGTGCATACGTCCGTGCCGCCACTCATAGATGTTAGCCAAACGGTGCGCTTAATTTTTTTATAAACATAGTCAAATCCTTCGGGGGGGAGCGGTGAGCCAGTTGAGCCAATCGAACGCAAAGGTTTTAGGTTAAATTCTTTTTTTGGCGCAAGCCCCTGAGTCGCACAAGCCATGATAAAAGGTGCACTAGTGCCAAAATGGTGGATGGGAGCCGCTTCCGCTAAATGCCAAAGAACATTCAGGTTAGGGTAGCCAGGACTTCCGTCAAATAATACAGGTACTCCACCGACCAGCATAGATGCTTGCACAAAATTCCACATCATCCAGCCAGTCGTGGCAAACCAAAAAAATCTTTCGCCTACATGCACGTCATTGTGTAACGCTAAATATTTGTAATGCTCTAGCAAACTGCCGCCATGTGAATGTGTGATGGCTTTCGGTGCACCTGTCGTGCCTGACGAATATAAAACCCACATTGGATGTTCAAAAGGGACGGGTAAAAATTGTAAAGGCTCTGTTTTGTTGGCTAAGGCATCTTTCCATAGGATACCTTTCGGTAAATTTGTAACTGATTGATTGTCATTGAGATAGGGGATGAGTACGACCTTTTTTAGGGATGGTATTTGTTGGGTGATTTCTTGGACAATATCCATCTTGTCGAAGCTTTTTCCGCCATATTGGTAGCCATCTACGGCTAATAAGATGCTGGGCTCGATTTGTCCGAATCGTTCCAAAACGCTCCCTACTCCAAAGTCTGGGGAGCAGCTCGACCACACGGCACCAATTGACATAGTGGCTAATAATCCAATCGTAGCTTCTGGGATATTGGGTAGGAAAGCGACGACTCGGTCTCCTTTTTTTACCCCGTTTTCTATTAAGAATTGGCGTAAGCTGGCTACTTTTTTTTCTAATTCGGCCCAAGACATTTCGGTAAGCGGTTGGCGCTCAGACTGGAACACTAGGGCAGGATGTTTGGTCGTTTTATTACGAAAGATATGCTCGGCATAGTTGAGTGTGGCGCCGTCAAACCAGTCAATATCAGGCAGCTCTTTGTATTCCAAAATACGGTTATAGGGCGTGTAGGATTTAACTTTAAAATACTTCCAGATATAATCCCAAAAGAATTCGGGCTCGTCCACGGACCACTGCCACAAGTCTTGATAATTTTTAAAGTCTAAGTGATGATAGCGGCGCAGCCAATTCATGAATTTATTCATGTGAGAGCGCTTTTGAGACTTTTGTGACGGTTTCCAAAGGATGGATGGCGAGTGGAGCATAGCTTGAACTTTTGATTATTGGTCAAAGTTAATAAAATTGAGACTTTGTTGTACAATGGTTTGGTAAAAAAAGGAAAAAATCGAATGGATTAATGGTAGGATGATGGGGCAAACAATTGGTTTTGTGTATAATTGTAAACTTGACGTAGTTGCCATTCAATTGATTTTTTTGAAACAAATTGGATTTTGTCGATTCTTAAACGTTTACGGGGTGAATGAGATTGGTTGTTGATAAAAACGATAAAACAGAAGGATATTTAGTGAGTCACAAAAATAAAGTATATTTGCTTTCTAAGAAAAAAATAATGTTGGATTCTGCTTGAAGGTTGATAAAAATGGAGAAAAATCGTATGAAATTGTTTCAAAAAATAGAAAATCATCTTGGTATAGGGCTGTTTTCTATTTTTTTGGTCATTGGGTTGCTGACTTATCAACAGTATGGGCTTACATGGGATGCAGATGCGCAGCGAGAGATTGGACAGAAAAATTATGCCTATGTATTTGAAGGAGGCGAAGGTGGCTGGGAAAACTGGCAGAACAAGGATTATGGAGCTATTTTTGAGTTGCCGTTGTATTATTCGGAGCAGTTATTTGGCCTAACAGATACACAAGATATCTTTCGTTTTAGGCATTTTGCCGTACATTTTTTCTTTTTGATTGGTGCATTTTTCTTTTTTAAATTGGTGGATTTATTGTATGATAATAAGCTTTTGGCAGCGATAGGCTTCCTGATGTTGGTGTTGCATCCAAGAATTTATGGACATTCTTTTTTTAATACCAAAGATTTATCCTTTTTGTCTATGTTTATTATTGCTATATACCAAACCGCAGTGGCTTTTCGTCGCAAGACCATATGGAATGCTGTTTTGCTTGGTATAGCTATTGCTTTGGTCGTGAATATGCGAATACTGGGCATTATGATACCGGCGCTTGTTTTTGTCATGTTGGCGATTGATTTTATCCAGGAGCATCAAACAAAGGTTAATTTGCTGTTTGGAGGGGTCATCGCATTGGTCTCTTCTTTGTTGCTATATGCGATATGGCCCTATTTGTGGGGCGATCCTTTCGGAAATTTTCAAAGAATCTTTGAAAATATGTCCAAGTTTCGTTGGAATGGTAGTGTGTTGTTCAATGGAGATAAGATTCAATCTACGGATTTGCCTTGGACTTATGAGCTGACTTGGTTCGGGATAACGACACCGATACTGTACTTAATTGTAGGGATTTGTTCCATCCTTTTACTTGCTTTTCGGGTTTTGAAGATGCCCCAAATTTTTATTAAGAATAATTTAGAAAGGAATAATATTATTTTTGCAGCGACTTTTTTTGGACCAGTGTTTATGATTATTTTGCTGCATTCAGTGGTGTATGATGGTTGGCGTCATTTGTTCTTTATCTACCCTTCTTTTATACTGTTGGGTATTTATGGCTTGAATTTTTTGTTTGAAAAGCATTATGAAAAATGGGTTGTAGGCGTTTTTCTAATTGTTTTTTCTTTTGTTGGTTGGTCAATCATTCAAGCATTTCCTAATGAGCATGTACTTTTTAATCGTATTGTTACTGGTGAGCGCGATGACTCTGTACGAAAACGGTTCGAATTAGATTATTGGGGTGTGTCTTATAAGCAAGCTTTAGAGTATCTTTTAGCAATAGATTCGGCAAGTGAAATTTTGGTCTCAGTGGCAAATTATCCGGGTAAAAGTAATATTGCGACCTTGTCAAAAAGTCAGCGGAAAAGGATTCGGTTTGTCTCAAAAGATGAAGCGACTTATTTTATTACTAATTTTAGATATCATCCAGCAAACTATCCATATACATCAATTCATAAGATTAAAGTTGGTGGAAATACTATTAATGAAATCTTTAAATTAAAGTAAGGTGAGTATGAAATTTGAACTATGTATTGTTATTCCTTGCTATAATGAAGCGAAGTTTTTTAGGACGAGAGATTATTTACAATATATTGATAATCATCCATTTACGTTGATTTGTTTTGTGGATGATGGGTCTTCTGACAATACGTTGGGCGTTCTGAAAAGTATTCAAATTAAATTTCCCTATAGGGTCGATGTCGTTACTTACAAGAAAAATAAAGGCAAAGCAGATGCGGTTTATATGGGGATGAATTATTGTAATACGCATTATGATTTTGTAAATATTGCTTACTTGGATGCAGATTTGGCGGTATCTCTGGAAGAGTGTACAGGTTTGGTGAATTATCTGGATGAGAATATTGAGTTTGTATTTGGGTCGCGAATTCAACGAATTGGTTCAACGATTGAAAGAAAGACATCTCGATTTTTGATTGGTCGAGTAATTGCGACGGTTATTTCTCAAGTGTTGGATTTGCGTGTGTATGATACACAGTGTGGATGTAAGGTGTTTAGTCACTCCTTGAGTCAACAGGTTTTTACGGAGCGTTTTATTTCTAAGTGGTTGTTTGATGTTGAGATTTTCTTTCGGATTATTAAAATATATAGCCACGATGAAGTATTGAATAAAATGCTAGAAGTCCCCTTGGTTCGATGGGTTGATGCAGGTGATTCTAAAGTAAGGTTGAGCTATTTTTATAAACTATGGATCGATTTGTATAAGATACGGAAGGCATATCGTTGATTGTGTTGCGGATAACCGCTTGCGAGTTAATGAAGAGATGGTGAATTAGGCGATTACCATCTTTTGGTTATTTTCAGGGAGTTGTGGTGAAATTATATTTATTTAGGATTTTAATGTATTTTGCACCATCTTTTAAAAAAAAACAAATTGATGAAACTCCTAAGCTCTTTCTTTCTTGGCGTACTTTTATTCTCGGCTTCTTGTACGGGCTTCCAAAAAAGCGCTAAGTCACACGATGACAATCAGTTAGACTTTACAATCCTAGCGATGAATGATGTATATGAGATTAGTGCGCTAGGCGGTGGGACAGTTGGGGGGATGGCACGAGTGGCGACCATCCGCAAAGAATTGTTGAAAGAAAATGCCAATATGTTTACGCTTCATGCAGGCGATTGCCTGAATCCATCTCTTTTGGGCAACCTAAAATACGAAGGGAAAAAAATCAAAGGTCGCCAGATGGTGGAAGTGATGAACCAAGCAGGGATAGATTGGATGGTGCCGGGTAATCACGAGTTTGATCTGAAAAGGCATGAATTACAAGCTCGGATTAACGAGTCTAATTTTAATTGGATTGTAGCAAATGCCCAGGAGAATTTAGACGATGGACAAAAGAAACCTTTTCATAAGGATTTGCCGCAAGGCGATAAAAACTATTTTCCTAGATATACGGAGTGGGATGTGGTGGATTCGGATGGTACCAAAATTCGGCTCGGTATTGTGGCGGTGACAATCCCTTTTGATGTTAAAAAATATGCGACTATTTCGGATCCTTTTGTGGCTGTAGGGGAGGTGTTGAAGGAGATGGGAGATTGTGATGTGGTTATTGGGTTGACGCACTTGAACTGGAAGGACGATGTGAAGTTGGCTAATATGTATCCGCAAATAGATTTAATTGTCGGTGGTCATGACCATTATAATATGCTCAAAAAAACCAACCATGCCAATGTGACGAAGGCTGATGCGAATGCACGGACGGTTTATGTACACCGTTTTCATGTGGATAAAAAGACGCATCAAGTAACCATTTCTTCAAAGCTTAAAAATATGGATACTTCAGTAGAGTTTGAGCCGCTTACGCAAAAAATAGTAGATAAGTGGGAGGCTATAGGTAAGGAAGCGGTGAAATCTGCAGGGATAGATCCCACAAAAGTAATTACTACATTAAAGCGTCCTTTGGATGGTCGAGAGATTGCTATTCGTGATCACGCTACGGGGCTTGGAGTGATGATTGCTAAGTCGATGCTGGCGGCAACGGAGCAGGGAGCTACTTGCGCTTTTTTTAATAGTGGTTCGGTGCGGCTAGATGACTATTTGGAGGGGGATATTACCGGGACGGATATTATGCGAGCTTTGCCCTACGGTGGACCCATTTTTGATATTGAGCTGGAAGGTGGTCTGCTAAAACAGGTGCTTGATGCAGGAAAAGCCAACCAAGGCAAAGGGGGCTATTTGCAACTCGCCAAGATCTCTTTTGACGACAAAGAGCAAAGGTGGTATGTGGACGGTAAACCTTTAGAAACGAATAAAAAATATCGCGCTGTGGCTACGGGGTTTCTCTTGCAGGGGCGAGAAGGTGGGCTAGAGTTTTTGAATAAAAAGAACCCAGGCTTAACGATTTTTGAGCATGGTGATGACTCGATTTTGGCAGATATACGGTTGGCTTTGGCGGAGTATATGGAGCAAAAAAACTAACTACATTAGTGCTCTACGGCTTCAGGTAGATTGGTCGCTTGTTAAATACTCGTTGCTTTTTACCTTACAAGTAAGAACCGTAAAGTCGTCAGGAAAAGGTAAGTTTCCTTTAAACTCTTGGACGTATTGAAAAAGCGAATCGTTGAACTCTTTAGAAGATAGAAGAAAGTTTATGTTGGTAAAATGAATCAATTTGTCTTCGGTGAGATATTGACCTTCATTATTGGTCAAGTCCGTTACACCATCAGTGAAGCTGAAGATAAGGCTCGTTTCGTCGATGGTTTCTTCTCCAATTTGGACAAAGGGAAGCTCTTCGGTAGCACCCAGAATCAAGCAGCCTTTACGTAAGGTTTTTGTACGATTTGCTTGCGCAAAAATAGGAGGAATGTGTCCTGCATTTACGTAAGTTAGCTTGGATTGAGCTAAGTCAATAATACCGATAAAAAAAGTAATGAATCGCTCTCCTTTGGTCACCTGGAAAATACTATGGTTTAGTGTGAAGACTAATTCTTTAAGCGTAGATTTTTGAAAAATAAGCCCCCTTAGCACCGCTTGAAAATTAGCCATAAGTAGCGCAGCGCTTATGCCTTTGCCTGCAACGTCCGCAATACAAAAAGCAAAACGATTGTCGTCTAAAGGAAAATAATCATAGTAGTCTCCCCCCACTTGAGAGTGTTGTCGGTAGATTTTAGAGAGCTCAAAGTTTTTTTTGTTGGGTAGGTTCTTTGGGAGCAGCATCTCTTGAATTTCGGTGGCTAGTTGAAATTCTTTTTGGATGAGCTCCTGTTCTAATTTAGCTCTAAATAGCCGTTTATTTTCTAAGGCAACAGCAATAAAATTGGTAATTGCTGTAATGACTTGTATTTTGTCGTAAGTACTTTCATTTTCTTCCATGCCACCTAGAAAGGCACATGCAATGGGTTGGTTTTTGTGTCGGACAGGAATGGCAAAATCAAATTGATCCAAGAAGGGGTGCGTCCCTTTTTTGATTTTTGCGGGCTCTTTAAATTTTATGGACAGAGGGGGGTAATCAACACCAGTTTCGGTGCTGATGTTTTTTTGGGTCGCAATTTCCCATTTATTGTTAGACATTATGCAAAGTGCCAGCTTTGGAATGGCTAAGTCCCAAGTGATAAAAGAGCGATACATGGCATATAGTCCCTGCTCATTGACGTTGTTGTTGATGGCTTGGGTAATGGCTAGGAGACTATTCATCTGCAACTTCTTAAGGTGCAGCTCATGTTCTAGCTGGTCGATTCGGGAACCCGCAGGATATATTTTGGGCGATTTTTCCATTTCAAGGGTGAATGTACACAAAATCCTTGAAATGACTATAATGGTAAGGTCGAAAAAAAAGGCGAACTAACAAAAAATGTCAGTCCGCCCGGAAACAATGTAAATCAAACCGCTTCTTTTGCGGTAAACCGCTTTATCTTCAGTTTGCTTTTGTCTATTTCAAAAGCATTGGTAGTTTTAGTTTCGCTCCGATTTTTAGTGGCAATTTCTCCCTTGCCATCTTTGCTGATACAAATATAAATGAAAATTTATTTTTTCAAACTCAAAGTTTTCCACATTGTGTGGAAAACTATATTAAATGGCTATAAATCAATGGTTTATAAATATTAATTACTTTTCCACATTGTGGAAAACCTTGATTTTTTGTGGAAATGATGTGGAGAAGTGGTGAAAAATTGGGAAATAAGGTGTGGGTAAGGTTTTTGATTGGAGCGCAATCATATAGCATCAGAGCCATAAGATATATGCCCAAAAGCTGGCCCAACGACTCAATGGCATAACTCCACAAAAGGCTTTTGCCATTGGCATCAATGAAAAATGGGGGTCAGGTAAGTCTTCCTTCTTGAGGCTTAGCTTTCAACACTTATGGCGGTCAACAAAAATTTGAAGCTGAGATTATTGACAATAAAGACCTAAAAGGTAAAGAAATAGAAGAATTTAGGAGCTTCTACGAAAAATGCAAGGCTTGTCACTTTGGTCACATACCCTACAACTTCCAATACCTTAATCCATTACAATTTTCGAAGAGTCACTAATTTTCCAAAGAACAATCTATTTCACCTGGCTTGACGGCTCTCTACGTTGAACCAGAATACCTTCAGGGGGTTATTCTCCCATCGTTCCACAACAAAAAAAAGACTTGCCAACGGCAAGCCTTTTTCACGTTTTCCCTGCAAAGGGTCAATTATCTAGCATACGAAACTGCCCGTTTTTCTCGGATAACAGTCACGCGTATTTGTCCTGGATATTGCATTTCATCTTGAATTTGTTGAGAGATGGCGAAAGCCAAATCATCGGCACGTTGATCCGTTACTTTTTCAGATTCTACGATGACCCGTAGCTCACGCCCTGCCTGCATTGCGAAAGCTTTTTGAACGCCTTCATAAGACAGCGCCAACTCTTCCAAGTCGGTGATACGCTTCATATATCCTTCGACCATCTCACGACGCGCACCAGGTCTAGCTCCCGAAATAGAATCACAGGCTTGTGTGATCGGCGCTAGAATATTATTCATTTCCATCTCATCGTGGTGAGCTCCAACGGCATTGCAAATAGCTGGGTGCTCCTTATACTTTTTACAAAGCTCATACCCAAATAGCGCATGAGACAACTCACTTTCTTCTTCTGCTACTTTGCCTATGTCATGCAACAAACCTGCACGTTTGGCCATTTTTACTTTTTTGGCAGACATCCCTAGCTCTGCCGCCATCATCGCCGACAAGTTCGCAACTTCGATAGAGTGCTTCAAAAGGTTTTGTCCATACGAAGACCTAAAGCGCATCCGCCCAATCATCTTCACCAAATAAGGGTGTAAACCATGAATATCTAAGTCAATAACCGTCCGTTCCCCTATCTCGATAATTTGCTGGGTCAATTCTTTCTTTACTTTCGCAACGACTTCTTCAATACGCCCTGGGTGCATCCGTCCATCCGCAACCAAACGTTGCAAGGACAAACGCGCTATTTCTCGACGAATCGGGTCGTAACTAGAGATAACCACTGCTTCGGGCGTATCATCCACCACGAGTTCCACGCCCGTAGCACTCTCCAATGAGCGAATATTACGCCCTTCACGACCGATGATTTGTCCTTTAATTTCGTCTGACTCCAACTTAAATACCGACACCGTGTTTTCGATGGTAAATTCAGACGCCATTCTTTGAATGGTTTGAATCACAATCTTCTTGGCTTCTTTATTAGCGGTAACTTTAGCCCCTTCGATAGCATCTTTTACGATGGACATGGCTTCTGTCTCAGACTTCGCTTTCACGGCATCAAGGATTTGTGATTTTGCTTCGCTCTGTGTCAAGCCAGAGATAGATTCTAGCTTACGAATACGCTCTTCGTTGGCTTTCTCCAGTTTTTCTCTTTTTTCGGCAACAATTTTTTGTTGCTTCTCAAGAGTCGTGCGGAGTGCTTTGATTTCTTTTTCTCGTTGCTCTAGCTCTGACCGATCATCTTCAATCTCATCGCGTTCTTCTTGAAGAGCAGCCTGCTTGCCTTCCCATTCACTTTCCAGTTTTTTCAGCTCAATTAATCTTTCCTTAAGCTCTAATTTTTGCTGGACTTTGTACTCTTGGTACTCAATTTTTAGCTTTGAATACTTGGCTCGCGCTTCTTCAATTTTCTTTTGCTTGATTTTTTCGTTATACGCTTCGGCTTTCGCCATCACTTTTTCCTTCTGCGTATTAGCTTCATCGACAATTTGTTTGGCGGTCAATTTAGCTTCTTTAATCATCAAATCAGACTTGGCATTAATCTCTTGGATTTTGCCTTCATTAATTTTTCCAAAGATTGATTTTGCACCGAAAAAGCTAATAATAGCACCGATGATCAACCCTAGGACTATAGATATAGGATCCATAATTCACTCAATTATTTAGGTTATATAATAAAGAGTGCTGCGCCTTGCGGCAAAAGAGAAAGTAATTAATAAGAAAGTCCTACAAAGGAAGGAATGGTTTAAGGCTGAACAATCTGCTCAATTTCGGTCAATAGCTCTTCAATATTGGTGTTAGTCTTTAGACGGTCGCTTTTTTCAGCATCAATCGCATAAGTCAGTAGCAGCATCACGACGCCATCCAACTTATCTTTTAGTTGATAATCTATCTGAAATTTGTTGAGCTTCTCATTCAAATCTTTAGCAACTTTCTGAATCATCTCTTCTTCAGAAGGGTGCACGCTCAACGGCACAAATTTCCCTGCGATATTTAATCTAATCGACTTTAACTCCGAATCTGCCATGGTTTATAGTTGTTTAAGCCATGAAATGCTTTTGTCTATCTCCGCAATATACCCTTTCACATCCTTTTTGACAGCTGCCAACTCGGATTTTGAAATACCACAATCTTCTTCCTTTGAAGTATAAGCTCTTTCTATATTGGCACTTCCGCCATTATCAGCCTCCAACTTCAAAAATTTATTCGCTTTCCTTAAAGATTCATTTTCTCTACGCAACTTTGACAAATCAGCTTGCATTTCTCCCACTTTTATTAGGATTTTTTGTAATCTGTCTTGGTAGTCCATTGAAAATTTCACTTTTTAGAAAATAAAGCAGCGCTTTCGCAAAAAAACGCCTAACTCTTTCGCAAATATAGAACTAAACATGGTAATAATCTACAAAGTTGCGAAAAATCTGATTTTTTAATGTTTTCCTTGCTTGCCATTGACAACTCTCCTGCCAATAATCAACTCCTGCAACACCGCAAAGGCACAAAGCATTGCTCCCTTTACTCCGCCAATGCTGCCACACACGACATTTTTTTTAAACACATAGAAGCATAGGAGCATGATGCTACCTTACCCCGTTATACCGTCATACCGCTACATCCGTCACACCCGCTACACCGCTACACCGCTACACCCGTTACACCCGTTACACCCGTTACACCCGTCACACCCGTCACACCGCTACACCCGTTACACCCGTCACACCGTTACACCCGTTACACCCGTCATACCGTTACACCCGTTACACCCGCTACACCCGCTACACCCGCTACACCGCTACACCGTCACACCCGCTACACCGCTACACCCGCTACACCCGCTACCCCGTCACATCCCGAATCACCCATTCAGCCATATAAAGTCCAAACAAGGCAGGCATATAAGACACCGTCCCGTAATAGGTCTTTTTGTAATTGGCTCCATCGGTATATTCAAGTGCATCTTCATTGATAGGCTCGGTACTACAGACAACTTTAAATTTCCGTAAGGCTTTCTTTTTTTTGAGTAACTTTTTGATTTGGTACGCCAGGCGGTCATTTTCTGTTTTCCAAATACTCATCACTTTTACCTTGCTTGCATCCATCTTTCCGCCAGCCCCCATCGAGCTTATAAAAGGCGTATTATGCCTTTTACAGGCCAAGATTAAGCGATATTTGGGCTGAACACTATCAATACAATCCAACACATAATCAAACCCTTTCCCCACCAAATCCAACATCATATCGGGCTCCAAAAACTGCTGAATGGCCTCCACTTCCAATTCAGGGTTAATCGCTTCCAACCTAGATTTGATCAACTGCGCCTTACTTTGCCCTATGGTAGAATCTAACGCAATAATTTGTCGATTTTTGTTGGTAATATCCACTTCATCCCCATCTACTACAGTCAATTTCCCGATTCCTGCTCTTGCGAGAAATTCCGCTGCAAATCCACCTACTCCACCAAGCCCCACGATAAGTATATTGGCTTCTTGCAAACGCCGAGTTTGAGCTTCCCCGACCAACAGGGTCATTCTATCCAACCAATGTTTTTCCACTATGTCTATTTTTGCACTTTCGTAAAATGTCATATAGGAACGGAAGAGAGCCGACTTGGTTCATAGCATCCTTATCTTCAGACGGGACTATAGATTTTGTCAAAGGAACATCAAATTCCATTTTTTAAACTCCACAAAAACCCTTAAATTGCACCAAATTATAAATCATCAACTATTGAGTCCACTCCGAAAAGTCAATGTCCTTTTTTGTTTGGAGATTTCGCAAAATTTTATTCTGTGAGACCCAATTTCCAGACTGGTTTCAGTTGAACCTTTAGTTTTGCAATAAAGAATTTATTAATGATTTATCATTACCATCACTTTTCTTTTTTTGCTTCTTTTTTTCTTTGTTAATAACTTTGCAAAATGTGGAAAAGGATGGGGTGAACTAGCAGTTGAACTAGATTTTTGATCCAACAATTGTATTAGTCCCCATCCTTCCACACAAACGGTTACAAGGACCAAATAGAATTTTAGGTAATTACCTAGTAAAGGTTTTAGTCAAGTAACCATTTTTTAATTAAAATCAAAGATAATGAAAATTAAGGAAATCGTTGGAATAGACATCAGCAAAAATGAATTTGATGTTCGAATTCACACATCCAAAGAGTATGAAGTTTTTGCCAATCAAAGCAAAGGTTTTAAGCGCCTTATAAAGTGGGTTTTCAAGGTCTCATCATTTGCGAAGGACGAGATATTTTTTGTTTTCGAGCACACTGGCATATATTCATATCAGTTAGCCGCTTTTTTAACCGAACAGGAAATTCCTTTTGCGATCATTCCAGGTTTAGAGATAAAAAGGACTCTTGGCTTAGCTCGTGGAAAAAGCGACAAAGTAGATGCCACACGGATTGCTCGTTATGCTTATCTAAGACGTGATGAAATAACACCTTATAAGCTAGCTAGCAAGGAGTTACAAGAGCTTAATGGCTTGTTTACTCTCCGCAAACGATTAGTGCGCCAGAAGGCAGGATATGTCGCTAGTTTGGGAGAAAATAAGAGCGTAAAACGACGAAAAGATAATTTGACAGAATTCGCTGTTATGGAATCAATAATAAGAACAATGACCAAAAAAATTGAGAAAATTGACCAGGCGATGAAGGCTATTATTGATAACGCATCCAGTCTAAAACATCTTTATACCCTAATCACTAGTGTCAAAGGAATAGGACCACAAACTGCATATATTTTGCTAATTACCACACAAGGTTTTACTAAATTTAAAACTAGCAGGCAATATGCTTCTTACGCTGGCGTGGCTCCATTTCCGCACCAATCAGGAAGTAGTATAAGAGGAAAAACCAAGGTAAGCCACTTAGCTAATAAAACTGTAAAGGCTATATTATCCAGCGCCGCCCAAGCCGCCATAAAATGGGATCCTGAGCTCAAAATATATTACCAAAGAAAAGTAGCTGAAGGCAAGCATCCAGCTCTAGTTATCAACATTGTTAGAAATAAACTGTTGGCCAGAGTGTGGGCTGTTGTTAATAGGGGGACTCCCTTCCTAGATTTATGCAAATATGCCTCGTAAAATAAGGGAAAAAAAGAGCTAGGGAGCACTTGCTTTTAACATAGAATACAATTGCACGATTGCACGATTGAACAAAATAAATTTTTGCTTCACTCTTTAGCTAAAGTTTACAACGACTTTTCAGAGTAAGCTCAACTATTGACCTTTTATTCATGAAAACCATTTTATTAATCATTTTCCTTTTAGCTTCTAATTTTGCGCAAGCCCAATTAGATACGATTTATATCATGGCTCCTTCTTTTGAAGATATTTCCGAAGATAACGAAACGAATTATTGGACTGATTGTGGAGATGCTCGGGAATTGGCTTTCCCTGTTTTCGACAATAGTGGTCGTCAATTTGGGGTGACCGCAAAAGCCTTTGAAGGAGACTATTTTGTGGGCTTAGTGGTTCGAAAAAATGGGACAACTGAAGGAATGTCTCAATATTTGCACAAGCCACTACTTGCAGGCAAAATCTATCAATTTTCGGTCTTACTAAGAGCACCCAAAGTTTTCACCAACCAGGGTATTGACTTTGCTCATCCGATCATTTTTGAAGTTTATGGCGGTTCAGATGCGTGTACTACTGATGAGTTACTTGGCTTTACAAAAGCCGTTACCGAAAAAGAATGGATGCAATTTGATTTTATCCTAGAGCCAACAGACGACTTCGACTGGCTTTCTTTGCGCGTTGATTTCAAGGACAATCAAAAACCCTACAATGGAAGTGTCCTGATTGACTATGTTTCTGACATTATGGAAATAGAGTAAATAAGCTCTTGAATTTAAATCGTTACGCAGATTAAAAATTCAACTCCCTAGAGCCAACGTTTCCCAAACCAAAAATACCATATCCTCCATTAACATTGCTAGGAATATTTTTGGTATAGATAAAAGATCCAAACTCAATATTATCCAAATCATTATATTCAATGAAATTTTCAAAAGTATGCCATGCTTTACTAATGTGTACTATGGAGACTTTAATTTTTGTATTAGAATTGCCAATTTCTTCAATCCCCCCAATACCATCAACGATAATAGAGCCAACTACTTTTTGTTTATCAAAAAATTTGTCAGAAATAGTAGGATAAATCGATTCGGAACCTATCATCCCAAAAGACTCCGCACCAACAAACATACTGTCCACAAAAAACGCAGCACGCATAAACCCGTAATAATCATCTCCAACAAGATCCTGAAAAGAGAAACGAACAAATCCTTGACTATCAAAACTATTAGATGAAGGTTTTATAAATACAATACTATCAGGCTTCACTTCGGGCAAAAAGGTTTCTTTAGCTGATATACTAGGAAAGCCATCAACTACAGAGCGTAGTTCATACTCCTTTCCCACGACAAACTCAAAGCCTCCCTTCGGTACTTGATAAAAGCCATTTTCGAGAGATTCAAAGCTCAATACACGTTCGTTGTCCAAATAAAGCCCAACATCGGCATTTTTAATACCCGCTGATTGAATACGACCAGTTGTTGACACCGAATTAGAAATAAATAACAATAAGGTATCTAAATCATCTGTAAAAAAGGCACTCAATATTTGCTTGCTTTCTTGAGGAGGTAATTTTATCTCCGAGGCCTCTTTTTCACAAGAAGTCGTAAGCAATATGGCAATAAGCAGATAATAAATTTTCATTCTGTTTAATTTAATTCAAAGATATAAGAAGCAGAAGGAAGCAAAGAAAAAAAGCTCTTTCGAAAAATAGCATAACGATCAAATACATCTTGTCCATTTGCCCCCTTTCTAGACACTTCTTTGGGAAACAAATAAAATGGATTGGCTCGTGCATAAACATTGTACAAGCCAAAAGCCCAGGTTCGTGTACCCCGTTTTTTGTTTTTTTTCAACCTTATCCCCAAATCCAGCCTATGGTAAGCAGGGGCTCTAAATGCATTTTTTTTACTAAAAATTGCTAAATTCTCAGAAACACTATACTTCCACTTATTGGGATAAACAGCTCGATAACTTGACCACATTTTTCCTCGACTAATGGGCAAAGTAACTGCATCGCCCGTGGCATAAACCCAAATTGCAGAGAAAGATGTTTTAGGTGATTTTTGATAATTCAACACAATTTTTAAATCATGACGGCGATCGTAGCGAAAAGGGTATCTCTTTCCTCCATTAAAATAATCAAACTGACGCCAGTTCCAAGACAAGCCGTATCCAACCCATCCTGAAAATTTCCCCACGTTCTTTTTTATAAATAGCTCCCCTCCATAGGATTCTCCTTCTCCATCAACCACCGAATTTTCCCATGGTGTATTGGGATCTAGAATACCCTTGCTTTCTAATATGTGATTCATTGTTTTGTAATACCCATCAAGAGCCAACTCATATTTTTTATTTTTCATGGCTGTTCCAACGGAAAATTGATTGCCAATTTGCGGTACAAAATCTCCATAAGTGAGCGTCCAGATACTATTCGGTCCAAAATCATTGGATACAAGATTGACATACTGCGCCATATTGCTGTACGACGCTTTCAAAGACCAATTCTCATTCAACAGATACCGAACTGCCACTCTAGGCTCAGCATAAAAGTACTTCTTCGAATTCGTTTGAAAATGAGAAAAATGCAGCCCAATATTTGTTCTAAACTGCCCAAAAATCCAATCATCTTCAACATATCCAAAGCCTTCCAGCGCAGTATAACGCCCATTAGATATCAAAATTTCAGATGTACTAGTCCCACTACTAAAGGATACTGCAAACTCACTTGGCGCATAGCGATGATAAATACCTCCTAGACCAGCACGGATTCCATGTGACTTACCATTCCAAAAAACATCACTTCGAAGAATCCAATCAGCCACTTGTGTATCAAATATTTCTGATGATTCGCTTGCATTAATATCCTTTGTTTTATTCGTATAAGAATCTTGACTTGCATATTTAACATAAGACAATGTCGTTGCTACTGAAAAATGCCTGCTTGACTGATTTGTCCATTTCATCGAAGCAATGTTACTTTTAATTTTATTCTTATAAAGATCCGACTGAGTTGATTTATCCAATCCTATTGTATATCCTTCCGCGAAAAGGTCATTACCTAAAAATCCCAAAATGCTTAATTCATTTTTTTCCGAAAGGGAAAAATTGGTCTTCGCAAAAATATCATAAAAGTGGAGCTTCCATGTATCTAAACGACCGTTGGGACCACTCTTCTCTGTTAGTTTATTTATCAAACCGATAGGAAGATCTGGGTAGGTTCGCCTTGCGGAAAAAATATAAGAACTACGTCCCTTTTTTATAGGCCCATCAATAGTAAATTTTGACGCCAATAGCCCAATAGCAGCTTTGGCATTGACTTGCTCTTTGCTACCCGTTTTCATTTTTACATCCAGGACGCTGGACAATCGCCCTCCATACCTTGCGGGAAAGCTACCTTTCTTTAACGTGACAGACGATATCGCATCCGTATTAAAACTAGAAAAAAAGCCTCCAAGGTGAGATACATTATATAATGGCACTCCATCTATCAAAATCAAATTTTGATCTGGTGTTCCTCCGCGTACATATAAGTCACTACTCCCTTCCTTTCCCCCATTCACACCTGGCAATAGTTGTAAAACCTTAATCAAATCGGGCTCCCCCCCCAGTGCCGGCAATACATTTACAATCTTGGGGCTTAGGGAGATCTCTCCTATTTGTGGGGCATCAACCACATCTTCTACCCTTTTGTCTACAACTTTCACCTCCCCCAACATAGTGGGATTCATATAAAAGTTAATAACAGTATCCTGACGAAGCAGAAAAACCGATTTCCCTGAAGAATAACCCACAAATGAAGCTTCTAAATAAACACTCCCATCTGCCAATTCTATTTCATAATGTCCTAAAGAATCCGTAGCTACAACCGTATTTGTATGCGTCTCGTAAATAGTAACTAAGCTAACAGGCTGATTAGTACGACTATCCAAACACTTGCCTGACACGGTATATGTAGTTTGACCCAACAGCGTCAAACCTATAAAATTTATTAAAACTAAAATAATAACTCTTTTCATTTTAATATTTTGTTCATATTTACTCAAAAAAAGGTGGTGGGTGGAGCTCCCCCACCACCCAAATTATCTCGTCAATTGCATTGAAAATTAAGACTTAGCGTGTGATATCCTTCTGGACACCCATCGCATGTTTTAAAACCAAAGTCTGCGACTACATCTCCTGTTTCATGAAATCTAAAACTTGGCCATGAGCTCACTTTTACATTCGCCGATCTTACTTTATGCCAAGTTGTTTGATCAACTCCATCATCTGCCTGTCCACAATTCCCAGCCCTAAACACACTTGACAGTTTAATAAAGTGATACCCCCTTGTTTTCCTCCATTTTTTCTTACCAAATGGTTTGCCTTTTCTAAACTGAAAAGATGTGCTTTTTGCCTTTGTCCAGTTATGCCAAAGAACACCACCATTGGATATTTTACTACTACTTCTAAGCTCTAAGTTTACTTTCCAATTAGACCCAATAGGGGCTTCTGGTTCAGTCAAGGTGTGTGTTGCCTTAGAGAAGTTATCAACACATGTTTCTCCAGCTCTAACTGTTGTAGTGTATACTAGATAATCATCACAACCAATACCAGTACCCTCAACCAATATGTCAAAAGTACCAACAGAATTATAAGGCAGTATATACATTAAAAAAGGCCTATTGCCTCACAATCCAACAGCAAAGATAACTATTTATTCGAATAACTAAAAATAAAAAAGTAACAATTTTAATAACAATGGTTCGGTAAAAAAACAATACTCCGACGTAGCTTGCCACGCCTCCAACGTCTTCCTTGATTAAGGCAAAATTTGAAGGTGTATGAATAAAAAGAAATCCCTTCCAAAAATCTTCAAATTTCACCTTACTCTGCGTCA